>NZ_OY808998.1:612559-918838 GCF_963681195.1 Vibrio sp. 16
TTCGCAGTCAGTCCACAACACAGCGGCCGGTCTTGCGACGATTGCAACCAAAAAGCCGATTCCTCTTACCTCCATTGCCGCTGGCGACAATACCTTTCAAAGTGCCCTGTTAGAAGCTTGGGTGTATTTAAAGAGCAACCCAGAGCACAAAGTGATGTTGGTTGATTTCGATGAACCCCTGCCTGAGGTTTACAATCAATATGAAGAGTTTGAATACCGAGGCTACGCGTTAGGTCTAATCCTCTCTGCTGGCGATGAGATTCGTGTGGCAGGTCAATCAGGTTCAGACTTTAAGCCACAATTTCCGCAGGCTCTGGACTTTATCCGGCACTATGTTTCTGATGAATCATCATGGCAGACCCACTCGCGGACTCAATCTTGGGTGTGGCAGCGATAATGAACAAACTGAATCAATATTGGCGAGTCGTTGCTACTGGTTTTTGTTTTTCGGTCTTTGGTTTAGGTGGATTAGGGCTCAGTTTTTTAGCCAACCCCTACATCCGCCTAACAAGTAAAAACCAAATTGAGCGAGAGTACCGAGTTCAAGGAGCTATTCAGCGCAGTTTTGACCTTTTTTGTCGTCTGATGAAATTTACGGGCGCTATCGACTACAAAATCGTGGGCGCTGAAAAACTCAAGGCTGACCGTAACTGCCTCATCGTCGCCAATCACCCCAGTTTAATAGACTACGTTCTAATCGCTTCTCAACTCGAACGTTGCGACTGCCTAGTAAAATCGGCCATCTGGTCCAATCCTTTTATGAAGCACATTGTCAAAGCGGCGGGCTACATCCCTAACGAAACACCTGATGATTTGCTCACTATGTGTTCTGAGCGTTTTGATCGAGGCAACGTTTTGCTGGTATTTCCCGAAGGCACACGAACCACGCCAGGTAAAGCATCCAAATTACAACGCGGTTCTGCCCAAATTGCGGTTAGAACAGAAACGGACCTACGTCTAGTACATATTACGGTAACTCCTAGTTTTCTCACAAAAGAGAAAAAGTGGTATCAAGTTCCCCCAACTAAACCTTTTTTCCTTGTCGAAGTTAAGGATAAAGTTGAGGTTAAGCCATTTATAGAGCAAACTACGTCCCCTAATATTGCTGCACGACGTTTGCAGCAACATTTAAGTGAAGCTCTCTTCCCAGAAAACCAATAGTTACAAGCAGGTCCCAGTGGAAACATTACACAACGAAATTAAACAACTTATTATTGATGCATTGAATCTTGAAGATCTCACCGTAGAAGATATAGAGACTGAAGCGCCGCTGTTTGGTGATGGCTTAGGTCTGGATTCGATTGATGCGCTAGAACTGGGTTTAGCTATCAAAAAGCAATACAATATTGTGATCGACGCGGATGACTCGAATACGCGTGAACATTTTGCTTCCGTAAGCAATTTAGCAAAATACATCTCTTCGCAAGTTAGCGAGTAATTCTTAGGTACTTTCTCATGACAGATTTAAACAAAGAACAAGTATTTAACCAAGTTAAAGAAGCACTTGAAGAATTATTTGAGATTGATTCTGCTGATATTGTTCCAGAAGCGCACCTTTACCAAGATCTGGATTTAGATAGCATCGATGCTGTTGATCTTGTCGTACACCTGCAAAATGTAACTGGCAAAAAAATTAAGCCTGCAGAATTTAGCACCGTACGCACCGTTGATGACGTTGTAAACGCAGTCGCAGAGCTTCTTAAGGAAGCATAATGCGCCAATTGCTGACAGCTCTGTCTGCAGTTGTCTTACTCGCTTATCCATTCGCCGTTTACTTCGGCATCGATAAATTCGGGCTCTCTCTGGTGGGGATAATACTTATCTCCGCCTTACTTTTGCGGGTACTGACCGCTCAACGAAGCAAAGTCAAAGAACTCAAGCAAATCGCACAGATCAGCGCCGTAACTGGGATCATTTTGGTCGGCTTGGGTATTGTGTTCAGGCAGCACGGCTGGCTAACGTTTTACCCTGTTGTGGTCAACGTGTGTATGCTTGTTTTGTTTGCTGGCAGTTTAAGACAGCCTCAAACGCTGATTGAGCGCTTGGCTCGACTCCAAGAGCCAGATTTACCAGAAAGTGGGGTGCGCTATACACGCAGCGTGACAAAGATATGGTGCGTCTTTTTCGCACTCAATGCACTCATCGCACTTTACACCTGTTTTCAGCCACTGGAGATTTGGACGCTGTACAACGGATTGATCAGCTACCTACTTGCAGGCAGCCTGTTTGTCGTCGAGTGGATCGTTCGCCAGTTTGTTCGTAGGAATCCATAGTTAATGAGCTTAAACGCCAGATCATTTACCTCCATTAGCGATCTTTTTACCGCCGATAGAAGCGGCCGTAGTAAAGTGGCTTTCACGGCTAACAGCGCGATCTCTTGGCAGACGTTCACCAGTGATGTTGCGCACAACAGCGCAAGAATGAAAGCCAACCGTGCTCAACGCATCGCTCTGTGCTTCGAAGACAGCTATCTATTCGCCGTTGGCTTTTTTGCCGCGTGTCTGGCGAACAAATCTCTCGTGTTACCTGGGAACTACCAGCCAGAAGCAGTACGCGAACTCAGCGAGCATTTTGATCTCTTATTCCACGATGATGTCATTGCCCTTGAGTCTGGGATTGAGACAAGCCAAATCGAGCCTGCGCCCACTGATTTCGAGCTAGAAAAAACAACCCTAGCTAGCGAAGAAATCGCCTTGGTGCTGTTTACCTCTGGCTCTAGCGGACAACCAAAAGCGATCTCAAAGACCCTGCATCAACTGGAAACCGAAGTAGCGATACTCGACTCTTTGTGGGGTGAAAAGCTGGCGGCGTCAAACATCGAAAGCACGGTTTCTCATCAGCACATCTATGGATTACTGTTTCGCGTACTATGGCCACTGTGCGCAGGGCGCCCTTTTGCGACGCGCAACTTAGAGTTTCCGGAACAAGTTGTTCATCACGCCAATCCAAATACCGCATTAATCAGCAGCCCCGCCCTGTTAAAGCGCCTGACTCAAGAGCATCAAAGTGCCGAGATACGAGCAGTGTTTTCATCAGGTGGCCCCTTGCCAACGACCGCTGCTGAGCATTGCTTAGCTTTGTTCAACCAACGTCCAATTGAGGTGTTTGGCAGCACAGAAACAGGGGGCATCGCTCACCGTCAGCAGTTGTCCGCTTCGACGCCATGGCAGCTTTTTCCCGGCGTTACAGCTGAGCTAAACAGTGAACGCTGCCTACGACTTAAGTCACCGCACATCGATGGGGACAACTGGTATCAAACCGCCGATGAATGTCGCTTTCATGATAGTATGACGTTCGAATTACTTGGTCGCACCGATCGAGTCGTTAAAGTCGAAGAAAAACGAATTTCATTAGTCGAAGTTGAAAAACGTTTAGATCAGCTGAACTGGATTAGTGAAAGCGCTGTCATTACTATGACGGAAGGAAATCGCCTCTCTTTGTATGCCGTCATCGTCTTGACCGCATCTGGCGAAATGGAAATCGAGCGACTGGGCAAGGGTAAGTTTTGGCTGGCATTGCGTAAAGCACTGCGTGATTGGCTCGAACCCATTGCAATTCCAAGAAAGTTTCGCTTGGTAAAAGAGATACCATTAAACAGCCAAGGCAAACGACAGGTTGCCGAGATTGAAAAACAATTCCAATAAGCAAGTTTGACCGTTATATGGAAAAAAGAAAACCAACCATCATCCGCACGGATATCAAAGAGCACCAAGCGACTCTAGAGCTTAAGGTGGATGCTGATCTGTTAGATTTTCAGGGGCATTTCACTCATTTCCCCCTGCTCCCAGGCGTGACTCAGATTGATTGGGCGCTGCATTACGCCATTGAAACACTCAATGCGCCAAGGGTATTTAAAGGCATGGAAGTGATCAAATTCCAAGAGCCCATTCGTCCCAACATGTTAGTAACGCTCGAGTTAACATGGGATAGCGCGAAACAAAAACTTGCTTTTAAGTACGCTTCGACACGAGATGAACAAACCATTGTTCACTCTTCTGGCAAAATGAAATTGGGTGAAAAGAGTGAGTAGTTACCAACCCTGCTTCCTGATTCCTTGCTACAACCACGGCAGTACAATCGCAGCCGTGGTGTCGTCTCTGACCCCTTTTGACCTCCCTTTTATCATTGTAGATGACGGCAGCAATCACCAAACCAAACAAGCGCTAAACGAGCTCTCTGATTGCCAAGGTGTCACACTACTTAGCTTGGCAGAAAACCAAGGCAAAGGTGGCGCCGTCATGGCTGGTATCCGCCGAGCCCACGAGCTTGGCTACAGCCATGTCATCCAAATCGATGCAGACGGCCAACACGATGTGGACGCTCTGCCTAAACTGATTGAAGCCTCACAGGCCAACCCGACTCACCTTATTTCAGGTCAACCGGTTTACGATGACAGTGTGCCTAAATCTCGTTTATATGGTCGATACGCGACTCATATTTGGGTTTGGATTGAAACTCTCTCTTTTGCCATCAAGGACAGCATGTGTGGTTTCAGGGCTTACCCTGTCGACGCCACCATCAAGGTGCTCAACCAGTACCGCATTGGTACACGAATGGACTTTGACATCGAAATTCTGGTGCGGATGTACTGGGAAGGTGTCGAAATCGATTTTGTGGAAACCCGCGTTATCTACCCTGAGGGCGGCATTTCTCACTTCGATGCCTTATGGGACAACGTTAAAATCAGTTGGATGCATACACGCTTATTCTTTGGCATGTTGCCGCGCATTCCGAAGCTCATCGCAAGAAAGAAACGCAATAATTCAAACGCTCACTGGTCTAAACGTCAGGAGCAAGGCACCATCATTGGCATTAAGCTGATGTTGGCGGTCTATAGCCTGTTGGGTCGGGGCGCATTTAACCTCATTTTGAAGCTGGTCATGCGTTACTACCACTACACAGGCAAAGACGCAAAGCAAGCATCCGAGATCTATCTGCAGCAACTTAAAAGCTACGCCAAACAACAAGAGATTGAACTGCCATCAAACCTAGATAGCTACCAACACTTGCTCTCTTTTGGCCATACCATGTTAGATAAACTGGCGGCATGGAAAGGCGACTTTAACGTCGATAACCTAACCATTCACGGTCAAGACCAATTTCAAGACATGGTCGATAATAAGCAAGGTGTACTCATCTTGGGCTCTCACCTTGGCAACATCGAACTATGCCGTGCACTCGGCCGACGCCATAAGCATGTCAAAATCAATGCGCTGGTGTTTACAGAGCATGCCGAACGCTTCAATACGGTCATGAAAGCGGTCAACCCAAATTCAGAACTCAACTTAATTCAAGTCAGTTCGATGGGGCCAGATACGGCCATTTTGCTGCAGCAAAAAATCGAACAAGGTGAGTGGGTGGTCATCGTCGGTGACAGAACCTCCACCAGCAAAGAGAGCCGTTCGGTATGGGCCGATTTTCTTGGTAAGCCTGCCCCCTTCCCGCAAGGTCCTTTTATGCTGGCTTCTGTGCTTAAAGCGCCGGTGTACTTACTCTTTGGGCTAAGGGATGACACCAGCAAGACACCGCATTTTAACGTCTATTTCGAGCATTTCAGCGACAAGATCGTTCTGCCGCGCAAGGAGCGCCAACACGCTTTAGAACAGGTTGTTCAGAACTACGCAAACCGACTCGAACACTACACCCTGCAAGCACCTTTGCAGTGGTATAATTTTTTCAATTTCTGGACTCTAAGTAATCAGCAAGATGACAACGCAAACCAATAACGCCATTACTTTCGGCGCGCAATCATTAACGATCGAAGACGTTGTAGCCATCGCGCAAGGCTCGAACGCAAAACTCAACAACTCCGCTGAATTTACCGCGAAAATTGATCGTGGTGTCGCTTTTCTTGAGCGCTTGCTTAAAGAAGAAGGCGTTATCTATGGCGTGACTACGGGCTATGGCGACTCCTGCACCGTTGCGATTCCACCAGAGTTGGTTGATGAGTTGCCGTTACATTTAACCCGCTTCCATGGCTGTGGCTTGGGTGACATTCTGACCCATGAACAAGCAAGAGCCGTACTCGCGACTCGCCTTTGCTCTTTATCTCAGGGTGTCTCGGGAGTCACTCACGATTTGCTCAATCAAATCGTTACCTTGATCAATCAAGACATTGCGCCGCGTATCCCTCAAGAAGGTTCGGTAGGGGCAAGTGGCGACTTAACACCACTTTCCTACTTAGCAGCCGCACTTATCGGCGAACGCGACGTGCTGTACAAAGGTGAAGTACGCCCAACGGCTGAAGTGTATGCCGAGCTTGGCATCAACCCGATTCAGTTAAAGCCGAAAGAAGGCTTGGCACTGATGAATGGTACATCTGTGATGACAGCTCTTGCTTGTTTGGCATACAAACGCGCGGAATACCTTGCTCAATTGTGTACCAAGATCACTGCGATGGTTTCTGTGGGCATGCATGGCAACGACTTCCACTTTGATGAAGCGCTTTTTGCGGTGAAACCTCACCCAGGTCAGCAGCAAGTTGCAGCTTGGTTGCGCGATGACCTCAACGCAGAGCGCCCACCACGCAACAGCGATCGCCTGCAAGATCGCTACTCACTGCGCTGTGCACCACACGTTATTGGTGTCGTACAAGACTCACTGCCTTGGTTACGTTCAATGATTGAAAACGAGCTAAACAGTGCGAACGACAACCCAATCATCGATGGCGATAACGAACGTGTACTGCACGGGGGGCATTTCTACGGCGGCCATATCGCGATGGCGATGGACACACTGAAAACAGGTATCGCGAACTTGGCGGATCTTCTCGATCGTCAAATGGCGCAGCTGATGGACTACAAATTTAACAATGGCTTACCTTTTAACTTGACTGGCGCTGAAGGCGAGCGTAAACCTATCAATCACGGCTTTAAAGCAGTTCAGATTGGTATTTCCGCTTGGACAGCAGAAGCGCTAAAACACACCATGCCTGCAAGCGTGTTTTCTCGTTCAACTGAGTGTCATAACCAAGATAAAGTCAGCATGGGCACCATCGCAGCCCGTGATTGTTTGCGTGTTTTGGAGCTGACGGAGCAAGTCGCAGCGGCATCCCTACTGGCAAGCGTTCAGGCAATTGAAATCCGTCGTCGTCATAACGAGCTGGATGAACACCATATGAGCGACAACCTCAAGATGATTCGTGATGCTGTATTGAGTGAGTTTGAATTTGTCGCGGAGGATCGCCCTCTAGAGCACGATTTACGTCACTTTATCGGTCGTATTCAACAGCGTCATTGGCCACTTTACGCGGAGGCTTAATGAATCCAGAGATTCAATTTGCGTTGGAATCGGAGGTGACACTGATCACCTCCTTCCAAGATGCCGATCCTATGGGCGTCATTTATCACGGTAACTTCTTCCGCTTTTTTGAAGAAGCTCGCCGAGTGTTAATGGACAAGATTGATTACGGCTACCTCAAGATGAACGAATCAGGCTACATGTGGCCTATCATCGACACGCGCGTGAAGTATGTGAAAGCAATCCCTTTCAATCATCAAATACGTGTCCACGCAAAATTGACCGAGTGGGAAAACCGCCTTCGTGTCGATTACGTCATCTATGATGCCCAAACTAACCAAAGGATGTGCAAGGCTCACACCACCCAAGTTGCGGTTTCTATCAAAGAGCAAGAGATGTGCTTTGCTTCTCCTAAAGTGTTTATCGATAAGGTCAACCAGTGGCATCAACATGGGAAGCTCGCATGACATTGATTAAGAAGTGCTTATCCGCTGCGCTACTCATCTGCTCGCCGTTCGTTACCGCACAGGTGACAGACCTAGACTCACTGCAACAGCAGCTAGCGAAAAATGAAACGGTACGTGGCGATTTTGTTCAGTCACGTCACCTAGAGATGTTTGACCAACCGCTAAGCTCGCAAGGTCAGTTTACATTGAGCAAATCTCGTGGATTGCTTTGGCAACAAGCGAGCCCCTTTCCTGTCAGCTTAGTGTTGACCGAAGATAAGTTACGCCAAACCTTTGCTGGCCAAGCGCCCCAAACCATTACCGCAAAAGATAACCCGATGGCGTTCTACTTTAGCCACGTGTTCTTAGCCGTCTTTCATGGTGATACCGCCGCGCTTGAGGAGCAGTTCACCATCGATTTCAAAGTCGATACTGGCAGCTGGACGATTACGCTCATCCCTAATCAGGCGCCATTGAACGCCGTATTTAAGCAAATCACACTGACAGGGCGCGATGATATCGAGCATTTAGAGTTGCAAGAACTGCGTGGCGATAAAACGGACATTTTCTTCTCGAACCAAACCTCAGAGCCACAAGGTCTGACCGATGCTGAACAAGCGCAATTTAATTTCTAATCTAACACTGAACCAGCGTGCTATCGCGCTGGTTTGGCTGGTATTGGTCGCCCTTTTCGTCGCTATGCTTGGCAAGCAATGGCTCTACTCAGAGCACGCGCCCGTAGAAACCAATATTCTTAAGCTGTTGCCCAAGAACCAACAAAACCCTGTGGCTGAACAAGCGTTCGAAACCGTTTCCAACAGCATGAGCGACAAAGTCGTCTTCCTACTGACGGCGCCGGAAGAGGACTCTTTATTCTCCGCAGCCACCGAACTCACAACGGCTTTACAAGGTACGCAGCTATTTGATCAAGTGACAGGCAAGATCAGCGCAGAACAACAAAAACAGTGGGCAGCGTACTACTTTGGACACCGTTACCAGCAGTTAACCCCTGAACAAAGACAACGACTGACCAATACGCCTCAAGAGCAAGTACAGCTTGTGGTTCAGTCCATCTACAACCCTTTCTCTGGCGTGACAGGACAAGAGCTGAAAAATGACCCTTTTCTTCTGTTTCGTGATTATTTAGCCCAAGTGTCTGCGCAAAATAGTGCTTTTACATTAAAAAATGGCTTCCTAACGACCAATTTTCAGGGTCAAGAGTATGTGCTGGTCACCGCTTCGCTGACGGATTCCCCATACAGTTTGGCGGCGCAGCAGGGCGTTGCTGACATCAAACAGATTGAACAGCAAATCGAAGAGACTTTCCAAGCAACCATCCACCACACGGGGGTGTTGTTTTACGCCGAGTTTGGCACAGAAAGTGCCAAATCAGAGATCAGCACCATCGGCCTATTCTCACTGCTAGGCGTCATTGGCTTGTTTGTCGTTGTCTTTCGTAGTGTCACACCCTTAGCCTTGGCACTACTGTCGATTTCGATTGGTCTGCTTGCCGCGCTGGCCGTCACAACCTGGCTGTTTGGACGCGTTCACTTGTTTAGTCTTGTGTTTGGTGCAAGTTTGATTGGGGTGTCGATTGACTACGCGTTTCACTACCTCACTGAGCGCTTAGCGGATGGCGAGCAGTGGGACAGTCGCAAAGGGCTCACCCACATTTTTGCCGCCATCACCATGGGCCTGGCAACCAGCTTGATTGGCTATTTGGGGATGCTGATTGCACCGTTCCCAGGCTTACAACAACTTGCGCTGTTCTCATCGATTGGATTGATCGCCGCCTACATTACCGTCGTCGCTTGGTACCCCATTCTGGCGAAAAAACCAAGCCCTTCACGTCCATTGCCCGGAGAGTCCCTTTGGCGGTGGTGGCTCAACGTGTGGTCTAAACCGACCTATCGCATTGCGCTACCGATTTTTTGTCTCGTGGCCACGGCCTATCCGTTAAGCCAGCTTCGCTACGACGATGATATTCGCCAACTTCAAGCCATGCCTGACTCATTAAAGCAACAAGAGCAGCAAATAAGCGAAGTGAGTGGATTAAAGTCTTCTCAGCAGATGCTTGTGGTAACGGCGCATGATGATGAATCTTTGATGCAAAAACTCGAAGCGATTGCGCCTCAACTCGACAAGTGGCAACAACAAGGCGTTATAAAACAGTACCAAAGCTTGAACCAATTTCTCAGCTCCGAGATGATGCAGCAGCAAGATTTCACCTTGATCGCGCGGTTGTATAAGACTCAAGCGAAGACCTTAGCCGCAAATTTGGGGCTAGTCGAGACGCCTGATTTTGCAGCGGAATTTTCGCCTATCTCACTCGAGGCGTATTTGGCAAATCCTGTCTCGGAGCCAATCCGCTTCCTCTACATTGGCCAATTCGATGACAGCGTCGCCAGTGTGATTGTCTTAACCGAACTCAGTAATCCCGAGCTTGTGGTGAGTTGGGCGCAAGAGAATAGCAACATCAGTTATCTCAATAAGGCGCAAGAGATCTCCTTGCTGTTTGCCAAGTATCGAACCCATGTGATGGAGTTACTTGCCCTCGCAATCACCATTATTAGCGCACTGCTTATTAAACGCTACGGTCTTCAACATGCCATCAGAATTGTGTTGCCTTCGTTGATCGCCTGTATTGCAGGGCTCGCGGCAGCATCGGCTCTGGGCTCGACACTGAACTTATTCAACCTACTGGCGCTTATTTTAATCATCGGTATCGGCATTGATTACACCTTGTTTTTTGCCGAGAAATCACGCAGCCACAGCACCTTGCTCGCCATTACCTTATCAGCCATTACCACCCTGCTCTCGTTTGGATTATTGGCATTGAGTGACACCCATGCGATTCATAGCTTTGGGATTACCGTGCTGAGTGGTATTTTTGTCGCTTGGCTACTCTCACCGCTAGCCATCAACCTAAAGGATGAGACACAATGAGCGTTCGATCGTTTCAACAGTTGGTCAGCAGTTTCGCCATCGCCTTGGTGCTTACCGCCTGCGCATCAGCACCAAAAGAAGTGACGCCAAAAGTCCAAATCAGTGATAAGATTGCGGTGACCTTGCCGACCCCAGAACAACTGGGCTACACCTTAAGCGCGAGTCAGTTAATCAGCGCCACTTGGGCCACATCCACTTCTGAGCGCAGCGAACAATTGCCCGTTCAACTACAAGTTGATCAAGATAAGCTAGTGTTAGCCGGATTTTCATCTTGGGGCACCCGAATTTTGTCGTTAAATTATCAATCCGAGATGATCTCCACCGATGTGCTTGCAGGTTTGCAAGGCGTACTGCCTCAGCCTGAACAGGTGCTTTTTAACCTGATGATCACGGTCTGGCCGGGTTCTGCTTGGGAAGGCCCTCTAAATGAGGTAAGGTGGCAGCTTATTGATAAAGGCAATTCAAGAAGCATCTTCAATAGCCAAGGTGAACAAGTCATTGATATTCAATATAGCAGTGACGAACGGCTTGATGGGGACATCCGATTCCATCAGTTATCTGACGACTACACCATCATCATTAAAACGCTGCAATACCGCAAAACGCCATTTACACCATAGATAGTTAGCATGACAACACGCGCTTCCTCACCTGTTTATATTCAAGACTGTGGCTTCCACTCCGCGATGGGAAGTGAGCACCAGCACATTCACCAGTGTCTATTGGGCGAAAGAGGGTCCAATATGGTGCGAGATAACGACATCCTGAATACTCAACGCTCAACCTACGTAGGACGAGTGGCGGAGTCCCTTCCGCCCCTTCCAGAGTCGCTGTGCACATACAACACTCGAAATAACCGTCTCGCCCTCTCTGCGCTTATGCAGATTGAGCCAAGTGTCAAACGCGCAATTGAGCAATACGGCAAGCAAAGAGTTGCCGTGGTGGTGGGTACAAGTACATCAGGCATCTCAGACGGTGAAATGGCAATCGCGCATAAAGGGCAACATGACAAGTTCCCCGACCATTTCCACTACAGCCAACAAGAGCTGGGCAACAGCAGTGATTTTGTTGCGCGCTACTTTGGTTTAGAAGGCCCATACTACTCGATCTCTACGGCGTGTTCGTCGAGTGGTCGCGTCTTCATCAGTGCTAAACAACTGCTTGAGAGCGGCATTGTCGATGCTGTTATCGTCGGTGGTGTCGATACCGTCTGCAAACTCACCTTAAACGGTTTTAATGGCCTAGAAGCGCTGTCAGACCAACTTTGTCGTCCATTTGATGCGCAGCGTAACGGCATTAATATCGGAGAGTCGGCGGCCTTTATGCTGCTAAGTCGCCAACCGACAGACATCGCCTTACTTGGCGTCGGTGACAGCTCTGATGCTCACCATATTTCTGCGCCGCACCCAGAAGGCAATGGCGCAGAACAAGCCATGAGCAAAGCCCTAAAAGACGCAGGACTTACGCCCAATGACATTGGTTACATCAACGCTCACGGCACAGCGACTCCGCTCAATGACAGCATGGAAAGCAAAGCCATCTATCGCCTATTTGGCCAATCGGTACCGGTGAGTTCCACCAAGCCGCTGACAGGCCATACTCTAGGCGCCGCAAGTGCAACGGAAGCCGCCATCGCATGGCACCTTTTAAAATACGATCTACCACTGCCAAAGCAGCACTGCCAAGACAAAGCCACCGATATCGACGTTTCATTGGTCGAAAGTTTGGCTAAACTCGAAGGCAAAGCCATTTTAAGTAACTCTTTTGCTTTTGGCGGTAACAATATTAGCCTCATATTCGGTTACACCCATGACTAGCTATCCTTGTATCTCGCAACTACTCCCACATGATGAGCCCATGATCTTGATTGATCAGGCTATCGATATTCAGCAAGACTCCATTCATTGCCAGGTTGACATTGGACCGAAAAATCCCTTCTTTGATACTCAGTCAAAGACGGTTCCAGCTTATGTTGGTATCGAGTTTATGGCGCAATCTATCGCCGCATGGTCTGGATATCACGCCATGAAGAAAGGCGAGCAACCGCCGATCGGTTTTTTACTCGGCAGCCGTCGCTACACCTCTCACTGTGACACGTTTCAAGCAGGTTCACGTTTGGATATGTACGCTGAGCAAATGATGGAAGACAACGGCATGGCGGTATTTTCCGCTCGTATAGAAATCGACAGCCAAGTTGTCGCCAGTTGTCAGCTAAACGTTTACGTTCCATCCCAAGAAAAATTAGAAGAAATGAAAACTAGGAGTCAATTATGACCCGAAATGTCTTAGTCACCGGTGCCAGTAAAGGTATCGGCAAGGCAATTGCCATCCAACTTGCAAAGGATGGGTTTACTATTGCAGTTCATTATATGGGCGACCAGAACGGTGCTCAGCAGACCTTAGATACCATTATTGAAAATGGCGGTAGCGGCCGTCTTATTCAATTTGATATCAGCAACCGTGAAGAGTGCCGCGAAAAGCTAGAAGCAGACATCGCGGCTAATGGCGCATACTACGGTGTGGTTAACAACGCAGGCATTACCCGTGATACCGCCTTCCCAGCGATGACGGAAGAAGAGTGGGATGGCGTGATCCACACCAACTTGGATAGCTTCTACAACGTTTTACACCCATGCGTGATGCCAATGGTACAAAAACGCAAAGGCGGACGAATCGTGACGCTTGCGTCCGTGTCTGGCCTTATGGGCAATCGTGGTCAAACCAACTACAGTGCCGCGAAAGCCGGTGTTATCGGTGCGACCAAATCCCTCGCATTAGAGTTGGCTAAACGCAAAATCACCGTCAACTGCGTCGCACCCGGCCTCATTGACACGGGAATGGTCGATGAGCATGTCAAAGAGCACGCAATGCCGCAAATCCCTCTTCGTCGAATGGGCGAACCGGAAGAAGTCGCAGGCCTTGTTAGTTACTTAATGTCTGACATTGCTGGTTATGTGACGCGCCAAGTCATCTCTGTAAATGGAGGCTTAGTATGAGTCGTCGCGTAGTAGTGACAGGCATGTCGGGCGTCACGGCCTTCGGTAATGATTGGAACAGCATCGAGCCAAAGCTGCGCGCATGCGAAAATGCCACTCAATACATGCCCTCTTATGAGCAGTACGAAGGTTTAAATACCAAATTGGCAGCCCCCGTTGACCACTTTGAGCTTCCTAAACACTACAAAAGAAAGCAAGTCCGTGGAATGGGGCGCGTTTCTAAACTCGCAACCGTTGCGACAGAAAACGCACTGAACCAAGCAGGATTAATCGGTCACGACGTATTAACCAACGGCCAAACGGGTATTGCTTACGGCTCATCAACGGGCAGTACCGATGCAATCGGCGCTTTTGGTGTCATGCTCAATGAGAAAACAACCAAAGCAATCACCGCAACGACCTACGTACAAATGATGCCGCACACGACCGCGGTTAATGTTGGCTTGTTCTTTGGTCTAAAAGGCCGAGTGATTCCGACCAGCAGCGCGTGTACCTCTGGTAGCCAAGCCATTGGATATGCGTATGAAGCGATCAAACACGGTTATCAAACGGTGATGGTTGCCGGTGGTGGCGAAGAACTCTGCCCAACAGAATCCGCCGTTTTCGATACGCTGTTTGCGACCAGCCTGAAAAACGAATCTCCAAAGTCGACCCCACGTCCGTACGACGCAGGTCGAGATGGTCTCGTGATTGGTGAAGGCGCAGGAACCTTAGTGCTCGAGGAATATGAGCATGCCGTGGCGCGCGGGGCAAAGATTTACGCTGAAATCGTCGGATTTGCCAGCAATTGCGATGCCGCCCACGTGACACAGCCTCAAATGGAAACCATGCAAATCTGTATGGAAATGGCGCTACAAGATGCGGGCATTGAGCCTGAAAAGATTGATTATGTCTCTGCCCACGGCACGGCAACCGATCGTGGCGACATTGCAGAAAGCAATGCCACCGCTAATGCACTAGGTAAAGTGCCAATCAGCTCTTTGAAGAGTTATTTTGGCCATACGTTGGGAGCTTGCGGCGCAATCGAAGCATGGCTGAGCCTAGAGATGATGCACACAGGTTGGTTTAGCCCAACATTAAATCTCGAAACATTGGATGAACAATGCGGTCATTTGGACTATATTACAGGTGCAGGCCGCGAATTAGAGGTCGAATACCTCATGAGCAATAATTTTGCTTTTGGTGGTATTAATACGTCTATCATCTTTAAAAAGTTAGCGTGATAACTCACTTTTTCTTATTGATGACGTACTTATAGAGGAAGGGGCTTATTGCCGAATTCGATCACGAATATGGTCAATCTGGAAAATAAGCCTTTACTCCTCTGAGGCGCTGACATACTATTGCGTCGCTCTGTTATTCAGGGTTATTAGTGAAACTCAAGTAAAAGTAAATCATTCAGAATGTTCGCATTCTGCTGCAGTACAGTTAGATTTTCCCTTAGCTTCATAGTTACATTTAATAGTTCAATTTTTCAGCGCACCAAACATTTAATTAAACTTATACAAGGGACACATCATGTCTAACAAAACTACTGGCACAGTAAAATGGTTTAACGAAGAGAAAGGCTTCGGTTTCATCACTCAAGAAAACGGCGGTGCTGACGTATTCGTACACTTCCGCGCTATCACTGGCGAAGGCTTCAAAACTCTAGCTGAAGGCCAAAAGGTTGCTTTCGAAGTTGAGCAAGGCCAAAAAGGTCCTCAAGCTGCTAACGTTGAAGTACTATAATTTTAGATTGACTCAAGCGTCAATTTTCTAAGATTTCAAAAACCAGCCCAAGTGGCTGGTTTTTTTATGCTTTGCATTCTACGAACCTCTCGTTCATACCCCTCGCACCACTTTATCCATCTGTAAGCAAAAAAAACGCCCTGCCAATGCAGAGCGCTGTATAAACCTATCTTGCTGCTATTACCACATCAGGTCATCTGGCACGACGAAATCTGCGTACGGGTCATCTTCCGCAGGCATATCCTCCGCTGGGGCGTTTTGCTCGATGATCACGCTCTCATCGCGCAGAGCAATCTTCTTCGCTACGCTGCTAGGGATAACGACATAGGTATCGTCTGTACGCGCAATCGATAGAACTCCCTTCGCTAGCTGATCACGCGTCAATGGCTCAACGTAAAGCGCTTTAACAAGTGTTCCATCGGTAAAGTTGTATTTAATCTCACCCTCTTTCTGTTCGATGGTGTTCATCGCGATAAGCTGTTTAATTTGCGCTTTGATCTCTTTGGATAGACGCTGCTCTTTCTGCTCTTCACTCAGCGCCTTGTCACGCTCTTGCTGTAAGCGTTTGTTTTCTTCAACAGCTGCTTTAACTTCGCGCGCTTGGACACGAGATTTCTTCGAGCCTTTCTTCGCTTTTTTGAGTTTTTTCTCGTTCACTAAGCCTGCTTTTAGCATCTGCTCTTGAAGTGTCAGTTTTGCCATGGTTCTTCCAAAGGTAATCAATTTGCGTCCATTTTAGCGGTTCAACTAACGCAAATAAAGGTTGATAGCCGCATTCCCACTTCTGATTTATGCCGATTCAATCATAATTTTTATCTATATAAGCTTGGCTATCTTTTCGACAAAATTAATTTGTTAGACTCTGACGCCTTTTTGTCCGTTAATGCGCTCAACCCGGCCAAAAGCGTCCCTTGACTCCCGCCGTGTTAGGTATGACTTCAGGTTCTTCTGATTCATGTTTCACTCTCCTTATTCTTTGAGAGACTAGACGTGGAAAATATTTCCAAACTCGATCGTGTTCGCGCGGACTACAACGTACATTACTGGAGCCAAGGCTTCTATGGCATTGATAATCAGGGCGAAGTGTATGTATCGCCTCGTTGCGACCAATCGCACCAGATTCCGCTCAGTAATATCGTTTCAAAGCTGGAAGAGCAGCAACTTAACTTGCCTGTACTGGTTCGATTTCCTCAGATCTTGCACCAACGCGTGCATGGCATTTGTGATGCGTTTAACCAAGCGATCGACGAGTATCAATACACGAACAACTACTTACTGGTTTACCCAATTAAGGTGAACCAACAAAAAGAAGTCGTCGATGAGATTTTGGAAAGCCAAGCACAGTTAGAAACCAAACAGCTAGGACTGGAAGCAGGCAGCAAACCTGAGCTTCTCGCGGTATTGGCTCTCGCACAAAAAGCGAGCTCCGTCATCGTGTGTAACGGTTACAAAGACCGCGAATATGTTCGCTTGGCGCTGATTGGTGAAAAGCTTGGACATAAGGTCTTTATCGTACTTGAGAAGTTATCCGAGCTTGATCTTGTGCTTAAAGAAGCGAAAAGCCTAGGAGTGAAACCGCGCATGGGGATTCGTATTCGCCTTGCGTCACAAGGTGCAGGAAAATGGCAATCCAGCGGTGGTGAAAAGTCCAAATTTGGTTTGGCCGCGTCTCAAGTTCTGACTGTGATTGACCGTTTAAGAGAAGAAGACCAACTCGATGCATTGCAGTTAGTACATTTCCACCTAGGCTCTCAAATGGCCAACATTCGCGATATTCGCAATGGTGTGAATGAGTCTGCACGATTCTACTGCGAACTACGTGGCATGGGCGCCGACATCCAGTTCTTTGATATCGGCGGCGGTCTTGCGGTTGATTATGACGGTACTCGTAGCCAGTCATCAAACTCAATGAACTACGGCTTGATTGAGTACGCTCGCAATATCGTGAGTACCGTGGGCGATGTGTGTCAGCAGTATGAGCAACCAGAACCAGTCATTATTTCTGAGTCTGGCCGTTCTTTGACTGCTCATCATGCTGTACTGATCACAAACGTTATCGGTACAGAGGCGTACCATCCTGAAAGTGTGAGTGCACCTGACGCCCATGACCCAATTTTGCTACAAAACATGTGGTCGAACTGGGAAACATTACAAAATGACAGTAATGCACGCGCACTGATTGAAATTTACAACGACACGCAAAGCGACTTAGCTGAGGTGCATTCTCAGTTCGCAATGGGATTGTTGAACTTGTACCAACGAGCATGGGCAGAACAACTTTCGCTGCGTATTTATTACGAGCTGAGTGGACAACTCAGCGCAAAAAACCGTTTCCACCGTCCAATATTGGATGAGCTGAGCGAGCGTTTAGCCGACAAGTTTTTCGTTAACTTCTCGTTGTTCCAATCGCTTCCAGACGCATGGGGCATTGATCAGGTCTTCCCTGTTCTGCCACTGTCAGGATTGGAAAATGTGGAAGATCGCCGCGCTGTGATGCTCGACATTACCTGTGACTCCGACGGTGCGATTGAGCAATACGTTGAAGGCCAAGGTATCGAGACCACATTGCCAGTACCTGCTTGGACGAAAGACAAGCCGTACTTAATGGGCTTTTTCTTGGTCGGTGCTTATCAAGAGATTCTTGGTGACATGCACAACCTATTTGGTGATACCCATAGTGCTGTGGTGACCGTCAATGAGAGCGGAGAAGCGATCATTGAACGCATCGATGAAGGCGACACGGTAGAAGACATGATGCGCTACGTGCACATTGATGTGGATAATATTCGCAGCAACTACCGTGAGCTGGTTGCAGAACGTGTTGACGCAAGCGAGCAACAAACCATACTTGAAGAATTAGAGGGTGGCCTGTCTGGTTACACCTACTTAGAGGATTTCTAAATGAATGATTTGTTTACCAAGACTGATTATTCACTCTACTCAAACTCCATGAGTTTTATGCGCAGACCATATCTGCGCAACCCTGTCTCATCAGACGCTGATCTCGTGGTACTTGGCGTGCCACTCGACATGGCGACATCGGGTCGCCCTGGTGCGCGTATGGGGCCAGATGCAATCCGCCGCGCTTCGGTTAACTTGGCGTGGGAAGGAAAGAAATTTCCATGGGACTTCAACGTATTCGACCGAGCAAAAGTCATTGATGCAGGCGATTTGGTGTTTGATTGTGGTGATGCCGAAGATTTCACTTACCGCTTAGAAGCGGCCACCAGCGAAATCCTGAAAAGCGGTAAAACCATGCTGGCGTTAGGCGGTGACCATTTCATCACTCTGCCTATTTTGCGCGCCTACGCGAAGCATCATGGAGAAATGGCGTTGATTCACTTTGACGCTCATACCGATACTTATGCCAATGGCAGCAGTTACGACCATGGCACTATGTTTTACCACGCCCCAAATGAAGGGCTAATTTCGCCAAAACATTCGGTGCAGATTGGTATTCGTACAGAGTACAAACGCGACGAACACGGATTCAACGTGATCAATGCGATGGAAGCGAACGAGCTAAGCGCTGAAGATATCGTAGCACGCATCCGAGACATCATTGGTGACAAACCTGTTTATGTCACATTCGATATTGATTGTCTTGACCCAGCGTTTGCGCCGGGCACTGGCACTCCGGTTTGCGGCGGCCTTAACTCGGACAAGGTACTTAAGATATTGCGTGCTCTTGCCGGAATTAACATTGTGGGTATGGACGTTGTCGAAGTCTCACCACCGTACGATCACAGCGACGTTACAGCGCTTGCAGGCGCCACCATTGCGTTGGAATTGATGTACGCTTGGGCATTTAATCGAGAAAGCGAGTAATCCCTTGCAACCTAAAAGCTGACGTTAATGCGTCAGCTTTTAGGTTTTTGGCGCGCTCGAACCATCATCAAGACTTGTCAGCAGAATCAACATGACGCTCTAACCGCTTTGCAATCTCTCCTTGTTGGTTGGAGATGGAGTCTAGCGCATCCGCAGTGGTTTTGATTGCGCCCGCCATCGAAGCGATGTTTTGAGTCACCGCAACCAATGACGACTGCATCGGCCGCAGAATAAACCAGCCTATCGCAGCAATCACTAACACAACCACCAATCCGATCGCCGCGACAACAAGCAATACCTTAAAACGCAGGTCATCCATAAATACCTTACTTTCATCAGAGATCGTCTGTTTAGAGCGCTCAAATGCTTGAGGCAATGACTCTACCGACACTTTCGACAAGTGCACCAACTGATTTAGATTTTCAATCGTATCGCCCAGCATTCGCTGCTGATCCGCGTTAAGGTTGTCACTTTGAGCTATTTGGCCGAGCGCGACTCCAATTTGATCCAGCGATTCGCGCGTTTGATCAATCGACCGTTCAACGCCATCAAGCTCCAGCGTCATGTTGACCTTAATGAACGACTCAGCCGATTCCTCTTTTACCACTTCAGCAAAAAGCAAACTGCTCCAAACCGCGATCAGTATCCCTATACTCCATTTCATTGGCTTTCCTCAACCCGTTATCTTTGTCGTTGCGAAAACTGCATTGAGCAATCGTACGAATCTAATCGTAAAAAAGCGAGGCCATTTGCCTCGCTTTGTTTTTATTGCGTGTTGTTAAGTCCACAAACTCAACGCGATAAAGGTTAGTGCACCAATACACGCGAGGTTCAAAATGATCCCGACTCGCATCATCTCACTTTGCTTAATGTGACCAGAGCCAAACACAATCGCGTTAGGAGGCGTGGCAACGGGCAACATAAAGGCACACGACGCCGCAACAGCGATCAATACCGATAGGACCACAGGCGACATGCCGAAGGCTTCAGCAACACTTGCAAATACCGGAATCAGTAGTGCTGCGCTGGCAGTATTACTAGCAAACTCGGTCAAGAAGACGACAAATACAGCGATGACCGCGATAATAAAGAAGATGCCTAAGTGAGCAATCATTTCACTTAAGCCATTCGCCAAGAAGACACTGGTTCCTGTCGCTTTTAATACGTTGCTCAAACAGATACCGCCACCGAACAACAGTAACACACCCCAGTCAGCGGTTTTTTCAATGTCTTTCCAGTGCACAACGCGTGCAAAATTCACCGCTACGATCGCGCCTAACGCCACAACGGTATCAAACTTGGCGTAACCGCCTAACATAGCGTTAATTGGCTTACTAAAAATCCATAAACATACGGTCGCGGCGAAGATCGCTAAGGTCACCACTTTGCCCTTATCCCAGTTGACCGCTTCTCGGTTTAGTTCAAACTGGCCATTTAAATCTGGCTTGAGTACGAAGAACAGCACCGCAATCGAAACAGGCAAGAGCACCAATGTTGTCGGCACACCAAAGCTCATCCATTCGGTAAATGTTAGGCCAACTTCAGCAGCAGCAATGGCGTTTGGTGGGCTACCTACGATAGTTGCAATACCACCAATACTGGCACTGTAAGCAATACCAAGCAGCACGAACACATAGGTCTTGTGGCCGCTTTCTGAATTCACTTTGCTTAATACGCCTAATACCAATGGCAGCATCATCGCGGTGGTTGCCGTGTTGCTGATCCACATCGAAAGCGCAGCGGTGACACCAAACAGCATAAATACCGCGACGCTCATCTTACCCTTGGCAAGAATGAGTACTTTGTCAGCAATCACCTTGTCGAGCCCTTGACGATGCATAGCCGCAGCGAGCGCAAAACCACCAAGGAACAAAAAGATGATCGAGTTGGCAAAGTTGTTCAGTGCAGTTTGGGTATCAAACACACCAAACAACACCGCAATGATGGGAACTAGGATAGCGGTGACGGTGACATGCAAGGCTTCGGTCAACCACAAAATGGCCACAAACATCAGCATGCAGATCCCAAGTACCACTTGGGGATCAAACGGGAGGGAAAAATACATGACCGCAAACAGCGCGATATTCGCCAAAATAATCATGCTGTTGCGGTTAAAAAACCATTCTCGGGTATTGCTAGGTAAAGGGACACTATCATTTCTATTCATTATTATATTTCCTTATGAGGGCCTTGTGGCATAGCAAATGATCCCACACAACCCTGCTCGGAAATATTTTTTATTGCGAATTTGTTAACCACATCAAAATCATGGTTAACAATGTTAAGTTAATGAATACTCTTGATAAGTTCCCATCAATTCTGTTGATTAAATACCGTTCAATTTATCAAAACTCTGCATCACTTCTGCACACTTCATCACTCTGCCGTGGCCCTGACCTTGAGTCGCAACTAAAGTGACATTTGGCATCTCTTCAGCGGCGCGTTGAGAGACCGAGAACTTGGTAAACTTATCGCCTTCATCATGAACAATAATAGTCGATGCAGAACGAAGTTTGAGCTTGTTGTAAGGATCGACTGATTGAATCGGATAGCGATATTCCTCTTCCACCTCAGAAACCACCGCATTGAACAAACGCATTGAATAGCCAGAGCGAGCGACGCTGCCAAATAGATTATCCAGATAGTCGAGGACAGGTGCGATCAGCAAAAATGGCTTATCCGCCAACTTCTGGTGATGGCATTCAATCGACGAAGCGGTACCCATACTATGGCCAACTAGCCCAGCAACTTCGTCAACACTATCCAGTATTGCTTCCAAGCCGTGAACAAAAGCGGGGATATGACCATAAACACCACCACTTTGCCCATGACCCGGGTGATCGTAAGCCAACGCGGTATAGCCTCGACTGGCGATGTGCTCCATCAATGGGTAGAACTGGCTGGCACTGCCTGACCAACCATGAGTCAACACCCACACAGGCCCAGAGCCAAGCTGATACGTCTTGAGCACACCTTCTTTTGAGCTGACTTCGCCTTTAACTAAGCCCGTTGGCTCTGCGTTTTTTGGCTGCGTGCGAGCAGGAGTGAGCAGCAATTTGCGCGCGGTATTTTTTGCATGCTTTGGCGCCAACGTATGATGCAGACGGGTGGTCAAGTTGACTAGGCTCTTTTTGACGCTGAACTTCTGCGAGGTGTTAAAGTAAATCTTCTCACTCATTTTGTTTTCCTTTCTTTGCCAGCCCTTACCTCTCGCAAAAGCGAACGACCGTGCTATTTTTAGTTAAATAATAAGCCAAGTAGAAATACTCAGCTTACTTTGTTCTATTTCCAGCTTTCAATCAGACGGTTAACGCCTTGCCAGAAATGCTGATAACTCGCCTCTTCTCCGTGCAATGAGTAGAAAAGGTGAGCGCTTAAATACAACCCATACAGTTCAAAGGTGGCTTGTTTAGGATCCAATTGCGAATCAAACTCACCATTCTCCACCCCTTTCGCCACCTGAATACGCAAGTACTCAACCCACGTCGCGATGGTTTTTTTCAGGACTTGTTGGGTCGGAGGTGTCTCGCACCCCGTTTCTTTCCATGCATCGAGAAACATGCAACTGCCTTGAAAAGAGTGGTTCCAGCCTAGCCAGTTATCAAGCAGCATCTTTAACTTCTGCTCGATCGATATGGCGTTGTGTTCTCTCGCCGGCGCAATCACTCTCTGAGTAAAGATATGATTTGCATGCTCTAAAACCGAAATCTGCAAGTTGTCTTTAGAGTTAAAATGAGCAAACAGACCGCTTTTCGACATCCCGCACTGCTTGGCCAATTCACCAATCGTTAGACTCTCTAAACCATTCTCACTGGCCAGCTCGAACGCCTTGGTCAAAATATTTTCTCGGGTAACTTTGCCTTTACTCATAGAACACTCTTACACAACCACCTGCTCTTTTTAGCACACTCGTACTTTTTTTCCAATAGCGAAAACCAACCAGCCTGAATACACCCAACTCAGTTTAGCGTGAAGCGTTTCACTTGCAGATCGAGATTCTGCGCCACTTCCGTTAGCTCGTTGGCGGCCACCGACACTTCCCCCACTGATTGGCTGTTCTGAGTGGATATTTCATTGGTTTCTTGTACGCTGCCACTGACATTGTTCGCCACCAAGCTCTGCTCCTCAACCGCTGCCGCGATTTGCAAGTTCAGCTCATTAAGCTCAAAAATGGAGTCTTTGATCGCTTGGAGTTTGTCGGTCGCTGAAATCGCACGCTGAGACGTTTCAAGTACCCGATCGTGGCTGCCCGTAATCGAGTTTGTCGCGGATTCTGCACCCGCTTGCAAGTTGGTAATCAAAGTTTCAATTTGATGGGTCGCTTCTTGTGTGCGCTGCGCCAGCGTTCGAACTTCATCAGCAACAACAGCGAAACCTCTTCCCTGATCTCCTGCTCTCGCGGCTTCAATAGCAGCATTTAATGCAAGCAGATTGGTTTGCTCAGCAACGCCTCGAATCGTTTCGAGAATCGAGCCAATATTGATTGACTCCTGATAGAGCCCTTGAATCTGCTCAACACTTGCTGTCATTTCGTTCTCTATGACTCGAATATCTTGCAAGGTTTGCCCAACGACACTCAAACTCTCCTCCGCATTAAATGTGGCTTGCTGGGTAAAGTTTGCGGCGCCCTGTGCGCTGGTTGATATTTCTAGCGTACTTGCAGACAGTTGCTCCACTGCGGTCGCGATTGAATCCATCTCCTGCTTCAAAGCCTGAGAAGACTCACTCGTGGTACTGGTGATTTGGGATAACTCCTCTGACATGACACCCGCACGACTGCTAGACGTCGCCACTTCGCTGATGATGTCTCGCAACGAGAGGATCGTCACTTGCATATCATTGAGCAATTCGCCGAGCTCATCTTTGCTATTGCTTTCTATCTTAATCGCCAAGTTGCCATTGGATAAGTGCTGAGACACCACCTTCACCCGTGCAATGCCTTGCAAAATGGAGTGACGAACCCACACAGCAAACGCCACCCCAATCATAATGGCAGCGGCAGATGCGAGGAAAATAGCTGTCACCGTCTGCTCTTTTCGCTCTTGCAGTTGAGGGATGAGCTTATCTTGCTGAGCGATCGCGGTGTATTTGATTTCTTCAAGCTGTTGCGAAATATCTTCACCGAGTTGAATCAATGCTCGACTCAAGACTTGCTCTTGCTCCTTAAGCATCACGACATGCTCAAAATCTTGGTTGTATTTTTCTCGCTCGCCCTGATAAGTAGACAATAACGATTGCTGCTTGTCGGTCACTAAGTATTTTTTGAGCGCGGCCTCCGCTTCAGGGAGCTGCTGATTAAGATAACGACGAGGAGTCTCTAACGGTGTTTTTTGCGGATCTTGAAGGAAATTTGATACGGAAATTTTGGCGAACAAGAAGGTCTCCATCAATATCGCGGAGTAATACTCAATATCAGCATCACCGCTGTTGTGCGCGTCTTCCAGCAACGACTCGATGGCAATGAGGGCCACTTTTTCTTGCTCACGCATCGTGCCATTCAAAGAAGCATCAAACTCATGGACTTCCTTCTGCAACAGATCGAAGTTGCGAGCGTAATCCGCCACTTCAACTTTAATTTTTGCTAAATGACGCAAACTCTCTTCATCATGAAGGTACGCTTCCAAGTCAAAAAGCAGAGTATTGGTCCGATCCAAGCGTTTGTTAAATGCCTGCATGTACTTATCATCGTGGGTTGCAAGAAACTCATTCACCCCTAGGCGCGTTTGCAACATATTCGCTTGGACTTGGCCAATGAGAGTCGTTTCTTTCGATAATTTGCTAAAGGTTTTAAAACTTGAACTGGCATTTTGCATGCCTTGATAGCTGACATACGCCGAGATACCAAAGCAGATAAAACATGCCAAAAACGCGATGATGATTTTTGTACTGATCTTAATTCCGTTTACCATCTTGCTCTCCAAGTTGCCTTTTCCTATGTCAACTCCACCAGCTAATGAATACCTGTAACAAAAGCATTCACACCACTTATCACAATGATTAGCAACAATATTTTATTGATAACGAGGCCGGTGACAAAAAAGGGATACGCCTCTCAAATCCGCTAAGAAGTGCTGTTTGCATCCACATAAAACCTCATCCAAATCATGATTCTTCGGCAAAAGAGTTGTTATCTTTCGCCACTCTGTTTCCATAAAAAGTCACTTATGAATAACGATAAAATCATCAGTATCGAGTTTGGCCGCGTCGTCGCTATACTCGCGATCGTCGCAATGCACTGCCAAATGTTTCTCACTTATTGGCAGTTTGACGGCACACCTTGGCTGGGCTTCATCTTCAACCAAACCACTCGATTTGCGGTGCCCCTTTTCTTTCTAATTTCTGGCTACTTGATTCAACCTAAGTTAATCGTAGACCCTATCTCGACGTTGAAACAGTACCTCACCCCATTACTGAGGATTTTTGTTGTTTGGAGCATCATTTGTTTGCTGATGCCGTTCAACCTTCAGCGAGTCGCAGAGCAAGGCTACCTAGCAGAACGTGAAGGATATTGGCAATTTTTAGCGGCAACGCCACTTAACTCTGTTTTGGAAGGGGGATTGGTTCACCTGTGGTTTATTCCTGCTCTTATGTTTGCCGCGCTTATCGCAGGTGTACTCGCCAAGGTGAACAAAACGACGTGGTTATTGCCGATCGGCGCAATCCTATACGTATATGGCGTGCTCGGCGGTAGCTATCAAAACCTGACCGAGCTATGGACCCCGTTCTTTACTCGTAACGGTCCATTCTTTAGTTCATTGTTGTTCGCCATTGGTTTTGCCATCCGTCAACACAGCATATCCGTTAGCGCAAGACACGCCGCCTTATTGGCATTTGTCGGCATGATGATTCATTTTGGTGAGGCAGCGTGGCTCTATCAGTTTGATCAACCGTTCAACGCTAACGATTTTCTTTTTGGTACAGCTTTGTGGGGAACAGGCTGTTTTCTTTGGTTATTGGCAAAGCCTGAGCTTGGAAAAGATCGACGAATCACGTCGCTGTCAAAGTTCGTACTGCCCATCTATGTAGCGCACTTACCTGTCATAATCTTGATGATGAACGTTGCACGATACTATGAGATTACCGACCTTGCCAAAGATGGCTTAGTACTGTTCGGGACGCTCATCACAACGCTCATTTTGGTGGTTGGCTTATCAAAAACACCGCTTTATCGCTGGTTATTTAGATAATTCGCTCATATGGCAAGTAGACTAAGTTAAGTATGATTAAGCCGACAATGACAAGAAAGGTGAGCTTCATACCAGTGATGCGTCCTTTCAATTTGTCGGCAAGAATACTTTTCGCGTGAAGGATGCGCCCAAGAACAAAGAGCGTGCCAAATAGATGAATGAGCCAAACAGACGCCCCATTGTATTCGACCATAGCCATCAGTATTAAGGTAATGGGAACATAATCAACCGCATTGCCATGAGCACTGCGTGCGACTTGCAACGCGTCCACACCGCCATCGGCATATTTTATTTGTGCTTTGCGACGCTGTTTGATGACTTCAATCGAAAGCCAAATCATCAAACCAGCCAATATTGAAGCGTAAAGTGCTGTAACCATAGTCAACGTCCTCTGTTGTGTGAGTGTCCAATAAATCACAAAAACGCCTCGCTGAACAGCGAGGCGTTACTGGGTAGCTTGTTAAACTAATCACACTCAGTGCCACAAAGTATCAAATACTTGCCTGTTTCCACCGTTGTCTAAAAGGGGTTACTTTCCTTTTGCATCGGCGCAGCACTCGGCGCGCAAAAAGCCAATCACACCCTCAAGGCATTGATACTCTGCAACGCAGTAAAGGGTACGACCTTCGCGACGCTGGCTGATTAAACCCGCTGACGCCAAACTCGAGATATGATGGGAAAGGGTAGAGCCTGGAATGGCCATTTTTTCTTGCACTGCACCAACCGCAACACCTTGATGGCCTGCTTTGACGACGGTTTTATAGATAGATAGCCGCGTTGGGTGGCCCAGCTCTTTTAATGCTTTCGCGACAGCGTCGAGTTCCATAGTCACTCCAAATAATCGTATATTTCCAGATTAATCGAAGTGTCTATTGAGTGCAACACCCCAAGAAAGTCAGGGATGTAGAGAAACTACGCAAATCAGATTAATACCAACCCATCAGTATCGAGCTAACTAGAATTCCAATCATAAAACTTGGGGTATGAAAGGACTCTGAGGATGTTCGATAGTACTCTTTTTGCGCTTCTTCTTGATAGCTCTTGATCGCCAACTCTTTTACATAATTGTTCTGCATAATTCTCACTCCTTGTTGATTTAACAACAGGATAAAACCTCAAGTTAACTTTAGGTAAAGCGTTATTTTGCTTTTTTGTTGGCGGCGACATCGGCCCAGTAGGTTAAGAGAAAGGGTGTGATTTTTGACGTCGTTTTCGACATAAAGACAGGGTGTGCTTTTGTTGAACCTGAGTCATCTGATTCCAACCCAAGATTTCCTTTAGGGTACGAAAACAGCCAAGGCAAACATCATCGTCATCAAGACAACAATTTCGCACACAAGGGTTGGTCATTTTGGTTTCACGCAACGACATCGGTTTCCCAATAAAGTCTTAAGTCACTGCCTAAGTGTAGTCATATTTGCGATGACTAGGGTCTGTTGATCTTTCGAGCTGATTTTTGCAGCTGTTTGTGGGAAATTTCTATTTCTTTATAAACAAGAGCAGACAGGGGCTTTGAAGTGTAGCTAGCCTACATGAAAAGCCGATAACGCAGTAGAAATGACCCACAAACGCTGCCCGAAGGGTTCGGCTAAAATCGTTTTATGCTTTGTTAAGGGGTATTTACTTAGAATGCTAGGCTACATACCCCTTGCCGCGCCTAAAACGATTTTATCTCGAACAAAATTTAACCGCGAAAGGTCAACAGACCCTAATTACCTAGCCAACAATGGCTCGCCATGACTCGATGCTTTTATTTCGACATTTATAGAAATAAATATTGACCTGCCTTTCCTTTGATTTCTATAATTCTAAAATAATCGAAATATATTCATCCTACTCGTTATGGAGTCAAGCAATGAACAATGAACTTATGACCATGGCAAGCGAAGCCCTGGATATGTTTGCCTTTCTCGCAGCAGAGTTGATCATTCTGTTTTTGGCCATCAGCTATATTGTTGGTGTGTTACAAGAGTTTCTAACCCCAGAAAAGATCCAGTCGATCTTAAGCTCACGTAATGGCAAAGGTTATATTGTTGCAGCGCTTTTAGGCGCAATTACACCTTTTTGCTCTTGCTCAACCATTCCTTTCCTAAAAGGGTTATTGCGAGCTCGAGCCGGGTTTGGCCCGATGATGGTCTTCTTGTTTGGTAGTCCACTGCTTAACCCTGTCATCATTGGTTTGTTTGTCGTGACTTTCGGTTGGAAAGTCGCCGCGTTCTACTTCCTGATCGCAATGACGGTATCGGTTGTTGCTGGTTATGTATTAGAAAAACTTGGCTTTGAAAAATACGTAAAACCTGAAGCCTATCAAGCTGTTGAAAACTCGAGTTGTAAAGCAAGCCGTGAAGAGCGCAAGCCTATAAAAACAGAAGCCAGTTCATGCAGTTCAAAAGCCGCTTGTGGTGAACCAACTTTGCCAGTGGCAGCGCAGAGCACTTGCTGTAGCACCAACGCCGAACCTAAAATTAAAGTCAGTTGCTGTGGTCCAGATGGCAGCGCCACTGCAACGCTCATTGAAAGCAAACAACAAAGCCGTTGGATGAATATCTGGTTATCCACTTGGAAAGACTTTAAACAAGTTTTCCCGTACTTGATGCTAGGTATTGCGATCGGTTCATTTATCTATGGCTTCATTCCGACGGAGTTGATCGTTGAATACGCTGGTGCAGGTAAATGGTATGCGATTCCTGTTGCGGCGGTTATCGGTATTCCACTCTATATTCGTGCTGAAGCCGTCATTCCATTAAGTGCAGCTCTGGTACAAAAAGGCATGGCGCTAGGATCTGTGATGGCATTGATCATTGGTAGTGCAGGAGCAAGTTTGACGGAAGTGATTTTGCTTAAGTCGATCTTCAAAAACCAAATGATCGCGGCTTTCTTGACTGTCATTTTAGGGATGGCGATAGGCGCAGGCTTCCTGTACAGCGTGCTCTTTGGTTAAACAAATCGTGATAAGCAGACCACTCTGCTTATCACAGACCATTTTTCTAGGCATCGAACGCAGTATACAAATGATCTAAAAACAGTCGCATTCGCTTGGGTAGATAATCGCGGCTTTGATAGATAACGTGTAAATCTGCGCTTTGGCCGACACTAACCTGACTAAAATTCTTCGTATAGCCATCAAGCAAGGTGACCAAACGGCCTTGAGCAATGTCTTGTTGGACATCTAGAATCGACTTCATGACGATCCCTTCACCGTCAATCGCCCACTGACGAAGCACCTCCCCATCATCTGAATACCGTTTTGGCATGATAGAAATGGATTGCTGCTCCCCATTAGCGGCAAAATACCAATGCTGCAGCGCTTCATTCCCTCTTATCAATGCAAGACATTGATGAGCCATCAACTCTGTCGGGCTTTTTGGCTCTCCGTAATCTGCAAGATATTGAGGAGATGCGCACAGCACTCGCTGGCTAGTTGCTAACTTGCGCGAAATCAGTTGGCTATCTGCTAGCTCCCCATAGCGAATCACCAGGTCCAGCCCAGACTCTGCCATGTTGCTTAACCCATCATTCAAATAGAGAAAGGGAATCACATCTGGGTGCATACGACAAAAAGAAGACAGCAATGGCGCAATGTATTGCTTACCTATGTCTTTCGGAGCTGAGATTTTAAGCGGTCCTTTTACCTCTGTGGTTCCGGTTTGAAGCACATTCTCAGTCGCTCGAACGCTTTCCAATATTTCAATACACGATTGGTGATAAAGCGCCCCTGCATCCGTCAAAGACAAATGACGAGTGCTTCGATTCAGCAGCTTCACACCATAGCGCTGCTCTAAATTTTGCAGCCTCGCCGTCACGGTCGCGGGCGATAGCCCCAAAGCTCTCCCGGCTGATGCCATGCCTCTGTGATGAACAATGGCAACAAACATTTCCATATCGGCGAACTTGTCCATTTTCCTACCTCATTATTTGGAATAGCTGAATAATAAATTCAAATAATAGCCAATTATCAAATTTTTTCGAATCAATATACTGACGCTATTCAGACAAGTCCCTCAACTTGCCATCGAAACCCAAAATGAGATTGCTATGAAAAATGAAAAGATGCCACTGCAGGTGTGGATTCTAACCTTAGCTGCCTTCGCAATTGGCACAGCAGAATTTGTTATCGCGGGCATATTGCCTCAAGTTGCTCACACTCTTTCAATTACTGAAGGTCAAGCGGGTTACCTAATTAGTGGCTACGCACTTGCGATTGTGTTTGGCGGCCCACTCCTCACGATATACCTCGCTCGTTTCAATAAGAAGAAGGTGCTGGCTGGGCTAATGGTGCTATTTATTCTTGGTAACCTACTTTCTGCGTACGCGCCAAACTATTGGATATTGATGACCAGCCGCGTAATCACAGGTTTGGTTCAAGGTCCGTTTTACGGTATTGGTGCTGTGGTTGCGACAGGACTGGTTGCCAAAAACATGGCTGGCCGCGCCGTTGGACAGATGTTTGCAGGCTTAACCTTAGCAAACGTGTTAGGGGTGCCAGGGGGCACTTGGATTGGTCTGCAATTTGGATGGCATACTACCTTCCTTACCGTCGCGGCCTTCGGTGCCATCGCTTTGTTCTTTATTGCGGTTGTGATTCAATCAAATGGACACGAGCAAGCAAAAGCGGTCAAAACTCAGTTAATTGCATTTAAGAATCCTCTACTTCTCATCAGTTTAACGGTTACCGTATTGGTTTGGTCGGGCTTCATGACCTTGTATGGTTACTTAGCGCCTATCGCTATGCACGTTAGCGGATTCGATGCGCAAGACGTAACATGGATTCTGGTTATCGTTGGGATTGGTTTGATCATCGGCAACCATATGGGTGGACGTTCCTCAGATAAAAATCTTCATAACGCATCCATCTATTGGGCTTTGGCAATGATTGTTTCACTGCTTTTGGTTGGGCTAAGCCTTAGCCATTCTTGGCTCTTTATCGCTGCTGCCTTTGTATTCGGTATCGCCTCTTTCGCGAATGTTCCAGCTATGCAGTTACGAGTCATGAACCACGGTGGCGAAGGACAAGAGCTCGCGGCAACTGCAAACATCTCCGCGTTTAATTTGGCCAACGCATTTGGCGGGTTCTTAGGAGGTATCGTGATAGACAGTCACTTGGGCGCAGGCATGATTCCATTTGCCGCTGTAGTGGTCCCTTTGATCGGCGTGATCTTTATCGTCAGAGCCAACCGCAGAGAAATCCTGAGCCCCCTCAGTCAAGCCTAACGAATAAGCTGCCTCTGGCAGCTTTTTTAATGCCAATGCTGACGTTGTCAGCAAAAATCATCGAGTTTATTAAGCCAGATCAATCTTGGTATTTATTTCGAGTAGCGTTCAAATTCCCTATCCTACACTTGTTTAAACACCCGTTCACAATAGTAAGGAGCCGCTTATGATTTCCGTACATAGAGACTATCAACTTCATGACCAAAACCATGCTCATGTGGAGATCAATCCTGTCGGCTTACTCGATGTCGACATTAGGGAAAACAAGGTTCATCACCAAGCCGAATTTTCTGAACTGAGCTTTAGAAAAGTTGGCCAATATACTCGATTATCTGCTCAGGGCGAGCAAAAACCTTGGCAACTTGAGCTAACCAACAAAGACGCGGAAGAAATCAACCGCTTGATTGATTCAGCCAACGAAGAGTTAGAGACGCTAATGCGGGATCTCTAAACAAACGCTGTATTTGAGCCGGTCTATTTGTGAGTCAAGATTGGAAGCTTGAGGAGGATCTTTTCGCTCAATGTATGGAACTGAGGCACCAATAGATAAACCGCGGAAACAAAGACGATAGAACCTACAAGGTCTATCGGTCGGTGCATTCCGAGCCACAGTCGGCTATACGCGACACCGAGTCCCCACAACATAAGCGCAGCGGCGAGTCCGTACTCTCTTGATTGCACAAATAGCCCACCAAAAAACGCGATACAGATGGCCACGAAAATCGTATGACCTGAGGGAAACGAGTAATCTTTTTCACCTTGCCAATGACGAGTTCTCCATTGGCTTACTTGCGTCGAAATGCCATCAATAACTTCAGCTTTTTGTGTCGAGTTGAGCTTGTAAAAATGCTCCGGCTGCGGAATGAGAAGCTGGTGAGACAAAAGTTCCGTGTAAGGTCGAGGGCTTTCTGTCATGATTTTCAGCCCGGTTTTAGCCGCAAAACCAATCAACAAAATCACCCCCAGTTGGACGCCGTTGGCAAGCAAGTTTTGAGTAGACGGGCGTTTTCTCCAGACCAACAGTGACAGAACTAACAAGGTAATGAGAAAGCCTTGTGAACCAGCGGAATCAGTGAGCAGAGTATAAAAAAGCCCTTCTTCGAAAGAGACGTCACTCAGTAAATCGATATGGCTAACGAGCAGTGACATTGGAGAAACCAATAACACCAAGATGGCCAATAACCCCAAGCCATACTGCTTTTTCATCAGATAGTTTTTCACTCGAATTCACCGCTCCACAACTCAACATGAACCGTATTAAACGCCTGTTTGTTGCGAGCTTTATCAACACTATGTCAATTCGATGAAAGTTCATTTCAGCAGCCAAAGATGATCGCAAAACGACGTCAATTTCCTCTTTCACTCGAGTCGCTAAAGGGCTATCTCACATTGATATGACCGGGGAAAAAGTGATGGACTGGGCCATGGCCACGACCCACTGTGAGCTCATCAGCATGAGAGATCGCTTGAGAAATATATTGCTTGCCAAGATACACCGCCTTGTGAAGACGATTCCCTTGAGCGAGATAAGACGCAATCGCTGATGACAAGGTGCAACCAGTGCCGTGGGTATTTTTCGTCGCAAAGCGTCGCGCGCGCAATAAGTCACTACTTTTGGCTTCAATCAGTAGGTCGTTGCTGTTGTCATCGCTATCAAGGTGCCCACCTTTGAGTAAAACAGCATTCGCTCCGAGCCCTCTCAGTTGCTCAATCATCGCCCCCATATCATCCTCGGTTTTAGGCACTTGCCCGCCAATAAGGGCGGCGGCTTCTGGCAAATTAGGGGTAATGAGATCGGCCAATGGCAGCAACTCACGCTTCAAGACCTCTATCGCGCGGTGTTTTAACAACAAATCTCCACTGGTCGCCACCATCACAGGGTCTACCACAAGATGCTTTGGTTGATATTGACGAATCTTTCGCGCGACCATGTCGATGATTTCGCTGTCTGCGAGCATCCCTACTTTTACGGCAACGATGTTGAGATCTGAAAAAACGGCATCGAGCTGGCTTTCAATATGAGCAACGGGTATAGGATGTATGGCGGATACGCCGAGGGTGTTTTGTGACGTGATGGCAGTAATGACCGAACACGCATAGCTTCCGGTTGCAGAGATGGCTTTGATGTCGGCTTGAATGCCCGCGCCGCCGCCGCTATCTGAGCCAGCAATGGTCAATACGATGGGGATATTGTCTTGTGAATGTGGCATGAGTGCTCCTATTACAAGACGTACAGGAACTCTCATCCAGCAGAGAAACCGCCGGCGAGTGCGGACACACTACCCAGTGTCACGCGAATAGTTCCCTACGTCAGTGTTAACTGAATCAGGTTCAACGGGTCTCGCAGTGCGATCTCAGCCATGCCATCAATGATGGTCAGGCCCCCCGACTATTTGCTGAGAATCATAACAGCAATCATAAGCGTGATGCACACAATAATTTTGCCGTTCAGGCAAGGGTTGCTACACAAACCAGTAATTATCGCTTAATCTAATTTTAATAATAGAATTTTATGAAGTAAGCATCATGCTCAACCCTACTTGGTTAAAAACGTTTACCACTCTTATCGATACAGGCCACTTTACCAAAACGGCAGATAAGCTGTTCATGACTCAGCCAGGCGTCACTCAGCACATAAAAAAGCTTGAGGAAGCATGCGGCTATCTATTGATTAAGCGAGACAAGAAAAGTTTCTCGATTACCGAGCAAGGAAGCGCCGTTTACAACTACGCCAAACGTCTTGAGAAGAGTGAACAGCAGCTCCTTGCCTCATTGGGCGAAGACGATCCTTATGCTGGAGCCGTGTCGCTCTCTTGCTCCGGCTCAATGGCCCTGATGCTTTACCCCGCCTTACTGGAGCTACAAAGTCATCACCCAAAACTCATTCCACAAGTCGAGGCAGCGCCGGAGCATAAAATCCTCAATGACATACTCGACGATCGCGCCGACCTTGGGATTGTGACACGAGTGCCGAATGACGCTCGCTTCCACAGCGAAAAACTCGGGAATGAGCCTCTGTGCTTGATGTTACCCGCCAAGCATCCTGCTAGTAAGCAGCCACTAAGCGTAGATACACTCAAGCAGCTAGGGTTTATTCGTCACCCTGATGCTGCCCACTATTTCGCGCTCTATTTTTCACAGTTCGATAATCCCGAGCTCGCTAGCCTAGCTATGAATGACGTCCCGATGACGGGCTACGTCAATCAGATTGCGCAAATTCTTCTGCCCGTATCGAAAGGGCTAGGATTTACTATTTTGCCAAAAAGCACGTTGGAAAGTTTTACCCACCGAGAGCAGGTCACGGTCTATCCATTACCAAGCTCAATAACCGAGAGCCTCTACTTACTTTCAAAAAAGAACCGTGATTGGCCGGCAAGGTTTAAGACAGTTAAGGAGACGATTGAGCACAGTATTGCAAAGAGAGAATAACGGGGAGTATATATAGTAAGGCAGGCACTAGGAGGACCCGTGGGAGCCCCCTGCGCGACTGAGTGGGTAGCTTATGCTTCTAGAACTTCTTCACCGAGCACTTCCGACAATAGAAGTTGGTCGGTCTCATCGAGCTTCATTCCTAACACAGGTAGACCGTGTTGGGCAGTCCAACAACAGAAGAAAACCACAATTGCTAATGCGAATAGAATCACTGATATCATAGCCTAATCTCCTCCATGGTTAACATCACCAATACCTGGCTAACCATAAGATGCCGCTAAATCGCGAAGGCCGTCATGCAATACTTTATTCTTTTACGTTTGGGAATCACACAGCGCGAAATCGCGCAAAGTTGTGTTTCTGTATCGTGCAGTGTATTCGTATTAACTATTGAAATCGACTTGGTCTAAACACCTTTGGTTAGTTTGGGTACTCTTTCAATATAGACATACCGTACAAATGAAGCAACTAGATTTAGTAGCAAATTTATACAAAGTCACACTTTTCTTGCTTTTGAGCTTGCATCCCACTCAAGACGGCAAAATTACCACTTAAACTTGCGCTAAGTTTCCACTTGAGAGAGCAATTAATTGACAATAAAGTGGCTGAGAGTTGACGTTACAACCTTGTAAAAAACCAAATCTAGCACGTAATTAACTCCCGACAAGGCGCGGTATTTCAGTGTTGCCCTGTCTTTGCGGAGAGTAATTGGTAAAAAACAGCCTAGCCATTGCCATTTCAATATTGGAGATATTATCAATTTTTGGCTTTTAGGCTTTGTGCAGTACAGATAGTCGCGCTGGTATCAACTTTTAAGGAACTGAGAATAAAAAAAGCTCCAGAGTCAGGCACTCTGAAGCTTTGATTACACCACTTTAATTGTGATTATGCGCCAATCACGCCGCCATCTTCACGGGTGATCGCCATGATCGTTGAACGCGGCTTGCTGTTACCACCACCTGGGAAGTGAGAAGGCGCGCCTTTTTCACCTGGGTGCTGGACACCCACAAACATCGTTTTGTTGTCTGCTGAGAAAGTCATACCCGTGATTTCACACGCAATTGGTCCAGTCAAGAAACGGCGAACTTCGCCGGTCATTGGGTCACCACACAGCATTTGGTTGTTGCCTTGTCCTGCAAAGTCCCCTTTGTTCGAGTAGTTACCATCGGTTTGAATCCACAAACGTCCCGCAGAGTCGAAACCAATCCCGTCTGGGCTATTGAACATGTTGTCTGCGGTAATGTTGGCACTTCCTGCATATAGGTTGCCTTTGTGGACCTCAGGGTTACCTGCAATTAAGTAAAGGTCCCACTCAAATCCCGCATTGGTATGGTCACCGGCTTGCGGTACCCAACGTACAATTTGGCCATAGTGGTTTTCTTTACGAGGGTTAGGACCACCAACAGGTTGACCTTCTTTCACACCTCGGTTCTTATTGTTGGTTAGCGTACAGAACACATGGTTGTTGTTTGGATGAACCGCAACCCACTCAGGTCTATCCATCGTAGTGGCTCCAACTTGTGTCGCAGCACGGCGAGCAAAAATCATCACTTCTGCTTGGTCGTTAAAACCGTTCTCTTTGGTTAAACCGTTCTTGCCGTGTGTCAGCTCAATCCACTGACCTTTGCCTTTGAGCTCGTTTTCATCCATTTCAAACTTGGCGACAAACAGAGTGCCCTCTTCCAGTAGGTTGCGGTTTGCTTTGTCATTGCCTGGCTGATACTTGTTCTTCGACACAAACTTGTATAGATGCTCTCCGCGCTCATCGTCACCGAGATACACAACCACATGACCGTCGTCGTTGATCAGTAACGCTGCATTTTCATGCTTAAAACGACCTAAAGCTGTTCTCTTTAGCGGCGTTGATGTTGGGTCATTCGGGTCAATCTCAACAACCCAGCCGAAGCGATGTGGTTCGTTCGGGTGTTTTGCCACATCAAAACGCTCATCGCTGTCATGCCACTGATACTTGCTCTTCGCCGCTTTCACACCATAACGCTTGTGATCATCACTTAGCTCTGCGCTCGCGTTAGTACCAAAGTAGCCGTTAAAGTTCTCTTCACAAGTGAGGTAAGTTCCCCAAGGCGTCTGGCCATTCGCACAGTTGTTGAATGTGCCAAGCGGTGTCATACCTGAAGGGTCTAGCTCGGTTTTCATCAGCTCGTGCCCCGCAGCCGGGCCGGTTAGCTGCATAGGCGTGTTTGCGGTGATGCGTCGATTGCGTGCGCCGCTTTTGTCGAGCGTCCAACCGCTATCGGATTTGATAATTTCAAACACGGTAACGCCATGCGCTGCTTGCGCTTTAAGAACGTCGTCTGCTGTCATCGCCTTTCCGCCGTGATCAAACAGCAAATCGTAATTGGTGTACTCGTTGTTTACCGCGATCACTGCGCGGCTGTCATTGATTGGGAAAAAGCTCATGCCGTCGGTGTTGTCACCAAACTGACGAAGCTGTGCGTCAGAGCCTTGCTTACCGCTTGGGTCAAACTCTGGCGCGCCATTAAAGATTGGGTCTCCCCAAGAAAGTAATGGGGTCGCTTTATAACCTTTCGGTACGATGAATGCGTCAGCTGTCGATGCTGGAACCGCTTCAAAGTTGAGCAGAGCACTTTCACCTTTTGCAGCGAAAGCCTTTGTGATCGGGTTTAGCGAAAGAAATGCACTTGCACTTACTGCCGCTGTTCCAGCTAAAAATCGGCGTCTCGACAGACGAGCATCGATCATTTGGCTGAACTCAGAATCCTGATTATCACGCTTATCGCTTGAAACTGGACACATTGCTGACTCCTTGCTTAGTTTTAATAAAAATTGCCAAGGAATGGTAGAAGCCGTAAATGACAGAGAAATTAACTTATTGTTTCTTATGGGTTAAGAACCCTTTACATAAAAACGACACTTACATGGCAAACTCATTAAAGTGCGCTATGGTTCAATTTTGGTAAATAAGGTACGGCATACATGCAAAAAAATGTGAACCAAACCCTAGCTTTTTTGAAAATTGGCGGCTAAATTGAGTCTTGTTCATGAGGAACTTGATTCACATTAGCTCAGTGAAGAGCGGATTTGTATTTACGTGAGGGAATATCATGAAGAAAATGAGAAAAGCACAATTGCATCGCGTTCGTATTCAGTATTGGAAAGAGTCGAACAAAAACGCGAACAAAGAATCTTAATGTGCTACCCCAAAAAACTAAGCTGGCTTAATCGCCAGCTTTTGCGTTTTTAGCGCCTTTGAAGCACTCTATGCGGCTTGATTGGAGCTTGGAAACATCTCTGCGAGCTCATGGAAAATGGCCTGAGTTTGTTTGGAGAACAGGTGTTTATCTTTATAGCCGACCAACTGAATTTGGCGCACCTTTCCTGAAATCAAGATTTGTCTCAACATACGGCTGACCATTTGAATATCCAATGCGCTGCCCTGCTCCAAACGAGAAACTGGGTATAAGCAAGCAAGATCAATGTTGAGTATCACCTCTTCACAATGGGTAAGATACGTCGCGATCTGCTGCTTCACTTGAAAACGATGACTAAAGTTGCACTCTGGCAACGTTAACCAATCACAGCCAAGATCTTCTGCATACTCAATGGTTCGCTCGTCAATGTTGGCACTGTCGATCCCTAAACAGAACAATCGGCATTCATTATAGCGTGACAATGCAAAGTGAAAGGCCGAGCCTTGGTCAGGCTCTAGTGACGCTTTTAACTCAAACTGCCGACCAATATGAATAATGCCCAAATCTCGCTGCGAAGAATGAAGAAGAGGTAAGCTGTAGAGCAAACTCTCGCTATTGTTTGTCAGCACAACGGGCAACGTATCAGAGCCTAAAAAACGGCTGAGGTGCAATTGGAACTGATTAGCAGACTGCTCCATGAGATTGTAGTGACCACCATTTAACCAGTGCGATTGATCCAGCGACACTAGCCAGTCAAACATCTCTTCTAAGCTCTGATCGGCTATCTCAAAGTCCACCTGTTTCATCGGCTTAATTCGTTCCGATACGGTCAACAACGCTAACCGATGTGAAGAAATACCTGTGATACTGTGTGTTTTGTTACGTCGAAATAGCCCAAACATCGCATTACCTTTCTGGGGGCAAAGCCCTTGCTGCTTGAAGAACGTGCAAAATTATCTTTTGCCGGTTTTGTTCTACCCTATGGGCAGGCGCCATGACCGAAATCGCTCCGACCAATTTTGTTCCTTTCATCACTGGTGCGCTGATCCCTGACACCCCTGAGTCGATCTCCGAAGTACTGAGCGCGTATCCTTGATTGCGGATTTGCGCCAACTCTTCTTGCCACTGCGAAATATGGTTGTATTCGCCAAAGTAACGTAAGATCTTTTCGCATCGCTGCGCAGGCATATACGCAAGCATCACCTTTGATGAGGCGCCTCGCAGCAGAGGTTGACTTTGACCCTGGACGTAGCTGCAACGAAGCGCCTGCATACTCTCTTTACGGCTCACACATAGCGCTCTGTAGCCTACGGGCACCATGTACGCCGCCATTTCACCGGTCTGTTTTTGCAGCCGATTTAGCACCACATCAACCGCATCCAAATCGTGCTGGCTGGTTTCGTAACTGCGCATTAGCATCAATGCAGCCGGACCGATGATCAAGGTTTTGTCTGATGGACTCTCTTCAATCAGGTTCCACTCTTTTAACAGTTTAAGATGGCGATATAAGCTACTGATTGGTGTTCCTACCTGCTCGCTGAGCTGTTTGGCAGTCACCGGCTCATCATTCACCGCCACTTGCATTAATAACTGCAGAACCTTCTCGTTTACTTGTCCACTACTCTGCTTCATAGAGTTCACGCTCTTGTTGTATCGCTAGAATTGGTTGATGATCAAATTGTATTCTTATCCTGTAGGAATTAATAAGCATTGGTCACAATAGTTTCTCATAATCCGAGAATTAACCCGTACCGCTGTTTTCTGGTCTTAACCTTGTCTCACTCTTGAACCTGCCAATAACTTTACTTAACGGTAAAGTTAAAATATTCTTGGGAACGATAATAAAATCAGCACCATTTACCAATCCAATAAGCCAGAACAATAATAATCCAGGGACAGACATGAACAAACTCGCCCTTTCTGTTGGCCTTACTTTTACTCTTGCTCCGATTCTGTTTTTTACTTGTCAGCGTTCAGAAGCTGGACCAAACGCGCAGCCCACCGCTTACGTGGTTCAGTTTCCAATCGAGCGCCAAGTCACCCAGTTAACCCCACTCGATGGCGAAATTAAGCCATCGCAATTCACCCAAATCATTGCTGAGCATAGCGCGAAAATCGATACGATTTATGTTCAAGATGGCGAATACGTTGACCAAGGAGAGCCGATATTTAGCTTTGATGATGCTTTGCCCGCCCTCGCGGTGAAGGCAGCAGAGTATGAGTATCAAATGGCGACAAGAAACATCATGGAGCTCACCCGTACCGCTCATGAAAACGATCCAAGGCTCAATACCGCCGTGAAAGCTGTCGACGCAACACGAAACAATTTGCTCAACGCGCAAAAGGCGCTGAAGTCGACCACAGTTTACGCGCCATTTTCGGGCAAAATGGGCCAAATTCGCTTTAATACGGGCAACCTTGTCAATGCGGGAGATCTAGTTTCTGAACTGGTGGCCACTGATACGGTTGAAGTGCACTTTATGGCCTCACCAGAGGTGCTCAATACCTTCCGCCAAGTCCTTAATAACGAACCCGACACGCTAAAAGCGTCGCTTCAATCTGCGGAGGGGAGCTTTATTGATGGCAAGCTCAAGTACGTCGACTCAAGCCTCTCTGATCAACATGCAAAGTTATCCGCCTATGCGGTGTTTGACAATGGTAATGGCGAACACCTGATTGGCTCGAAGACGACGCTCTACCTCAATAGCCCAGAGCCAAAACCCCAGCTGTTTGTGCCAGAAATCGCACTACATACTGAGGACGGCATCCCGACTCTCTTTGTCCTTGACGAACAACGGATTGTGCGGCCAAAGCAAGTGACCCTTGCGACAATCAAAGAGCGCTATACAGGTTATGTGCCCATCGCCGAGGGGATTGAAGCGACCGACTTTGTGTTATCGACACCTGATGCACCGCAACTCGTTGGTAAAAAAATCGACCCTATGGTCAATATCGTCAACCAGCTTAACGAAATACTCAATCGCGCACCTTGATGCTAAAAGCAGCGAACGAGCGACTAAAAGATGAAAAAACTCTCAAAACACCGCGCCAATAGTAGAAGGAACGACAAACTATGGTAGCTTCTCAGCTTTCCCCATCCTGTACGGATAAAGGTATGGATAAACGAAGTCAACGCAGCGAACGAACCAAGCTGAGTATTATTTTAGCGGCAATTGAATGTTATAAAGAGCTTGGCGTTCAAGGCGCCTCTTTGGAGGTCATCGCCAAGCAAGCAGGAACAACCAAACCAACGGTCTATTCTCACTTTGGGTCAAAGGAGAATCTCTACCAAGCGGTTGTTGAGCACATCATGGAAGAAGAGAAGCTTAATCACGCATTGCCGCCGTTCGACCCCAACCAGAGTTTACGCCAACAGCTGATCGATATTTTTTCCACGCAGCTTGAGCGAGTAATGAAGTGCGAAAGACGCCGTTTGCTGGTTGCCATTACGATTGAAGCCATGTGCCAAGGTCAATGTCACTTAAACAATGTTGAGAGCATTAAAACCTGCCCAATGGAGGCTTGGTTAGATTCTGCCATTCATCATGGTGCTCTGCCGCCGCAAAACAGTGCAGAGCTGGCGACCAATTTATGGGCGTTAATCAAAGGGCGAACCTTTTTTCCTGTTTTCTTGGGAATGGCACCCAATGATCTGAGCGAGCGACAACGCAACTTAGAATCTGCCATTGATTTTTTTCTGTCCTGCCAAAAAGCAAAATGAGGAGCCCATTGGCTCCTCATTCGTTTATTTGCTCAATGTCTGACCATGACTGCGGATAACGTCCTGATACCAATAGAAGCTTTTCTTGCGCTTACGTTCAAGCGTACCGCTTCCATCATCATGGCGATCCACATAAATGTAGCCGTATCGTTTACTCATCTCGGCAGTCGAGTTCGCGACTAAGTCAATCGGTCCCCAACTGGTAAAGCCCATCAAATCAACACCATCGAGTATCGCCTCTTGAGCCTGTACGAGGTGATCATTTAAGTACGCGATGCGATAGTCATCAATAATCTCGCCTTCTGGTGTCACTTCATCACGCGCGCCCAACCCGTTTTCAACAATAAACAACGGTTTTTGGTATCGGTCGTATAAAAAATTGAGCAACACTCGCAGCCCTTTCGGGTCAATCAACCAACCCCACTGGCTTTTCTCAAGGTAAGGATTCGGCACACCTGAAACGATGTTGCCGACTTCTTTATCTTTGGGATCGGCGCTAGCACAGCCACTGGCGTAATAGCTAAACGAAATAAAATCGACACTCGCGCTCGCCAGTAGTTCGAGATCGCCCTCTTGCATATCGATGGTAATCCCGTTTTCGCGGAAATAACGTTGCATGTACCCAGGGTACTTACCACGTGTTTGCACATCCCCGAAAAACAGCCATTGATTGTTCTCATGCCTCGCTGCCAGAACATCATCTGGGTTGCAGGTGTACGGATAATAAAGCGCCCCCAACAGCATATTGCCGATTTTGGCGTCTGGGATGATTTGATGACACAGGTTCACCGCTTTGGCATTGGCAAGAAGTTGGTGATGAATCGCTTGGTAGATCGCTTGCTCGCTCGCATCTTCTTGAAGACCAACCCCAGTAAAAGGCGCGTGCAAAGACATATTGATTTCATTGAAGGTTAGCCAAAGTTTGACCTTGTTTTTATAACGCTCAAACACCGTGCGTGCGTAACGTTCGAAAAAGGTGATGAGCTCTCGGCTCCCCCAGCCGCCGTAGTTTTCCACCAATGCGTAAGGCATCTCATAGTGCGATAAGGTGACAAACGGCTGCATCCCGTGTGCGGCTAACTCATCAAACAACTTGTCGTAGTAGGCAAGACCGGCTTCATTGGGTTCTAACTCGTCACCATTTGGGAAAATGCGCGTCCACGCAATGGACAAACGTAAACAGTTGAAACCCATCTCTTCAAACAACTGAATATCTTCTGGGTAACGATGGTAAAAGTCGATGGCGAGATCTTTGATCCCTTCGTTTCGTTCTTCCCGTGTTTGGTGAGGGCTCAAAATACCACTTGGCAACATGTCTGAGGTAGACAAGCCTTTGCCATCTTGATTGAAGGCGCCTTCGACTTGGTTGGCAGCAATCGCGCCGCCCCAAAGAAAGTGTTTTGGAAATGACATAATCTGTGCTCTTCGAATGATTGTTTGGATTAGTCTACGCCGATATTCGACGCAAAATAGGGCCGATTTTTTAGATTACCCTTTCCTAGTTTGTAAACGCTCTTCAATGATCTGAGAGTAGCTATTCGCCTTAACCCCGTAAATGATTTGCACATGTTGCTCATCTAAGATCACAACGCCAAATGCGCCGCTGTCCGTCAGACGTTTTTTATCAATCAAAGCGGTCTGCTTAAGTGTCAGTCGAAGACGAGTCGCGCACGCACCAGGCTCCAAAATATTGTCGAGACCGCCAATCGCGTCGACGATCTCGGTAACTTCTTGCTCATAGTTATTGTTCGTTGAGCCTAAGCGTTTTATGGTTTGAATAATTTTACGAAACATAGTCGTGCCGTTTTAAGCGAAATAAACCTCACATGTAACACAAGCACTTTCGCGTTTCTCTGACTCAAAGCAAGACCTAAGCAAAAAGACGATCACGAGCGTATAATGCCTCGTTGATTCAGCAGGTCGCACACGTGTTGTGTCTTCTCACGGAACATATCGCGCAGCAAGCGCACAGTGGGTGTGATAGAGCGACGACTTGGGCAAACCAACCACAATTCACTGCTTGTGGGCTGGTAGTCAGACATGATTTCTACAACATTTCCCGCCAACAAATCGTTCGACATATCCAAATAAGATTTTATCGCGATCCCTTTTCCGGCCACGCACCAGCGTCTTACCAAATCCGCATCATTTGATGCGCGGTTTCCCGACATTTTTACTTTGATCTCTTGCCCATCTTTGACAAATTCCCACTCATCTTTCAGCACATCACGTAACTGATAAAACAGCCCATTGTGATGCTTTAAGTCATCAGGGTGTTTGGGTTCGCCATGTTTGGCTAAATACTCCGGGCTGGCACACAATACTTTTCGGATATCACATATCTTAAATCCATACAGGTTTGAGTCTGTCGGCGAACCGTAACGCAGTGCGATATCCACGCCATCACGGTAGAGATCGACATTGCTATCACTCAAGTGCGTGCGCAACGACAACTTAGGGTGCGCGTCTAAGAACTCATCCAACCAAGGGACAACAACATTGCGCCCAAGGTCTGAGGAGAGTGAAATTCTCACCTCGCCATCGATCTCCCCTTGTTCTTCTCGCATAAGCTGCTTCGCTTGCGACAATAGCTCCAGCGCCTTTTCGCACTCTGGGATATAGCGCTCACCTGCACTTGAGAGCCTCAATTGCCGTGTTGTGCGGATAAACAGTTCGCTGCCAAGTGACGCTTCAACACGTTTCACCGCTGCACTCGCCGTTGCAGTCCTCATATCTAGCGCGGTGGCAGCTCTAGTAATACTGCGCATCTCAGCCACTTTCAGTACTACGTGCAGATCTTCAAGCAACATATTATCTATTCCTGTTTGATAATTATCGAAAGATTACACCGCCTTTGATGAAAAGCTCAAGCTGACAAAGATCAATATCAAATGAAATAGATTGAGTATTTATTCGGAGCGAGATCGAGTTAGCAATCTTTGCTCTTTGGAGCGTCTATTCTATATGTGTGTATTGATTAGGAAGAGGCTGGTTATGCATTACAAACATATCCTTGTCGCATTAGAGATTTCAGAAGAGAGTAACATCCTTATTGAGCGCGCTGTTTTTCTTGCTAAGCAGCTTGATTCACGTATCTCCTTTATTCATATCGACGGGACGCACGGCGAAATCTACCCTGATATTGTCGACATCAAAGCGACCCCAGATCTAAGACCACTCGATAGCCATAAAATGGAGCAGCTCAAGGCATTTGAAGACAATGCCAACTTCCCCATCAGTCAGTTTTTCATCGGAACCGGGGATTTGAGCGACAAGCTGCATGGTGTGATTCAAGACAGCCGAGTGGATCTTTTAATATGCGGCCATCACCAAGACTTTTGGAGTCGCATTGTTTCTTACTCGCAGCACCTCATCAACAAGTCTCCTGTGGATATACTCGTGGTACCGATTGAATCTTGATCGAGCAAATACAAGAAAAGGCCCAAACTCTTTGGGCCTTACTAAAAATATGCATTACTGATCTATGACCAGTAATCGAGTGAATCAGTTGCCCCACGCAAAAGGCTGGAACATAGGATCCAATGGCGTTTTCGCCGCGTGATTCACATAGTTACTGATCACTTTCTGCGACAAACCCAGAATCACTTCTAGCACTTGCTGCTGGCCGTAACCCGCTGCATAAAACGCTTCCAGATCAGCCTGAGTCACGTTACCTCTCGCACGAACCATGCTCAAGGTAAAGTCGTGCAAGGCTTGAAGTTTGTCTGTTGGTAGCAGAGTCCCGTCTCGCAGCGCCTGCGTAATATTCTCATCCACCTTCATTGAGTTAGCGATCAATGTATGCGCAGGAACACAGTAACGGCATTCGTGTTCTACGTTGATAGTTTGCCAAACAACAGTGAGTTCTTCAGCGGTAAATGAGCTATTGGCGAAATGAGCATGAAGCTGATTGTACGCCTTAAGCGTTTCTGGTGATTCAGCCAATGTCGCAAGTAAATTCGGAACCGCGCCCATGTTTTGCTGCGCACCTTGCAAGATGGCTTTCGACTCTTCTGGTGCTGATTCAATAGTGTGGCGTTTGAACTCGTTCATTTTCTTTCCTTCCTGTCTTTGTTTTTCAGTGCTAGATACGCCCTAGCGATGAACATACGATAGATCTATTTGAACGAACGTTCAATAATTAATTTGAACAATCGTTCAAATAATTTTAAAGCCATTAAAAATCAGTAATTTATTTTTATGTGCCTAGTATCACAGGCGACAAAGATGCGTGATCACAGCTTTACCGACCCTAACAAACCACCTATAATTTGAACTGTCGTTCAACATTGAGTTTCTACAGCATGGGCAAAACCGCAAAATTCGACCGAGAGTGGGTCATCAATCAAGCCACCGATCTCTACTGGCAAAAAGGCTTTCACGCCACCTCAATGAGAAACTTACAAGACGTGATCGATATGCGCCCAGGAAGCATTTACGCAGCATTTGGTAGCAAAGATGGGCTGTTTAAGGAAGCGTTGAACAACTACACGCAGATGGGTATTGAGAACTTAAACGCCTGCCTAGAAGCTTCCTCTTCTCCACTGGATGGTCTGAAAGCGTTTGTGAAACAAGTGGTTATAAATACGAAACATCATGCGCCCAATGGAATGTGCATGTTGGCCAAAACCATCGCAGAATTGACCGACGAACACCAAGCACTGCTAGAGCAAGCGCAGGCCTGTTTTCGCAAGATGGAAGAGACATTTGCCCAAGTGATTGTTCAAGCGCAGCAGCATGGTGAACTCTCTCCAGAGAAAGATGCCAACAAACTTGCTCGGCATCTCCAAGTGCAAATTGCGGGGTTGCGTACTTACGCGAAAGCCAACGACGATGACACGCTGCTTGAAGAAATGATCGACGATATTTTTACCCATCACCCGTTTTAAGTGTTGAGTATTGCAAAGACGACAAAGCCTGACGCTAAGGTCAGGCTTTGTCGTCTTTTTCAGTGGGGTTGTGATTACAGCACTTCAATCACATCATCCATATGCATACGCGCTTTCGGTAGGCCGTGGTTGTAGTCTTCCCCATCTTGGTGGTAGCCAATCGCCAATGCCACTTCACAGACATGCCCATCTAACTCTTGCTCAAAGATCTGGCCGATAAGCTCTGGATCGACCCCTTCCATTGGCGTTGAATCAATACCAAGGCGAGCCAAAGTGTGCAGTAAGTTACCCAGAGCAATGTAGACTTGTGCTTTTGTCCAATTGCCATTAAAGCCATTTTCGTCGGTATTCGCTTCTGCAAATCCGTAAGCGCCATCAAGCATCATGTGGTAACGCTCTTCCGGTAAGTGGCCTGATGTCACTTCGGCATCTACACGCTTGGCATATTTCTCTTTGGTGAATTTTGGATCGTAAGCCAACAGAATAGTGTGTGAGGCTTCTTTCGCATGCGGTTGATTAAACTGATGCTTATTGGCAAACGTATCGTGGAAACGCTGTTTGGCTTCATCGCTTTCCAATACGATGAATTTCCAAGGCTGTGAATTGATAGACGAAGCCGATAGACGCAGCGCCTCTTTGATCACTTGGATATCGTCAGCAGCAATGCGTTTCGTCGCATCGTATTTTTTAGCCGTATAGCGAGCGTTTAAGTCTTTAATGATTGGATGTGTCATGTTCGTGCCTCAATATAATAGGGGTTGCGTTACGCAATATGGGTCAATTCGTCGAGAGTAAACCGTTCAACCGCGCCTTCAGTTGCAGCCTTGTAAACGGCGATATGCTCACTTTGCAGGTGTTTTTGCAGCAACTCGCGTGATGTCCAATTTTCAAGGAAAACAAAATGCGCTGGATTCTCGTTGTCTTGGTGCAAATCGTAATCAATGCAGCCCTCTTCCAAACGGGTTGGCTCAATCAGCTTGATAAGCTCACTTTTCACCACTTCGATTTTGTCTTGCTTAGCAATAATATTTGCCACAATTGTTAATTTACTCATCGACTTAGCCCTGATATTTATCGTCCGCAACCACTTTGATTGCTTTTGCTTGATGTTTGCTTGAAAGTGATATTAAGGCAGGTTAAGAGCGCGATAAACAGTCTAATTTTTGAATTATTATCAATTTATTTTTGATAATAAAATTCACGTTCTCGCCATTCATCCTGCTATTTCACCGTTTGTCGCAAAGTCCTCCACTTGAAAAGCCAGTACAGATAATAGAGCTAAACCGTTAGACCAAGGACTTTAAGATGGATACCCTGCCAGCGTTATTATTCTCACTGTTTATCATCGCCCCCTTACTGACCCTGATACACGAACTCGGCCACGCAATACCACAACTATTTTGGGTAAAGCACGTGACCATTTCTTTAGGTACACCACGAAGAGGTTTCACTATCCCAATGGGTAGACTGACTATCATCACCTCAGCTACACCATTTCATCGAGGTTTTTGCCAGATATCCTCTACTCTCTCCCTTCAGCAAAGAGCCTTTGTACTACTCGGTGGTCCGCTTGTATCTTGGGGATGCTATTTCTTGTTCAGCGTTGGGCAAAATGTCAGTACACCTCCGTTCGCAACATACTGCCTCAACTTCTCCGCAACGTTTTCATTCCTTCAAGCGTTAATGACCACCATTCCATGGCGCTACCCAAAACGATTGGTTGGCTACTCGGGACAAGCGAGTGACGGATTACAACTACTCAAATTGCTACGCTCCACGTGATAAAACGAAAGCGGATACACGATCTTATTGACCCAGATTAATAAAAAGTGAACTAGACCAACATCACATTTTTGAACCCCGTAGAATGCGTGCTCACGTTCATGTTGAGTAAGAGATAAATAGTGACACGCGATCAATTTGAGTTATTAGCCCCGGGTGGCGATCTGGATTCTATCAAAGCGGCTATTGCTGCAGGTGCCGATGCCATATACTGCGGACTAGACCGCTTTAATGCCCGCAACCGAGCCACCAACCTCACTTTAGATAACTTGAATGGCGTGTTGCAGCTTGCGCATCAGCATAACTGTAAGATCTTCCTGACTCTAAACGTGTTGATTCTGGAGAGCGAAATCCCAGCCATCGTGCGTTTGCTCAGCCAATTAAACACCACGACCATTGATGGCGTCATCGTGCAAGATCTTGGTTTGGCTTACATTCTCAAGAATCATTTCCCAGATCTAGACGTACACGCTTCAACTCAGCTCAACACGCACAACGAAGGTCAGATCCTGTTTCTTAACCAGCTAACAGCCAGCCGTGTAAACCTCTCACGTGAATTGAACATCAATGAGATCAAGCATCTAGCTCAGTTTGGCCGTCAACATGATGTGACGATGGAAGTGTTTGTCCACGGCTCATACTGCATTGGCTTCTCTGGCATCTGTTACATCAGCTCTGCACGCAACGGTGCATCGGGCAACCGCGGGCGTTGTAGCCAGCCTTGTCGTGAACAATACGAAACCACCAAAACAGGTAACAGCTACCCACTCAACATGAAGGACAACTCGGCATTTGGCGATTTAGAAGCCCTTGCCGATGCGGGCGTGTATTCGTTGAAAGTGGAAGGCCGCATTAAGAAATCTCACTACGTTTACACCGTGGTCGATAACTGGCGTAAACAGATTGATCGCTTATGCGATGGTATGGAACTGTCGAACGACACCACTGAGCTTTACACCGTTTTCAACCGTGATTTCTCCAACGCGTTTTTGCAAGGCGACTTTGGTAAAGCGATGTACATCGACAACCCTCGTGACCACGCGGTGAAACATTTCTCTAAGATCTACAAATGCGAATCCGCCAATGATGTACAAGGCGTGAAGAAAAAGCTCTACGACGATAAAACCGCCATTATTGAGAAGGTTGCAGAAAAAACACAAGACTTTGATATAACTTCAACGCAAGCCTCTGGCAGCAGCCTAAAAGGCGCGATTGATGTACCCACTTTGCCGATGCTGCCTCAACCACAATTGCGCGAAGGCGCTCCGAAGCTATCGGTATTGATTTCATCAGTAGAAGACGCAGCACTATGCGAATACAGCGACGTCGACGTGTACTTCCAGCTACCAATGGGATTGGCCGGTGAACTGAATGCAATGATCGAGTTGTTCCAAACTAATCCGACATTGAAGCCTTGGTTCCCTGCCATTTTGATTGGTGACGATTACCAAGCGGCACGAACATTCTTAGAGGTCGCGAAACCTGCGCTGTCGATCACCAATAACTCTGGCGTGGGCATTTTGGCTCAAGCGCTAGGATTAGGTTGGGTGGCTGGCCCTCAGATGAACACAGTCAACTCATACTCGTTCAAATGTTTGCAACAAGAGTTCGCCGCAAGCGGTGCGTTTATCTCTAACGAGCTGAACATGAAGCAGATGCGCCACATTAAGCGCCCGCACAACATGCGCAGCTACTACAGTATTTACCACCCGAACACTCTGCTGACCAGTCGCCAATGTTTGTTCCAACAAACCGAAGGTTGCCGCAAGATTAAGGTCAACAAAGGCTGTTTGAAGCGTTGTGACAAGCGCACATCGATCATCAACCTAAAAGACAACCCTTACGTAGTACAAAAACAAAAAGGCAATCACAACGCGATATACAGCGAGCACAACGTACTTAACCTGCAAGTGCTGCAAGATTTGCCGCAGCTGTTGACTGACGTACTAATTGACCTACGCGATATCCAAACAGAAACCAGAGTATCGGTGAGTAAGCCAGAGGTTGTCGATGCATTTTTGCTTGCGCTACAAGAACCAAACTCAGTGCGTGCCCAAACGCTCAACGATATGATTCACCCTACGGCAAACGCACAGTATTTAAAGGGTTTGTAGCAAAAGCTTTGCTCACTCCTAATTCGCGTCATTTGATGGCTTGAACCAAGACCAAGCTATGACTACAATGGCGCACTTTTTCTACGGACTTCAAGGTCACAAAAAATGACAGATACAGCTAAACCAGCTCTACCAGATCGCCTATCAGGCAACCCACGTAGCCCATTCTTTGTAAAAGAGTGCTTCGATCACCAGATCGGTATTCGCTTTAAAGGCAAAGAACGTACAGACGTTGAAGAGTACTGCGTGAGCGAAGGCTGGGTAAAAATTGCTTCTCCAAAAGCAAAAGACCGTTTCGGCAACCCTATGCTTATCCAACTGAAAGGCGAAGTAGAAGCATACTACATCTAAGTCAGACTTAGCCTAATTTAACGAAAGCCACTCAGTTGAGTGGCTTTTTTACACACGCTAAATACCGCATGTAACTGGTCAAAATTTGTCTCAAGCCGCCAATGATGGCAGTATGCATCAAAATGAATATAACTTTACGGACGAAGATATGAAGCTTACATTGAGAAAAGCGCTCCCCTCAGATTTAGATTTTCTGATCAATCTACGCCATGCAACCATGCGCGATTACCTCGAAGATGCAGGTATGCCAACCACTTACGAAGCGTATGTAGACCGAATTCAATACAAATTTGATTGCGCGCAGATCATCAACCTTGATGACACTCCGATTGGGTTGTTTAAAACCGAGTACCAAAAAGAACAAAACCTGTGGTACCTGATCCAAATTCAAATCCACCCAGGCTATCAGAACTTACAAGTTGGTAGCCAACTGATCTACTCACTGATAGAAAAAGCAAAAATAACCAATGCAGTGGTTGGTTTAAGCGTTATCAAAACCAATCCCGCTTACAAGTTGTATCAGCGACTGGGTTTTGAGAAAGTAGGTGAAAACAAATTTGAGCACGAGCTAGAACTCTATCCATAGCCCAGCGCTCTAGCAGTATTGATAAGGACATCTATGCTCTCCACTCAGCACCTAATTCTCAAACCCGCAACAGAAGGTGATCTTGATATCTTCCTAGAGATTCTAGGCTCAGATGCTTTAACCAAATACCTTCCCAAAGGCAGCGCGTATACGGAAGATGAAATTAGGTTATACACTGACAAACGCCTTGCTCATTGGCAGCGTGGCTATGGCACCTACATCATTTATGAAAAAGCAGAACCTAGCATTAAGCTTGGGTATGTTGGTGTAGAGCAATGCGCCGATCCAAGGTTTAGTGATGTGCGCTACGCTATCCTTCCCCGTTATCAGGGCAAAGGTTATGTCTTTGAAGCCGCCAGCGCCGTGATTTCAGAAACCTTCAAGACCCAAGCGCTAGACAAGATTTATGGTGTCGCCTTAAAGCAAAACTTAGCCTCACTGGCGATCATCAAAAAACTAGGAATGACAGCAGATCCCAATACCGGACTTTATGGCGAGTTTGACGATCTTTTGACTTACTCCGTCGCTCGATAATTAGAGGAGCCCGCTATGAACCATGTCATGCTAGATATTGATGGTACGCTGATTCAGTCCTACGAGCTCGATGAGCAATGTTTCGTGTCCGCGGTACAAGAAGTCACAGGCTTAACCCTTTCGAGCGATTGGGAGGCTTATCCCCACGCAACCGACAAAAGCATTCTGCAAACCTTTGTCGAAAGGCAGGCTCCCCACTACTCTTTCGAAACGTTAGAACGTTTAGTTAAACCCGTCTTCATTCGCAACATCGCCAATACGCTACGCAATGAGCCAGCTAAAGAAATCCCAGGTGCAAGAGATTTTGTTTCTTATCTACTGCAAAGCGACCAACACATAGTGTCAATCGCCACAGGCGGCTGGGGAGAAACCGCTAAACTCAAGTTGGAGTCAGCGGGGTTCAACCCGAATGGCTTAGTGATGGCCTCTTCTAACGATCATCACTCTCGCACTCAAATTATGCGCGTGGCGCAATCTAAGGCTGACCAAAGCGCTGAACTGCCCGTGACCTATTTTGGTGACGCAAGTTGGGATGTGAAAGCATGCAAAGAGTTGGGAATCAACTTAGTCATCGTCGGCAATCGCACTCAACATCACCAGCAAATCAATGACTTCTCATGCCTAAATAGTGTGCTACGTTATCTTTAAACTAACATCGATTGTGACTCACTTTTCTTTAAAACCAGTATAAGAGTTTTTGAACGCCACACTTAAAAGAGTCAGGAGAGGAAATGGAAAGCCCACTTGTCACGCTCAAACACGCCAGCAAAAGTTTTATCGATGGTAAAGAGACACATCGCGTGTTGGAAAGCGTCGACTTCACACTGAACACAGGAGCGAGTGTTGCGCTGACGGGCGCCAGTGGCAGCGGCAAAAGTACCTTACTCAATGTCATCGCTGGCTTTGAGCCGCTTTCCGATGGTGAGTTGTGGTTAGATGGTGATAACACAGCAGCTTGGAAAGACCCACAATGGAGCCGATTTCGACACCAAAAACTCGGTGTTATCTTCCAGCAATTCAATCTATTAACGCCGCTCAACGTACAGCAAAACATCGCCTTTCCTCTGCATTTGAATCAACAGAAATGGAACGACTGGTGCGATTATTTGGTCGAGACTCTGGGCATCAGCCAACTTCTCGACAGGCATGTTTCTGCCCTTTCCGGCGGCCAACAGCAGCGAGTCGCTATCGCACGCGCATTGGCACACAAACCTAAGCTTCTACTTGCTGATGAACCCACAGGTAACCTCGACCAAAAAGCAGGGTTAGAAGTGATGAAATTACTCAGTGAAATCACCACCCAAGGCAATACGGCAGTGCTGTTAGTCACCCACAGCCCTGAATGCGCTGAATTTATGAAAACCCACTTACGCTTAAAAGATGGGCGATTGGATAATAGTCAGCTACAGAACTGTCATCAAGTAAACAAACATGAGCTTCGCCATGAAGCAAGCTAAGTTATCAAATACCAGATTCACTCATACTCGACTCGCCCTGAATCTATTTTCAGCGCACTATCGGCAGGCGCCACTGCAAGCCGCCGCAATTCTGATCGGTATCGTGTTGGCCGTGACCTTGTTTGTTGCGGTGCAAGCCATCAACCTCAATGCCAAGCGCAGTTATGCGGAGTCTACCGAGCAGCTTAGTGCACAAGCTCAGAACTTAATTATTCCACCCGCAGGGCAAAACTATCTGCCCGAATCGCTCTACTTCACCCTCAGACAAAACGGGCTCAGTGCAGCGCTACCTGTAATCGAAGGGCGAGTGAGAGATGAACAAGGGCGTCGTTGGTCAGTACAAGGTAGCGAGTTGATTGCTGCCATCTCTTCACGTTCGCGCTATTCATCGGATAGTGAGCAAAACGTCTCTTTGTTCGACAGTGCGTTACCTTTGCCTGAGCTTTTAGCCGGCAAGCCCATCGTGATGATGAGCCAATCTCAACATCAAAACTTAGGGGAGGTAGAAACCCTAACTCTGGACGACATTCCAACCCAAGTGGTGGTGTTGCCTGACGAATGGCAGTTAGGTAGCCGAATGTTGATGGACATTGGCTTTGCCCAGCAACTGCTCAATAAACAAGGACACCTCAGTTACATTGCGGTTTTCCATTCGGGTGAGAAAGGAAATAAAGACAAGCAAGCAAAGTGGCAGAACCTTATTGGTGAACAAGGACAATGGATTTCCAATAATCAAAGTGCAGACCTTGGCTCACTGACCGACAGCTTTCACCTCAATCTCACCGCAATGAGCTTACTCGCCTTTTTAGTCGGGCTGTTCATCGCTTACAACGGCGTAAAGTACAGCTTGCTGAAACGCAATCGACTGTTAGTGCAGATTCAACAGGCGGGCGTTGCGCCGAGCATTGTGTTCTCTGCGCTGTTAGTTGAACTCACTATTCTCGTTACCATCGGCGCTTCCCTCGGTTTTGTATTAGGCATGCAACTTAGCCATTGGTTGCACCCGACCGTGGCGCTGACATTGGAACAACTTTATGGCGCGACACTGCTGCCCGGCACTTGGCAGTGGCAATGGTGGGCGCAAGCGCTTCTACTCACATTAGCCGCAACCCTATTGGCGTGTTGGCAGCACTTTAAACAGCGAGTGCGCCAACCGCTTTCCTCTCATGGCGGTTTTTATCAAGCGCCTGAAGCCTCTAACGAAAACCAATTGTTCTTGATAGGTGCTGCGTTGACAACTCTCGCACTCGCAGGGTTATGGCTGAGTGAACACCACCGCTTCACCATGGCGTGGCTCGGCGTGCTTGTGGTGTCGATTCCTTTGTATCTACCCAAAACACTCAGCCTCTTAGCCAATTGGTGTGGAAAGCGCACCAGTTCCGGTTTGATGCAGTATCTGTTTGCTGAGTTGCGCGAGCTGATTTCTCCGCTTTCTCTCGCCATGATGGCACTGCTACTCGCCGTTACAGCCAATATGGGGATGAATACCTTAGTTGGTAGCTTCGAGTCCACCCTAAAACAGTGGTTAGAACAAAGGCTGCACGCTGATATTTACGTCAGTCCTGCGCAAGGAGAAATCGCTAATGTGGAGCGCGCGTTAGGGCAGTTCGACAAGGTTGAGACCGTCTACAAGCAATACTACGTCGACGATAACCTGCAAGGCTTACCGATTTTGCTTGGCACCAAAGACAAAGACACCTTAGAACAAACCATGGTGTTCAAATCGCATTTGGAGAACTTCTGGCCACGCTTTTACCAAGGTGAGTTAGTCGCTATCAGTGAGCCAACCGCGGTCAAACTGGGTTTATCACTGGGTAGCGAGCTCACGCTTGATGCCGTTCCAAATAAGAACCTGCTTGTGGGTGCGGTATTCCACGATTACGGCTCACCCAACGGTGAAGTCTTATTAGCACCAAAGTTATGGCAAGAGAGTGGCTTTACCGACCTGCCAACAAGCCTTGGTATTAAAGTCTCGGGTGACCCACAAATCGTCTACGAGCAACTGCGCGAGCAACTGAATCTGCATCCAAGTCAGCTCTACGATCAGGCGCAAATCAAATCCATCGCGTTGGATATATTCTCGCAGACCTTCGCCATTACGCGTGCGCTCAACGGCGTGACGTTGATGGTCGCGGTGATTGGCTTGTTCAGTGCTTGTTTCATGTTGCTCGACGCGCGTAAAGCCGCCATTGCAAGGCTGTATGCACTTGGCGTTAGTCGTCATAAATTAATGACCATGGTGGTCGGACAGATCGTCGCTTTGGTCAGTTTTACTCTGGTTATCGCCCTGCCCCTCGGTGCGATGGTGGGTTATGTGCTGACAGACATCGTCACCTTACGAGCTTTTGGTTGGAGCTTAAATTATGTGTGGAACTGGAGTGATGCCCTCAGTATTGCTGCGATCACCATCTTGGTGGCGGTGATTGCAACCTTGATTCCGCTGTGGCGATTGGTCAGTAAGCCTGTCGTGTCCAGTTTGCAAAGCGAGGTGTTGTGATGGTTCGATTAGCAAGCAAACTTACTCTGCTCATAAGTAGCTTGATCCTATTTGGATGTGAAGATGCCCAACAAAAAAATATGAGCACACAAAATATGGGCACATTGCTCGGCAGTGGAGATATGCAAAGCGAGGTCAACCCATTCACCCCCGTGGAAAAAGGGGTTGAACTGACCTTCCCGGCAGACCATCAAGCACACCCAAACTTTCGTCATGAATGGTGGTACTTAACCGCTAACTTAATTGATGAAGATGGCACTCCACTTGGCGTCCAGTGGACACAATTTCGCTTTGCTGCTGCGCCACCGCCACCGCCAAGGGGCGAAGATGACGTGAAGAAAACCGAGTGGCAAACGCAGCAAATCTATATGGCGCACAGCGCGGTCACGACCGCGGACAAACACTACGCCGATGAAAAATGGTCACGCGAACAAGCCTCTCTAGCCGGTGTTGATACTTCACCATTTCGGGTTTACCTCGATGATTGGCAGTGGACCTCTTCAACCAACGACCTCTTCCCTGCTACGCTAAATGCCAATTCAGAGCAGTTTGGCTACTCACTCAAACTTACCAGCAGCGCGCCTTATCAAAAGCAAGGCGAACAAGGTTACAGCCCCAAAAGTGCCAATGTTCAGGTGGCGTCGTATTACTACAGCCAACCGTTTATTGATGTCTCCGGTGAAGTCACCATCGACGGTGAAACCCATCAAGTGTCGGGTAAAGGTTGGATAGATCGAGAGTGGAGCTCGCAATTCTTACTCGACTCACAACAAGGCTGGGACTGGTTTGCCCTAAGGTTGAGTGACGAAACCAGTTTGGTGGTATTCCAATTGCGGGATTCCAAAACCGGATCAGCCAGTTACTCCAGTGCAAAGCTGATGCAGCAAGAGGGATCTGGCATTGCTATCCCACAAAAAGACATTCAGTTAAAGGCGACTAAGCAAACAAAAATCCAAGGTCGAACGTATCCAACCCAGTGGCAAGTGTCGATTCCTAATCAGCAAATTGAGCTTACCGTTTCTGCTCTCAACCTGAACGCGAAAATGCCGCTTTCTGTGCCTTATTGGGAGGGCCCAGTACGTATTGAGGGCTCTCATTCTGGGACTGGCTATATGGAGCTAACAGGGTATTGAAATATTGAGCGGGAGCCCCAATTATTTTGCTAGAACAAATACTGGCAACCAAGTCATACACTGATTGAAAGGAAATATGATGAACCCAATTATCGCCTTGCTGAAAGAGAACAACATCAGCGATGAACAGATCAACGAAATCTTCCAGACTCTGACGCAGAACCCGCTTGCGGCAATGGCAACCATCAGCCAACTAGGTCTGCCACAAGAGAAGCTACAAATGCTGATGACACAAGTGATGCAAAACCCTGCGCTCATCAAAGAAGCCGTTGACGAACTAGGCTTAGACTTCTCTAAAGTTGAAGAAGCAAAAGAGAAACTTCAGAGCCAAAACCAAGGCAACTAATTTTTCGCAATTAAGTCTTAGCCATTTAGCGCTCAATCAAGAAAAAGCCGTTCGCCCGAACATTGGGGTTAACGGCTTTTTGCGCTCTAAGCTCAACCAATTTCTATCACGCATTTCTCACTAACCACTCTTGAAACATTGATTCAATTCGGTAGGCTTTGAGCAACTCCAGCAAGAATGAGCTAACCAATGCGCGTTGATTACCAAAAAAGATTGTTGCCTGTTATTCGCTATTTAGAAGCGCATTTTAACGAGCCGTTAAATCTGCCAGAGGTCGCTGCACTTGCCAATCTTTCACCGTATCACTTTCATCGCACCTTTAAAGCGGTTCAAGGTGAAACACTGGCGGATTTTATTCGCAGACTTCGTTTAGAAGCCGCGGCAGATGAGCTGTTCAAATCCAAGCAACCGGTTTTAAATGTCGCATTAGAATATGGATTTTCTAGCTCACAAAGCCTAGCGAAAGCGTTCAAACAGCATTTTGGCGTAACCCCTACCGCATTTCGAGATTGCGATAACTATCAAGAGTTTGCCTTACTGGCTCGAAACAGCAAGATTGGACACACCTTGCGCAAGAATGGAAACGAAGTATCAACAAGCGATCCATATACTGGCTCTACACCAACAACATGGAGCAGCACAATGGAAACGCAAAACTTTGAAAAATCAAAACTGGCTTACATTCGCGTAAACGGCCCTTACGGCCAAGGTTATGAAGAGCCATCTGGCCGCTTGTATCAATGGGCAGGGATGAAAGGCTTGGCAGGCAATACCTGCATCTTCATCTACCATGACAACCCAGAAATCACCCCTGATGAGAAGTGTCGTACCGACATCTGCTTGATGGTGCCAGAAAATACAGAAGTGGCAAACGGTATTGAACTGCAAGACTTCCCAGGCGGTCAATACGCGGTAATGCGCCAGAGCATCACGGACGTCAATCAATATGCGCAAATGTGGGATGAGCTAATGGGCAAAGTCATTGAGTCTGGACTGGAAAACGACTGCAGACCATGCTTTGAGCTCTACCACAGCTACGATCCGCAAACCCACCATGCGGATGTGAGTTTCTGCACCGCAATCAAATAGCCCAACCTCTTCAAAAGCCTGCGTTCGAGCGGGCTTTCTTATCATCAGATTCAATAAGGCTTGACTAAACTTAACCGATCGCATACATCAATTGATAGGGAGTTATGGGGACTCCTCATACGATATGGACATTGAAATGGATTCAATCTATCTGTTAACCAGAGTTACCTCCAAGCCTTCAAGACGCGTGCTAAGAAAAGCCGTTCGTTTTGCCCACGCAGCAAATAAAGCGCTCCACATTTACGCCGAAGATTACCGTCGAAGCGAAGAACATACCTTTATCGATTTCTTGCTCAAAGGCGAAGAGAGCAGCGCCCGATACAATGACTATTTTATGCAGTGGTGCACCTCCGTAATAGAGTTAGTTGAGGAAATTTGCGCAGAAATAGAGTTCCCAGAAATGGATGTTAATTTCGACTTACTCTCTGGAAACAATTGGGAGAAGAAGCTATCGAAAGACCACCAAAACTGCGCCGACGTGTTCTTGGTCGATTATTCTCGAGGCGTATTAGCACCGCAGCTACTTAGGGAGTTGGCGCGTCAAAGTCACGATGTCTTGTTGCTGACGGAGAACAAATGGGGACAAGAGATAAAGATTGCCGCCGCCATTGATCCGCTCCACCGCGGAGACAAAAATGCGGACATTGATAAAGCGATTATTGACCGCTGCTTAGAGACTGGCGCAAAGCTCAATGCCTCGACCACACTGGTATATTGCCAATATGTCGCGCCATACTTAAATCGCTATTCACAAGAAATTCTCGCCAATCAAAAGCACGCCATCAAAGAATTTCTCAATAGCAACAAGTTCTACCAACTGCCTTTGCGGTTGATTAAAGCCAACCCTGAAGAAGGTTTACCCGATGCCGTCGATACCATTGGCGCATCCATTCTAGCCATGGGCGCTTGCAAACGTATCGCGCTCTCTCGGTATTGGTCAGGCAGTACCGTGGATGTGTTACTGGCCAACCCGCCATGTGATTTATTGCTCGTGAGTAAATAGCATTGCATAAAAAAGGGGAGCACCACGCTCCCCATTCAAACAATCCAGACTAACGCCGCTCGCGTACAATTTTAATCGCACCATCTAAGTGAATATCCCGCTGCGGGTAGGCGATAGTAATTTCATGCTGTTTAAACGCCTCATCAATGGCGAAACGAATCTCACTGGTCACAGCACGAACGCCCCCTTCCACTTGAGAATTTATCCAAAAGAAGGTTTCAAAAATTAACGCGTTGTCACCAAAGTCCTGAAAGAACACCGCCATTTCAGGTGTTTTCAGCACCTTAGGGTTACTTGACGTGATCTCTCGCATCAGGGTTTCCACCAAGCGAACATCACTGCCATAGGCAACACCCACTACCACAGAGCCACGAACCAATTTATCGCGCAAGGTCCAGTTGATCACCGTGTTTTCCAACAACTTGCTGTTAGGAATCAACATATGGACGCCATCGACGCGTCGAATTCGAGTAGAACGCGTGTTGATTTGTTCCACAGTCCCTTTTGCCCCTTCAACCTCAAGGAAGTCACCAATACGAATGGGCTTTTCGCCTATCAATATCCAACCACTGATGAAGTTGTTAATGATGTTCTGCGCACCAAAACCAAAGCCGATTGCTATCGCACCCGAGAGAAACGCAAAAGCGGTAATCGGGATATTGAGCATCGACAAAGTGGTCAGGAAAATGACCGCAAGGGCGACAACAAACAACACGCGCTCAATCAAGTGGACAATATTCGGGTCCTTGCCAGATGAGGTTAGGCGAGCACACACACCTTTAATAATAAGCTTTGAAACCCATAAACTAACCACCACCCAAGTCGGCACCGCTAAAATAGCCCACAAGGTAACCGGTTGTTCATTAAAGGTAAAAAGCGTCATCTCTAACCAAGAGATCGCCGTATCAAATGCATTCATATCTGTTTAGCACTCCCACCGCAGAATACTTGTGACGGATCAATAAGGAACTTTTTCCCCATCGCTTGACGACCAAGCAGCATCAAGTACGTCATGTCAGAGCGGTCGGTCAAGGTGATTTGGATTGGCCACTCTAACCCACCCAATTTCACATTGGTTTCAATCACATAGCGCTGCTCAGAAACACCGTTTGAGGATTTCACTTTGCGCAGGTCATACAGCTCGGCTTTACAGCGCACCACTTTATCAACGTTGTGCACCTCGGGGTGAATGTCGAACTGAATACCTGGCTTACCGTGTATGGTGATCAACGTAATATTGTCGACGTGCAACGAGGACGTCTGAGCACCGGAGTCGACCCGAACGGTCAGGTTTTCAATGCCAAGATCGGGCAATGAAATGCTTTCAAGACGTCCAATAATGACTTTTTCTTTGCTACTGGTTGCCATTACATACCTTCCTTAATTTCTCGTGAGGCCACATCCTCAGACAGCTTGTCAATTTGCTGGGCTATGGTCTGTTCATCTTCATGGAAGTAAGCAATGTGATACATCGCTTCCCCTTCTTGAACTAAGGGAATGTTCTGCTTACCAATGATGACCCCAGTTCTCGGCGCGACGATCACCGCTAATTCTTCGCCATAGGCACTGCTGATGGTTGCGAGCTGATCGCCTTTTTTCACGTAGTCACCCAGTTGGTATCGGTGTTTGACAATGCCACTCGCACTGCCCCTCACCCACTGGCTACCACGCGCAATCACTGGCTCTGGTACATCACGAAGTCGGCGACTTTTGCTCACCATGTTGAGATGACGCAAGACTCGAATGACACCTCGTGTTCCCATGCGGATCGAGGTTTCATCAAATCGCAACGCTTCGCCACCCTCGTACACCAGCACTTTAGTATTCGAGTTCGCGGCACAATCACGCAACGAGCCATCAATCTCTTCCGAATGCAGTACCACTGGTGCACCAAACGCATTCGCCAGCTGCGCGGTGACTTCATCTTCCACATTGGCGCGAATTTGCGGCAAGTTGGTTCGGTGGATGGCACCGGTATGCAGATCTATACCGTACTGACACTTATCGATGATCTCGGTTTTAAATATGTTTGCCACCCGCGCCGCAAGGGAGCCTTTCGGTGAGCCGGGGAAGCTACGGTTGAGATCACGACGGTCCGGCAAGTAGCGGCTTTGGTGGATCACACCATGCACATTCACCATTGGCACAAAAATCACCGTGCCTCGAATCACCTTAAAACGCTTCATATTGATAATGCGATGAACAATTTCAATGCCATTCAGTTCGTCACCATGGACGGCGGCACTGACAAAAATTGTCGGGCCTTCACGTTTGCCGCGAATAATGTATACCGGCAAAGAAACGTCAGCGTCGGTGTACAACTTCGCCACGGGCAACGCTATTTTAGTGCGTTGACCGGGCAATATTGTGTGTGTACCAATACGGAGCTCTGACATACTTGTTACCCCTTACCACGGGTTTTATTGGCGTTAAACTTGGCGTTCTTTTCAATAAACTCGTACAGCTTGCCCGCCACGTCTAAGTTGGTTGCTTTCTCGATGCCTTCTAGACCGGGTGACGAGTTCACCTCCATCACCATTGGACCATTATTGGAACGCAGCAAATCCACACCACAGAAATTCAGACCCATGATTTTGGCCGCACTGACTGCCGTTTCACGCTCTTCTTTGGTTAAACGGATCACTTCTGCCGAGCCACCACGATGCAAATTAGAACGAAATTCCCCTTCTGCCGCTTGACGCTTCATCGCCGCGACGACACGCCCGCCAATCACCAAACAGCGAATATCCGCACCGCCTGATTCCTTGATGTATTCTTGAATCAAAATGTTGGCTTTCAAGCCCATAAAGGCTTCGATGATGCTCTCCGCAGCTTTTGACGTTTCAGCCAATACCACACCGATGCCTTGGGTACCTTCGAGTAACTTAATCACCAAAGGGGCGCCACCGACATTTTTGATAAGGTCTTTAATGTTGTCAGGTTTGCTCGCAAAACCGGTTCTAGGTAGCCCGACGCCTTTTCGAGACAACAACTGTAAAGAACGCAACTTATCGCGTGAACGGCTGATCGCCACAGATTCATTGACGTTAAATGTACCCATCATCTCGAACTGTCTCGCCACCGCCGTACCATAGAAAGTAATGGAAGAGCCAATACGTGGGATCACCGCGTCATACAATGGCAATTCGTTACCTTGGTAGCGCACCGTTGGCCGGCTGCTGGTGATGTCCATGTAGCAGTGAAGTGTGTCGATAACATCCACTTCATGACCGCGTGCAATGCCCGCTTCAACTAGACGTTTGGTTGAATATAGATTCTGATTTCTCGATAAGATGGCGATTTTCATTTTGTCTCTCCCTATGGATTTGTAGGGAAAATGTAGTAGTTGTTAAGAGATAAATAAAACTATATATTTCTTACAGTTTGTTCGAAAAAATTTATCAAAATAATGAAAATTGAGTTGCTCAAAACCTTCATCGACGTCAGTCATACGCTGCATATTCGTATGTCCGCGCAAAACCTTCATTTAACGCAAGCGGCAGTTAGCTCGCGGATTAAACAGCTGGAAGATGAGCTGGGGGTACTGCTGTTTGACCGCTCGAACAAGCGCCTAAAGCTGACAGCAGAAGGGGATAAGCTGGTCAAGCATGCCAATGACATGATGGCCATGTGGCACAAGTTAAAACAAGAAGTTGGCGTCACTGACAGCGATGGTTCGCAGCTTTTTCTTGGCGCGATGATGTCCATCTGGGACATGGTGCTGCACGACTGGCTGCAAAAGCTTCACCGTAATATTGACGATGTGCACCTTTACACTCACACCTACTCTTCGGTCGAACTTCGTAAACGAGTGCTCAATCGGATTTTGGATATCGGCTTTCTCTTCGAGCCCCCCTACACCGACGAAATTATTTCGAAGAAACTGTGCACGGTGCCTTTGGTCTTGGTCAGCACAGACCCAATCAAGCAGGTAACCGACATCGAAAATTTCGTCATGGTTGACTACGGAGATACCATCAACTCGGCGTTTTTACATCATTTCGGCAAAGACCTTTCGCCAGTTCACCATATGAGTCAACCCAATACGGCCATGTCATTTATTTTAGAAGCCGGGGGGACCGCTTACTTGCCGCGCCAAATGTGCTTTACTCAACTGCGTAAACAGCAACTTTATCTTGTGCCGAATACGCCAACCTTTCAGCGTGACATTCATGCCATATACTTAGCCAATAGCCATAAAAGAGAGTTAATTGAAGATTCGCTGATGCTGTTCCCTTACAGCATTAGATAATGTTTATTTTATATGAGTAGTTGTTCGATTTTTTTTATCAACTGTAGCTAAACACAGAAATTGATCACAGTTGTGATCAAAAAGGAGTTCCAGAATGCTCAAAGCGTTTTATCTCAAGGATGACCAGTTGACCGAAGGTGGTCAGGAACTGATTGAACAATGGCGCCTTCAAGGTGGTCAAATATGGATAGATCTCTACAAAGAACCATTGAAAGAAGAAGAGTCACTGTTACTCAATCTTGGCTGCCACCCGCTTGCGATTCAAGATGCACAGCGCGATCGCAGACCGCCAAAAGTCGAGGAATTCGAGAACTATACTTTCGTCCTCTACCGTGGGTTTAGCAATGTCGAGACGCATCTAGACATCAAAACCATGGCGCTTGGGTGCTTTGTGGGCGAGAACATCTTAATTACTCGTCGCGTCGAACACTCATTTGGTATCGAAGCGTTAGCGAAACACCGTTCATTGTCTAAGTATCTGCGCTCGCCGAGCTTAATGCTGAGTAAAATCATGAATGCGTCTGCGCAGCGCTATACCGACGCGGTTCTTGAGGCGGAAGATGAAATCAGTGACCTTGAAGATGGGATGCTCACTCAGTCCAATGATGACTTAATGCACCGCCTCATTTTGCTCAAATCCCACTTACGAAAAATACATCGTATTCAGTCCTACCACGTTAAATTGGTCGACCAACTGATGACGGAAGAGTTTGCTTACATCAATATAGAGGATGCAGACATTAAGCACAGCCTGCGCGATGTGTTTGATAAGTTTGACCGATTAGAAAGCCTTACGTCGATGTATTACGACTTGTGCGGTGACTTGATTGAAGGTTACATCTCGTTGAGCTCACACCAGCTGAATAAAACCATGCAGCTGCTTACGGTCGTCTCAGCGATTTTTGTCCCACTGACCTTTGTTGCTGGCATTTACGGAATGAACTTTGAATACATCCCTGAACTCACCTTTAAGCATGGTTACTTTATGCTTTGGGGCGTGATGGCGATTATGGCGACGTCACTTCTATACGTATTTAGACGCAAACGCTGGTTATAAGCTCTTTTCACAAATAGACCAAAGCGACCTATCGTTTTGGTCTATTTCGGCATTACTTTGCCTATCAATCTTCCCTTTACATCGAAATCGCCTATCAAGTGAAATAGGAATTGGCTATCAATAGGATAGATACAAGCGATTTTCCTTAGACACACTCCGATGAGAATATACTTTCCGAAAGCAAGAAACGGCTCAGCCCAATACATTCAGAGGAAAGTAAAAATGATTAACACTCAAATCAAACCATTTGCAGCAACAGCATACAAAAACGGCGAATTCGTTGAAGTAACAGAACAAGACGTTCTAGGTAAATGGGCAGTATTTTTCTTCTACCCAGCAGACTTCACGTTTGTATGTCCAACAGAACTGGGCGACCTTGCAGACCACTACGAAGAGCTACAAAAACGTGGCGTAGAAGTATACTCAGTATCAACTGACACACACTTCACTCACAAAGCATGGCACGACAGCTCAGACACAATCGGCAAGATTCAGTACTACATGCTTGGCGACCAAACAGGCAACATCACAAACAACTTCGGTGTGATGCGTGAAGGTCAAGGTCTTGCAGACCGCGCTACGTTCCTAATCGACCCAGAAGGCACTATCCAAGCAATGGAAATCACTGCTGAAGGTATCGGTCGTGACGCAGAAGACCTACTACGCAAAGTAAAAGCAGCTCAGTACGTAGCAGCACACCCAGGCGAAGTTTGCCCAGCAAAATGGAAAGAAGGCGAAGAGACACTAGCACCATCTCTAGACCTAGTTGGCAAAATCTAAGCCACTGATAGCACACGCTAAGCGCGCATTGAGTTCCTAGCTAGCTTAGCGTCTTAATTAGAGAGCATTCCAGGTTAGATACTTTGACGACCTTCGGCCTGGTTTGCTCTCCCCTCGCTCCAATTTTATCCAGAGTAACCATTTAAGTAAGGCATGATTCTCTATGTTAGACCAAGCAATCCAACAACAACTCAAACAATATCTGGCTAATGTAAAACAAGAAGTACGTTTAGTGGTTAGCCTAGATGAAAGCAAAGCATCAAACGACATTCTCTCTCTAGCGAATCAAATCGCAGAGATGAGCGACCTCATCACCGTTGAACGTGATGACAACGCAAGCGCACGTAAACCCGTGATGGCGGTAACCAACCCTGAGAAAGGCACATCACTGCGCTTTGCAGGCTTGCCAATGGGTCACGAGTTTACCTCTCTAGTATTGGCGCTGCTTCACTCTGGCGGACACCCAATCAAACTAGAGCCAGAAGTGATTGAGCAAATCGCAGCACTAGACAAAGATCTAGACGTAGAAATCTTCATTTCACTGTCGTGCCAAAACTGTCCGGACGTGGTTCAAGCGTTCAACATGATGGCGGCGATCAACCCGAAAGTAAAAGCAACCATGATCGACGGTGGCTTGTTCCAAGATGAAGTGAAAAAACGCGACATCATGGCAGTACCAAGCGTATTCGTGAACGGCGAGCTGTTCGGCCAAGGTCGTATGTCTCTGACTGAAATCCTTAACAAAGTGGATGATGGCGCGAGCGAAAAAGCGGCGAAAGCACTGAGCGAAAAAGACCCATACGACGTACTTGTTGTCGGCGGTGGTCCTGGTGGTAGCGCCGCTGCTCTATACGCCGCTCGTAAAGGTATTCGTACTGGCGTTGTTGCTAAGCGTTTTGGTGGTCAGGTCATGGACACTATGGCAATCGAGAACTTCATTTCGGTAAAACGTACTGAAGGTCCAAAACTGGCCACTGATCTAGCAGAACACCTAAAAGAATACGACGTAGACGTCGTGACTGAGCAACAAGCTGAGAAGCTAATGGGCGCAGCGCACACAGAAGATGGTTTGATTCACATCCAACTTGAAAGCGGCGCAACGCTGAAGGGTAAAAGTGTCATCCTTAGCCCAGGTGCACGCTGGCGTGAAATGAACGTTCCGGGTGAGCAAGAGTACCGCAACAAAGGTGTCGCGTACTGCCCACACTGTGACGGCCCACTGTTCAAAGGCAAGAAGACTGCGGTTATTGGTGGTGGTAACTCAGGCATCGAAGCGGCTATCGACCTTGCTGGTATCGTAGAGCACGTAACGGTTCTTGAATTCGCCGACGTACTTCGCGCAGACCAAGTGCTTATCGACAAAGCGAACTCACTACCCAACGTAGACATCATCACGATGGCGCAAACAACAGAAGTAGTAGGTGACGGTACGCGCGTAACAAGCTTGAAGTACAAAGACCGCAACACAGATGAAATCAAAGAGATTGAACTGTCAGGTATCTTTGTTCAAATTGGTCTAGTACCAAACACAGAGTGGCTCAAAGATTCAGAAGTCGCCCTGTCTGAGCGCGGTGAGATTGAAGTGGGTAGTCGTGGTGAAACCAGCTTAGAAGGTGTTTTCGCAGCGGGTGACGCAACCACCGTTCCTTACAAACAGATCATCATTGCGATGGGTGAAGGGGCAAAAGCAAGCTTAGGCGCATTTGACTACCTAATCCGTAAACAAGGTTAATTGTCGCAGAACAAGCGGTGAGGGTTTGAACAAAATCCATCGGGTCACCGTAGAACTCGACGAGAACAACTAAAATAAAAACTGGAAGCCCAAAGTATTGCCAGCAGGTATTCAACTGCTGGCTTTTTTGGTTTTTGGTAGGTGAAATTCCTATTGAGACAGATTGGTTAGAACTTATCGACAAGCTTCTTTAGATGGCGCTTTGCCAATTCATGATTTCCACGGCTCATCCACTTAATACAATCAAACAGCTCCCAAGTCAGCCCTTCGTCACCGTTGGTATAGGCGGGAAAGTCCTCATGTTTTGGCGCGGGCGCATCCGTTACCCTCTGCTCGATGATGTCATTTTTGTCGAATAGCACTTTAAAAGGCTTTGAGATACAAAATGGTTCACTCACATCTAAGCAGTGGATTTCAGCACTGGTTAAGTCATTGAAAATGTATTTCTTAAAGTACGCATTGTCATTGTGAAAACCATCCAGCAGATAGAAAATTTCTTTATCACTCTCGAAGACGGAAAAGCACGAGTTTGCCGCTTTGTGAAAGTCATTTTGAGTAAAAACGAGAATGTCAGCGTCCGAGACTCGATCGCCTTTCCCTGCCGCCAGCGAGCCTAGCAACACAGCGGCAACCACGTCATCTTCAGATATAAATGCCGCGCACGCTGATTGAACCAACTCATTTTGCAAAGGTAGCGACTCTAAATTACGCTTTTCTAAACTCACAACGTCCTCCATGTGTTCTGGCTAATTTTTGACGAGCTTTGTCATTGCCGTCTCTGAGACCGACTGACCATCGATTCTATATTGATCTTTGAACTCACCGACAATATCGAACCCAGCTTTAAGATACAGGTTCTTTGCGGGCGTGTTTGCTGACAAGACACAAAGGTCGAGCCAATCAATCCCTGATTGTTGTTGGCAATACTCGACAACGGTACCAATGAGCTTTTGACCCAAACCTTGTTTACGACACGTCGCGTCTACACCCATACCGAGTAACACTCTGTGGCAACAGCTTGTATCATCATGGTGGCGAAGATCAATGTGACCTTTGATACTTCCGCACCTATCTTTCACTAGCCAAAGTTTTCGCCAACCCACCTCTCCAAGTTGATGGGAAAACCCTTGGACAAATTTATCTTTTGTTGAATCTGGTACGTCTTTTTGATTTCTGGATATTGGCTGGAAAAGCGGATTTTTCCCGTTGCCGTTTTCAGACAACTGATTTCCAAGGTAAATAAAGAACGAATCTAAATCCGATTTTTCTGCTGCTACGACTTCCATCTCATACTCTGCATTTTATTAAGACTGTTGCTTGGGCTTCTGGCGCTCAATTTTGCCGTCAAAGATCAAACTCGGAGTTGTACACTTTAAAGACATTGACCAAAGGCTCTTCCCAACCGAGGCACACTCGAAGCTGATCAACAATAGGTTTCACTTGGTGCTTTGCCACGTTGATTTCTACTTTTAGCAGGGGGTAGTTTTCTACTGTACCTTGACCACCAAACACCGGCTGTGAGCCATCAAGAGCGCGGTGAGATCCCGTCACCGAGCCGATGGCCCAGCAGTGGTCATAGTTTCCAATTTTATCGACGCCTGACTCATGTAGAGTACTTAAAACCCGGTCTTGTTGCTCTGGCGTACAGAAGATTTCTAGTTTATACATCTGGTATTTAGACTCCAAAATAGCGGTTCCCGCTAACGAAGGGTTAGGAACGTTGGCATAAAAGGCTTGCGGATCGCATCATGCTTGAAGCACGCCAATCCATACAGAAAGGTCTTATTACGATTGTGGTCTGGGAATCGTATATTCGTAAAAAATCACACCACTCTCATTTTCTGGCCGCTCTATAAAACCCAACTTTTTGAGCAAATTAGCTGAAGCGACATTCGATGTGTCAACGCCACCAACAAGTTTTGACCACGACTCTGTACGCGCTACTTCTTTGATAAAGCTTTGCAGCAGCTCACTCGCGAGCCCTTTACCCCAACATTCTTCGCAGAGCAAGTAACCGATATGCGCAGCGTTATTTTCGCTCTCTACATAGGCGAACAAGAAACCGATTAGCTCATTTGCCGTGGATTTCACCTGAAGTAAGCGACTCTCCAACAACATTTGATCGAGCCAAACCTGCGCCAATTGGCGAGAAGTAATACTGTGAAAATAGGGAGGTAAGTTTTCAACAACGGGCGGCGTCAGAATAGTAGGTATCTGCTTTATCAGAATTGATTGCTCATCAGGGCTAAGATTCCCTGATATTTCCTCAACTCTCAATCTCTGAGTTTCAAACGCTATTGCCATAGACTCTGCCTCAAATGGTTTGTCAGAACGAAAGGTATTGTCCAACTCTGAAAAACTCTGCTATCGCCAATCTGTCTGCATCAATACCCACAGGCGCTGACGATAATGGATACCAGTGCACGCTCTCGGCTTCTTGGGCTGAAATTTCTCCTGTCCAGTGGTCAACGACATAGTAATGGATTAATTGCAGCTCGCGTGTGGGATGATAAAGCGAACAAAGATATTGGTAGGATTCAGGGATCACATTCAACTCTTCATCCATTTCACGGAACAAGGCTTGGCGTTGGCTTTCACCTTCTTCAATATGACCGCCAGGAATGTTTACAATGCCCGCATCGGTTTCTCTGGTCTCGCTGCGTTTTTCGAGTAACACACGGTTGTTGTCGATCAACATAAAAGATACGCATTCGTGCACTTTCATCAAATGTCCCTATTAGTGTTAACGCCCAACTAAGTCGTCCATACTACACCGACCAAGCGGAGCATTCATCTTTAACCTCAACAGGGACGTAAAGTAGTAACAATCAGCGTTTTTTACGCCTTGCTTAAGCCACCTTTATGCTGGATTGCACGTGACTATCTTTTGACTGCTCGATGTTTTATCGAAACGACGATGACTTGAAACAAACTTACGATGTTTCTCAGCAATCCAAGGAATCAGCTCGTTTGAATCGAGTTTTTCAACCTGATTGGATTTGCTGCGCCCGAAACTAAACCCATTGGTACACAGTTCACTGGCTTTTTTATCGAATAGCTCAGTTAGTTTGTTTGAATCAGGCTTTACCTCGTCTGCATAGTAAACGGCGAGCAAAAGGTATGCCTCTGCAGATGGCAGACTCTTAGTATAAACATCCATTTTTACATCACTCGGCTTCTGAGATGCACAAGCACTCAGAAGAACAATAGACATAATGCTAAAAAACCGTTTCATTTACCTCATACTCCTTGTGGTATAACGCTTATAGGTAGGGTTAAAGATAGATTCCAGAGCTTCTAAGCTGTGACTTAAGATCCAATAATTTAATCTGAGTCACGAGTAGAATTAACGCATTGCTTAGCGCTGCGAAAACCAACAAACATACTGAAATCATGCCCAGAAATCCGCTGTTTGATATCAAGATTAAAGAGGCACCAAGAGTAATAAGGCAACTTGAAATTGCCAACGCAGTTTCTCCACTTTCGAGCGAACAATAATCACCATTGGGATTATATCGAATTCTAATTTTCAAACTCAAACCACCAAATTTGAGCTGGATTGAATGCCCATTTCGGGTGTGTTCAATTCTGTTCATCTTTAGTGTCTCTTCGACGCGATCTAACATGCTGTGACCTAGGATTGTTGAATTTGAAACGAGTCTAAATTCAACAAGTTAGTAAGCTAGTGTTCAGGCTCTATTTTTCGACCTAACTCTCGGAAACATAAGTACATATTAATAGGCACAATCAGCGACATCTGCAAAAACCTAAAAACAGACACATTAATGGTTGACTCTCCTCTATGCAGGAGAGTTTATCGTAGTACCTCAATCAACAGATATTGAGGATAAACACGATGAAAACAGCATTCATCAGCGGCGCAACGCTGGCTTTGGCCTTCATGGTGAGCACTTGTTACTCAACCAAGCGGAGCATTCATCTTTAAACGCAGAGCATGAAACGCTGCGAATCACCCTTAAGCATCTCCTGACGAGATCGACTTAATGGCTTCGGCAATGGATAGGAACTGTATCTTGGTAAGGCACATTTCTGCTTTCGCAAACTCATGCTCTTGAACCAACTTGGTTACTTCCGACAAAGTAAGCATGACACCTTCAGGCTCAAACGCATAACTATCGCTTTCTACACAGACTGAGTAACACTGCCCGTGACTGTCAATGAGACGGTCTGAGCTATCCCAAATTAAACCTTCTAATTCAGTAACTAACTGATGGACGGAGTCCATATACAGTAGTTCTGAATCCCCATCTAACTTGAAAATACAAGGCCAAATAATCATTTTCTATCCTGCTAACGTAGAGTTGTAGCCAACGCCATCACCTAATTGAACCATGGCGCCGACTGCATCAAACCCAACGATAGGACAAAATTTCTAACGTTGGGAATTTGATTTTAGTTCCTTGCTAGATTGTAATTACATTTCACCAGACTTTATTTTTGCTTGCGCTTCTTCCGGTGTTGATAGCGAGAATAGTAGATCCATCATGGCCATTATACGTTTGCGGTCGTCTCCCCACTTATCGGGGTTTGAGTTGTTTGCTGCTTTGAACTCGACATTACCAACTTTCTGATCATTCTTATATGCTTTAATATTTGCATCGGCAATAAAAGTACTAAAATCCCAACTCCACCGCGATATATAAGTTAGAGTCAACTCCGGAGCTTCAGGTGGCGTTCCATCATTAACAACTTTACATCTGTGGGCATTATCAAGGCACCACTCCTGCATCGATTGTAAAAATATGTCTCGAGTAGCATCGTCTCTTACGATTGTAATATCTTTACTTTGCTTGTCTTGAGGAATCGGGTCTACCGTATATTTGGGTGCGGCACATGCTGCAAGTAAAAATGGAATAGCAACAATAGTAAGTTTCTTAAACATATAAACAGCCTCTTACCTTATATTTTATTTATGAAAAGCACATATCAAGTCCGCACAGCAGAATAATAATGCTATCTAAGCCAATAAAGCGTGATACCTATATGCATCACGCCGTCTTTATATGCCTTTTAAATTAATAATCAATAGCTTATTCACCACTATGTGAGCTTAAATGGCTATATAGTTTTACTGTTGTCGCCTGCGCAGAAGCCGAACGGAAGTCGTTATGGGTGAGTTTGCTCTCAAATGAAGCAAGAGATGAAATGAATAGGATGTTGCGCGCAACTGGATACAAAAATGCCTGCAGAGTTGCAGGCATTTATTCAACTACAGACGATACTCTTTGAGTTCACCTTTGTCAGTAATGGTGGCATTAGCGAGCTTGTTGCCATAGATATCTTTAAAACCTATATCGATGGAGTTGCTCGCGTGAACAATTTTCGTAATCAAGATTTCGCCTACATCATTGCTAAGAGTGAGGTAGTAATGCACATTGCGGCTGCAAGGAATCACTTTTTCTTTAAAGGTTTTGCTGATGTAGTACATGGATTCGCTGTTTAGCTCTACGCCATGCTTTTTAACGATATCCACTAAGCTGCCAACGATAGTGCCGACTTTTTTCAATTCACCGGTTAAAATCATCATTGCCTCCAATCTATTCTAGAGCCCAATCGCCCACCCAAGACCAAGCATGGATGCACTTGAGCACCGCGCTTGCTACTGCGATAAGAAATAGACAACTCTGAAATCGTGGCCACAGCAGCGAGAACATTCTGTTTATTCATATTTATATTGATAATTATGTTGTGTCCTCACCAAGCTATCTTGAGAGCATTTACCGAAAAAGTAATTTAAAGTTGCATTTTTACTCGGTATTTTCGAAGTGTTTACTCTAAATGATCAAATATCTTTAATTTTCAACCAGTAAGAAGGCCTCTTCTACTCCATTTATGGGGTAACCCCATGAGCAAGCGAATTTAAATAACTCACTTACCATGATCTAAATCAGACCTACAATTATTACTCTCATCGAAATAAAGTCTTTATATTCAATGATTAGAAGAAACAAGGCTAAGATTCGTTAAATCGACTTGGGCTAGAAAGGTTATCGGAAATAGGCAAAAAGTGCCGCTTAACAGACTTTAGTGAACTCAGCAGTTTAGGAAGCGGTTGAAATGGTACCACCCGCAATTTGAGGCGCGACGCATTGATGTGAATAGATTGGAATAAGCCCCTCTGCCGCGTTAATAGAAGCAGAGGGGCTATCTGTTTAATCTAGACTCAGTCATTTTGGAGTATTTGCTAGGCAACCTTAGTGGCGCTCGCTGGCTTGCTATCAAAAAATACACCGTGCAAGGCACAAATTGAGGATTGGTACTGGTTGTCATCAACAACAAACTGGACATTGACATTGCGCATTGATGAATGAACCGCGATCGGAGTAATGTCCCTGTCCATCAAAGCCAGTACGCCTTTTGCCAGAGCTTCATTCGTATCAAACTGCGAACCAATCGCAGAGATCAAGGCAACCATTCGACCTTTGATGTTGGCCTGTGGGAATCGCTTCTCCGTCTTGTAGAGCACTTTATTTAACGCATCGGTACTGCCCGTTAAGTAGTAAGTCATGGAGTTGGCATTCATCTCCTTTCCGACTAACCGAACGCGAGTATCTGTGATGATTTCCATCAAGTCATAGCTGACATTGTCCACACACCCGACCATCGCTTGGTCAAACAAATGCAGCGCGAATACTTTCTCTTTCCCCGCAATGATCTCCACTTTATCCATCGTTGGACGAAACTCCCCCGAGATCAGGGTGCCAGGATGAAGAGGTTCGAACGTGTTTTTGATTTGTAACTCAATGCCGCTCTCTCTCAGACCCGCTGCTGCGTTCGGATGAATGGCTTCCATACCAAGGTTGGCAAGTTGATCGGCAACGTCGTAGTTTGTTTCTCCCAGAGGAAGCACTTTCTCAGACCCAACCACACGAGGATCCGCCGAACTGAGGTGGTACTCTTTGTGAATTATGGCTAAGTCGGCACACGTTAGCGACGCAATTCGGCTAAACGTCATTTCACTGTAGCCACGGTCATAGGTCGACATCAGCCCTTCTTTGCATGACGCGTATCCGGTCACGATCGGCAGTTCTTTGGTTGTGTCGATATCAGCAAAAGCTTTGAGAATGCATTCGTCCAAACTCGCTGGCACTTGCGTATCCCAACCGGATAAGTCGACAAATCGCGCATTGTAGCCCATGTTTTTCAGCTTTAGCGCTGTGTTGTAGGCACTGTGCGCTTCACCAATGGAAGAGAGAAATTCTCGAACCTGAGGAAGATAGTGACGAAGTGAAAACTGCCCATACTGGCAGGTCTCTAATATATTCGAAATACACACTTTCGCTTCTGAAATCCGAGAGCGAATAAACTTATCCGCTCGCATGCGGTTCATTGGATCCGCAAAAATATTCTCGTTGGCGAGTAACATTCGCTGCTCAACGTAATCTAGTGCCTGTTGCCAGCTGTCATCTCGCTTGGCAACCAATTGATAGACGCCGGGTTTACTGGTTTTTTTGCATTCGAGTAAGGCATCAGTCATACCTGCGTAAGCCGATACGACAAACACTCGGTTGTACATTTCCTCTTCGCTATCTTTGATTAAAATATTATCTAGAACAGCATCGAATGCGGTCATGGAAGTACCGCCGATTTTCTCTACGGTATAAATCATGTTAAAGCCTTTTGTTTGGTTTTGAATTGTGTAGGTGGCTAGACGAACTCGCCTAGCCAGAGATCGTTTGTCTAGTCGATAAGTGGGTACACACCATTTTCATCGTGCGTCTCTTTACCGGTGATTGGCGGGTTAAACACACATGCCATCACCATCTCTTTACCTTCATAGGCGCGAAGATAGTGCTCATCATGCTTATCTAAAATATAGAGCGTTCCCGGTTTGATCGGATAAGTCTTACCACCCACCACTTCAATTTCGCCCTCACCACTCATGCAGTAAACAGACTCCAAATGATTTTGATAGTGAATGTGTGTCTCGGTGTTTTCAAAAATGGTGGTGATATGAAATGAAAAGCCCATGTTGTCATCTTTCAACAACATGCGAACGCTCTCCCACGTTTCGGACGCAACTCTGCGCTCACTGTCTCGACATTCATCTAATGTACGTACAATCATCTTGCTTCCCCTAGTTACGACGCTTTTTTAAATTGTTGTTCAACGACAGATTCAACCGCGTTTTTAAAGATATCTAGACCTTGTTGCAGCTCAGACTCTGTGATGGTTAGCGGCGCAAAGAACTTCACCACTTCATCGTTGGGGCCCGCAGTTTCAATAACTAAGCCGTTATCAAAACAGTTCTTGACGATGTCGCTAGCCAACTCACCACTGCGACATTCAATCCCCATCATCATCCCGCGGCCTTTGCGAGTGACGAACATCTCTGGGTAACGGAGCAACGTAGACTCAATCACCTCCGAAACCAGCAGTGAACAATTCGAAATATGCTCCTCGAACGGAGCGCTGTCGGCCCAATACGCCTCAATCGCCTTGGTCGCCGTGACAAACGCATGGTTGTTGCCTCGGAAGGTGCCGTTGTGTTCTCCGGGATTCCAAATATCTAGCTCAGGTTTCATCAGAACAAGCGCCATTGGCGATCCATAACCGCCAATGGATTTCGATAGGGTCACCATATCCGGTTTGATGCCTGAAGATTCAAAACTAAAGAAGGTGCCAGTGCGCCCGCAACCTGCTTGAATATCATCCACAATCAGTAAAATATCGTGCTTCGAACAGAGGTTGCTCAGTCTCTTTAACCAATCCTCAGAGGCGACATTCAAGCCACCTTCACCTTGCACCGTTTCAACCAGTACGGCAGCAGGTTTGTCGATCCCCGCAGAATTGTCATTCAACATGGTTTCAAATAATTTCAGCCCATCAATGTCGGCATAACCCTCAAACGGAATGCGCGTTACATCATTTAAACTTGTTCCTGCGCCTTGGCGATGGTGCTGGTTTCCTGTTGCGGCAAGGGCTCCCGCGGTACACCCGTGAAAACCGTTAGTAAACGCAACGATAGAACTGCGACCTTTGGCTTTTCTCGCCAGTTTGAGCGCGGCTTCTACCGCATTGGTTCCGGTAGGGCCTGTAAACTGGACTTTATAGTTCAGACCTCGTGGCTGAAATACATGCTTGTACAGCGCTTTCAAGAAGTCCGCTTTCGCAGCAGAATGCATGTCTAACCCGTGCGTAATACCATCAGACTCAATGTAGTTGAGCAACGTTTGTTTAAAAATCGGGTTGTTATGGCCGTAGTTAAGAGACCCAGCACCAGCAAGAAAGTCCAGGTACTTTTCACCTGATTCCGTCTCTAGCCAGCACCCTTTTGCTTTAGTGAATACGACTGGGAAGCTGTTGCAGTAAGAACGTACTTGTGATTCTTGTTTGTCAAAAATATCCATGATTAGACCGTTTATCTATCCTGTGGTTTGAGTGGGTTTTAGCGGGATACGATACAAATACTCCGTATCGTGCTTCCCTTTGAAGTGTGTTGTTTGGTCGAGAAATGTTGAAACACTGCCTTGCTGACCATTTTCTTTATCGATCTTTTTAAACAGCGCCCAAGAGGCACCATTTTCTTGCGTAATCGTGGTTTCAATGGCCGCTATATTTCGTAAAGCCTTTCTCGCGAACAGCGACTTAAGCATCTGATAAGCCAATCCTTTCCCGCGGTGATTGGGAGAAACCGCCACCTGCCAAATAAATAGCGTCGTGGGATCGTCAGGCTTGAGGTATCCAGAAACAAAACCTGACACCTCACCATCACAACGGGCAAGCAAACAAGTTTGGCTAAAGTGCGTTGATTGCAAAAAATTGCAGTAGGAAGAATTGGTGTCGAGTGGTGGACACTGGGCGATTAAGTTAAAAATCTCGTCGCCATCCTCTGCAGTTGGCTCTTCAAATGAACCATGAGAATGGGCTTGCTCATCAATTTCAGGGTAAGCAACCCAAGGTGCTGATACGATCATAGGAATGTGCATTTACTTCGAACTCTAAATAAACTTGCTATTTATTATCACGCAGAAAATGCCCCAAAAGGCAAATTTGACCTCAAAAAAGCCCAGTTTATGTGATGTAAATCACACAAAAGACCAGATTAACCAAACTGTCACTAATTCGACATCTAATATTTTGAGCAATAACCTTTAAAATCCAACCAAGTTAAACAGAACTAGAAATACGAACACTCGAATAAAATCTTATCTCTTACCAACAACCAAGAGATACTTAGAAAAACCCAAGTTAAATCATTAAAAATAAACAATTTAAATAAAGCCAGAATCACAAGGTAGAGGTTTAATTGTGTACAAACCTTACTATTCTTCGATCAAAAACCTCTCCAATTCATTTGAAATAGATTTCTTTTTTATTTAGAGTACAAAGCAAAAATTAGGGTGAGTATCAGAAAAAGGACAATGACATGGCTCCCATACCGGACGATAAAGGGCTCTCTGGGAAGTTTGGAGAAGGGACCTAACGCGCAGGTTCTGTACTAGCCATTTTCGATAAGCGACCCTTTGTAGTTTGCCCCAAACATACATAGACTTAAGCTACTCTACCTCCACGTTGTATTGACAAGCCAATGACCCGACTCTCTAACACCGCTCTCGCACTAAGCCTGATTTTGTCTAGCTGTGCCGCCTTTGCCCAAACCACTGATATGCTGATCTCAAATGCAAAGATCTATCAGCATCCGGATGCCGACACCCTTGTGATTGCGCAAGGGAACATTGTTCATATTGGTACCAAACACTCAGCTGCTGTCTATAAAACGTCGACCACTCACATGATTGATGCTGAGCAAGCGTTTTTGATGCCAGGGTTTATCGACAATCACAATCATGTATTTGAAGCCGCCTCTGAAGCTGGCGGACAATGCGAGTTGAGCATGAGTGCCTCTCTGCAAGAGCAACGCCCTTATCTCGAAGCATGTAAAGCTCAGCACACTGGAGAGGGTTGGTTGATGGGCTATGGATTCTCATTAGAGGCGATTCTAGGTGAGCACAACCACGATACCCCACTCGACGTGATTGATTCTGTCTTCCCAAATCAACCTGTCATCCTGATGGAGCAAACCTCGCACTCTATGTGGGTTAATTCTGCGGCGCTTGCCGAAGCGGGTATCACGTCGTCAACGCCAGATCCTCAAGGCGGAAGAATACTCAAAGATGAGTACAGCCAAAAACCAAACGGCATCTTATTAGATAACGCAGGCGATCAAGTGATGGAGATAGCGTGGAATGCGTTGGAAAATCAGTTTGAGCAAAGCTATCAGGGATTAATGAATGGTCTGGAAGAAGCGGCGTCTCACGGCATTACCACCATAGGGGACGGGCGCCTATATTGGAAACGAAGCTGGTTTGATGTCTGGAAACAAGCAGAAAAAGAACAAGATCTAACCGCCAGAGTCTCATTACGTCCATGGATATATCCGGCAGATCCTGTGAAACCGCAACTTGATTTCCTTAAACGAGTCCACTCTAACGATACCTCGCGTCGACTGCTGGTCAATCAGGTAAAAATGTACAGCGATGGCATCTTCATTAATGGCACCGCCAAGACTCTCGCGCCCTATTTAGACACTTACTTACCCAATGATCCGTACGGTATTAATTACATTCCACCAAAACAGATGAAAACGTGGCTCAATGAGCTAGATCGAATCGGATATGGCGCTCACATTCATGCCATTGGCGATGGGGCGATCCGCGAATCATTGGACGCCATCGCCAGCGTTCGTCGCCAATCCCCTCATCGCCCTTACACACTGACTCATGTAGAACTGGTCAACGTAAAAGACAGCTCCCGCTTTAAGACACTTGATGTAACCGCGGATTTTCAGGTGGGATCGGATTACGTCGCCTACCACGATCACCAATGGGCGCAGGCGTTTTTGGGGGCGACACGGGCACGAGCGCTAATGAACCTAAGAGCCCTATTTAACGCAGGTGCTAACGTGACATTAAGCAGCGATTGGAACGTGCACGATATCAACCCTCTCGTTGGTATCGCCAATAGCGTAAAAATGGGAGAGACCGGGCTGCCATCCGTAGATGCGGCGATAAAGGCTTACACCATAAACGCAGCGAAAAGCTTGGGAATCAGTGATATCACTGGCTCCATCGCAATCGGCAAATCCGCCGACTTGGTCCTAATCGATGATGACATCACACAATTAATGCCCAATGACATCGCGAAAGCCACCGTGTTAATGACCATGCTGCAAGGTGAGATTGTCTATGAGGCTCAGTAAACACTCGACTCTATGCCGCAATCTGAGCGAGTTGACTTTCAGATGGTGGACATAGAGTCATTATGATTAATGAAGAGTTGGTAAGTATCGCTGTACAAATGTCACGACATGGGGCACATACTTTTCGGTATCGAAAACTGGCGCACTATGGCCAACCCCCTCTTCAATCCACAGCTGATTCTCGACGCCAAATGCGTCCAACTTAGCTTTTAGCTGCTCACTCTGTGCTAGAGGCACGCGCTTATCTAGTGTGCCGTGAAGCTGAATGAATGGTGGCGTTTTTTCATTAACGTACGTCGTCGTCGATGCCTGTTTCGCAATTTCTGGGATCACGCTAGGCGTATTGCCCAGGAAACGAGATACCGAGGATTTGTCACTAACCGCTTTCCCTCCTTTGTAACCCAACGCCAGTAAATCCGTTGGTCCAAAGAAACTCACGACTGCGCTAACCTGATATCTCGGTTGGTGATAAAGCGAGAGGTTGTCTTGTGAGTTTGTCACACCAATCAAGCCCGCCAAATGCCCACCAGCCGAGCGACCCATCATCACCACATTATCTGCAGCCACATTAAACAGCTCGGCGTGATCATGAAGGTAGTTTAGGGCATCGTTGATATCCACAATGGCAGCCGGAAAGGTCGCTTCTCCACTTAACCGGTAGTCGATAGACGCCAACGCATAACCTTTTTGCATCATAGAGCGTAAAAGTAATGGATTCTTTGTCGGAATCGCGTCTTTACTGCCTCGTTTCCAAGCTCCACCGTGAACCCAAACTAGCAGTGGATAGGGTTGCTCTGCCATTTGCTTCGGTTTGTACAGGTCGAGCATAAGCGTACGACCATCAAGAGTCTTATAGACAATGTCTTTGGTGACTTCGAACTCATCACTTGCATGGGTGCTACTCATACCCAGCAATGATATGGCGAAGAGCGCGACTGCTCGATTCCAGCGTTTTAACTTCGACATTAGAATGACGCCTCTGCTGCAATCCAGTAACGACGACCATCCTCAACATAGCCGTATTCATCGTAGCTTGTTTCTACATCAAAGACGTTATAGACGCCTGCCATTAGCTTAAGTTGTTGATGGACCTGCCAGTTTCCGCCGAAGTCGACATAGGTGATCGAAGGTGCAGAAACATTGCGCGAATCAACAGTAACAGGCTCCGACTCTTCACTGCGATAGGATGCACGTAACCAAGCGTTGATGCCTTCGCGAATTACCCAATCTGAATTAATCGCTACAAGGTGCTTTGGCGCTTGCGTTAAAGGTTGCCCTTTGTCATCACCAGACAGCTTTTCACTGTAGGTATAGGTGTAAGTTGCTCCTAGACTAACCGTCTCTGTAATGGCTTTTTGAATCGAGCTTTCCGCACCATAGGTTTTCGCGTCTTCAATGTTTACATACGTTGAGTCACATGCGCGTCCAGAGCAGTTTGGATCCAGCTTCACCTTGTCAATTTTGTCTTTAAACTCATTGTAAAACACCGTCAAACTAGAGTTGAGCTCATTGATACCCGTGTAGTAGAGGCCCAACTCGGTGTTCACCGAAGACTCTGGTTTAAGGTCTGCGTTGCCGTAGATCTCGCATCGCCCATTGCAACTCTCTTGCACCCACTCCTCTTCCATTTCCGTGAGACTCGGTGAGCGGTAGCCCGTTGACACTCCACCTTTCATTGTCCAGTCTGAACTCAAGCTCCAAACACCGTAAATACGTGGGCTCAAGTGAGAGTTGAATTGCTCATTGTCGTCATATCGTAAGCCGAGTGTCAGAGCAAAATCGTCGGCCAGATACCACTCATCTTCCGCAAAAAGAGACCACTGAGTATTATTGAAAACGAAATCGCCATTATCGAGCTCTTCACTCTGATACGCTGCGCCAAACGATACGTAATGCATGCCTAACGCTTTCGACCATTGTGTATTTGCGTTGATATTGTGTACGGCTAAATCGCGCCCAACATTCTCCACCTTCTCGCTACTCACGTAAGACGAACCCGTGATGGATTCATAATTTGCGTCATGGGATAAGCCCAAAGATCGGCGGTTATTGGTCGTCTCGGAGCTCTTGGTGCGTGTTTTGCCTTCGGTATTAACGCGCTCTTGATCGTGATATGTGTAATCGAGGGTAAAAGTATCAGTATCTGTCGGCGTTAGATAAACAGACGCACGATAGTTTTCTAGCGTTTTTCCGCCATTAGCATAAAGAATCTCATCTTCAATTCGCTCTTGGTACATACCTGAGATGGCCGTGCTGAGCAAACCATCGATCAGAGGCCCAGCCAAATAGACTTCACCTTGATAGAAATGACCAGACTCGTCATTTTCTTGTAACGTGGCTTCCGCACGAACACTGCCTGTCCAACTTGGGAAATCCTTGCGCGTAATGATATTTATGACGCCGCCTATCGCATCAGAGCCGTACAATGTCGACATTGGTCCGCGTACCACTTCTATCCGCTCAATCGCATTTAATGGTGGCAGCCAATCTTGCTCAAAGCCACCACCACTGCTCACTTGTGTCTCTCGGCCAGATTGCTTGCGACCATCCACCAAAATAACTGTGTATTCAGACGGCATACCACGCAATGAAATCTCTTGACGCGATCCTCCTCCCGTAACAACAACACCTGGAATGTCCTTCATAGCATCGGTGAGATCTTTATATGAACGTGTTTCAAGTTGCGCTCGGTCAATGACACTGATCGATGCGGGAGCTTCGAGCGTCGACTGTTCATAGCCAGAGGCGGTAACCACAACGGTTTCCATAGTGGTTGTATCGTTATCTGATGGAGATTGTGCAGAAGAAGCAAAAGGGGTCACAGCCGTGAAACTCAGCGCAGCATAGACGACTGAATTCACGTTTAAAGGAGGATTCTTGAGCATGGTGATAGTTAACTTACTTGCAATTGATAATTGTTATCAATTAGATGTTAATTACCCCACAGTTTCAATCAATAACGTATTCACAATGTAAAATCTCGCTATGCAGGATCTGAAACGTTGTCAGGATATCTTGTATCCAGTTAGGCAGACAACGCTTCTTCGTCAAACAATTCATTGATCAATTCACGCACCCAGACACACATAGGATCATCATGAAAACGCTTGTGCCAGTATAGATAAACCTGTGAAAAATCCAGACGCAATGGCTCTGGCACCTCTCGCGTAATCAAACGTTCATCTTGGCATGCAGCTTCTGCGAACGGAGTGGGTAAATGGAAGATAATGTCTGTTTCCGCAGCAATGCTTGGCGCCGAAGTAAAGTTGGTAAGCTGCACTGGTGCCGACAAACGCTGCTTTTTGTTGGCAAGCCCAAGCTCAATGAACTTATGTTCGAAAGAGAGGGTTTTCTCTCCCTGTAATGAGATCTGCCCAAAATGGCAATTGCACAGTTTTTCCGCTGTCAGCTCTTGCTCAGCCAAAGGGTGATTACGGCTCATCAATAGGCGAAAGTCTCTCTTAGCTATCGCCTTTCGATAAATCGTATTTTCCGACGTAGGTGGCTGATGAGAAGAAAGTGAAAAATGAACATCACCCGATACAAGATCCTCAAAATGACGCTTTGGTGTGGTATCAATACTGACGACAAGATTCGGCGCCCGTTCACGTATGGCCGCCACAAGCCTAGGCATAATCGTATTGATTTGTGGTTGAAGGCCGTAAAAACGAAGGGTTCCTTCCACTTTACTCGGCTCGAAAGAGTTAGTGTTAGAAAGTTTTTCTAAGCTAATGATTAAAGAAGAAATATCCTTTTTGATGACTTCCGCTTTGGAAGTCAACTCATAGCCAAAACTGCTCCTAACCAAGAGCTCATCATCGAAAAAGACCCGCATTTTTTGCAATGCTCGACTGACTGAAGATTGACTGGTATTCAATAACAACGCCGTGTTAGACACATGTTTTTCTTCGAGTAAGTATTTCAAAATATAGAGGGATGTAACATCGACTTGAGGGATTTGCATACGCTGCTCTTGCTTCCAAAATGGGGTCACTGCTTAGCCAAACACTCGGCTCACTATTCACTTTATCAATAAATAGTTTGCAGAGATAGCGCTGCTAATTCCGTCCATTTTGCAATCACTCGCTTACCACATATGTAAAGTCCCACTTGTGGTACGCAACAAAAAAGCCAGCATGACAGACATACTGGCTTTTTGGACTGCTTAAACATACGTTAAGCTGGCTTGTGATTATATTGAGCCTTACTTACCACCAATGCTCAAACGAGCAAAGCGAACGTCTGGCGAGAAGAAAGTGCGGCTATCGTTAATCTGCTGAGTATCACCCACAGCCACAACGTACCCCACAGCCTCCAATCAGGTGCGCCTCAATCACCAAACTAGATTCAGGACTAGCCACCGCCAGTTTGAAGGCGTATCGGGTGCGATCCCATTCGCTGGGTTATTCACAATGTCCGGCCATTGGCTTGCATACATACCCAATGCGTTTTGAGAAAAACTCTCACCGAATGGAGTAGCAAGGTAGTTGAGCGTGTTAGAGGTCAGCGCGTCTTTCGCTTCTGGGACTAAATCCATTAAGTTCAAGCAATGCCCTGTCGCCCAGCGAAGCTTACTGGTAAAAACTGCCGCCACCGTACTGATATCTGAAAAGCCTAAAATCCATTTTGGCCTTGTATGCTCTAGTTTGGCAAAATCAATGAGGGGTAACAGCTACATCTCCAACTCCCCCCCCAAGGTGGATAGATAGCATCAATGTTGTCATCGAAAAGAAACGTCATCAGCTCTTCTAAACGCTGCTCAATGGGCGCACTCACATGCTTAAGTTCGCCATATTAACACTTGCCTACAACAACAGTGAAACCACAGGATTCAAGGTGCTGCTTAATGATGTCAAACCTAGGCTGGTGGGCTTTGGCTATCCCACACGAGAATGCCGTAATTGCAATCGTGCTTCCTTGACGTAACGGATTAGGGTACTTCATTGTTTTTTCTCAGTAATTTAAGCCTGATATCAACGTACCTATTTCCAACCGCGATTTCAACGTTGCTTATTTAACCGACAAATCACATCCACTTTCGGAAGCCAACTTTGGAAAGCGTTACATTTTGTTTATCAAACGGTACTCGGAGTTGGAGAGAATCGCATCCTCCAACACACCAATTCCTAGTGTGCTGTAACCAAAGAAGTTCGGCTTAACTGTGGAACGAAATGACTGGACAGCCTGGGCTAGATTATCATCCAGCATGAGCGCATCTGCCACAGCAGACAACCGTGTTTGATTCGCAGGAGCTATGGGCGAAAGAAACTCACTGACACCACTAATCGAAGAGTATAAGAAGGCAAATTCCCCGCCGTTATTCTCCTCAATATAGTAACTACCCGTGCGAGCATAAGCAGCGCGAACTTCATTGACACTCTCAATTGCGTTGATGTTGCGATCAAAAAACTGCGCTCCACCAGCATGTTCGATCGTTTCTGGTTTGAATCCATCGTTCGGGAAGACCAAATAAGCAACAATCGCATTATCTCGAGCGATAGCAGATAAGACAAAGTTATCATCTTGGTAGTACTGAATTACATCACCTGTGGAAGAACGTTTAATATAGACTGGCGCCCCAAACGTTTGATCAAGCACTTGCGCCGAAGAACGAATGTAAATTTTATCGAGCTTATTGTGCGATGGAATATCCGTCATTTGAGACAGTCCGAAATTAACCATCTTGTTGATGGCATCAAAGCTGTCATTAAAACCTCCCAGTGCAATCGACACCACAGAGGCTAAGCCGATCGCGCGGGCCCATCCTCCAGATAAAGCGCTACTGTTCACTTCTTCTGACGTAGAGGCTCGTACAGCGTCTCCGCTCACTTGATTTGTGTGATCTGTTGCCATTGTTATCCTTTAAACTCATCGATCTTGTCTAGTAAGGCTTCTTTTCCTTCTTCAGCTTGCTCTTGAACCTGCTCAAATGCCTTGGTATCGGTAATTTGTTCTATCTCTTCTGAGTAATTGAAGCCGACATATATGCCAACAGCCACAAAGAAAACAGCAAAAATCTTAAACATGGTTTTTCTCAATTGTTTTGGTCACAGTACAAATACACCCACGAGGTGTCTGAGCAATCACTGATAAAGAGCGATGCGGCTCGTCACTTTTTTCAAATACCCTTTGGTCTCATCGTAGGGAAGCTCCTCCATCAACTGGTGATAGACTTGATCTGGGGACATAGCATTAATCACTGTCGCAGCTTTGTTGATGTTGGTCGAACGGTCTGCATTGAAGGCACGCGCAACATTTCCTGCCCCTGTGTTATAAGCAGCAATCATGCAATAAAGTCGACTCTCATCATTCTCTATTTTTCTCAGATAGCGCCGATTTAAAATATCTAAATACGCCACTCCCGTTTCAACGTTGATCGTTGGTTTATACAGTTCCGAGGGCGTCATAGGAGCGTCAATATTCCGAACTTGCTTATTGACGTCATGCCCTGCACTCGTCGGTACTACCTGCATCAAACCATAAGCTGGGATGTGGGATTTGGCGTCCGGGCGAAACGCCGACTCAGAGTGCATAATTGCCATAATCAGGGCAGCGTCAACTTGCCAGTTTTTACTCTCGTTTTGCGCTAGGGGCGCGTACTGACTGGCGCGTGTTTTGAGGCTATTTTCTGGGAGCGTCACCTTGTAGCTGACCACTTTTTGAGGGGCGGTCGGGGCACTTGCCACTCTTACATTTGGCGAAGTTGGGCGTTTTAACTCCTTTTCACTCGCCTCTGACTTTGAAGATGCTTTTTTAGGCTCTCCATGCACAACTTGATCACGAGCGACAAACTCAGGTTCAGACTCTGACAATTCTGGAGTTTCAGCATGTGCGACAACAATGCCATACTGAGCCCTCATCTTGGCGTAGAGTTCACTTTGCGCTTTTATGCGAGCTTGCGCTTGCTCTAAAAGCGCCATCTTTTTGGTATGCGCCCTCTGATAAATAAAAGCATCAGGGGCACCTGTCTTCGCGTTGATTAATCGCTCTGCTTGAACGTCCAACTCATTCATTTGACGTTGAGTTTGGGCAATGACAAACTGCTTCTCTGCTTGCTCTTTTTCCAGCGAATAGGTTATGGCGTGGTCTTGCCACTGCCCAGCGTCAATTTGTACTCCCTCACTAACAATGTCCTCAGGCAAAACACTGAGTAGTTCCTGCGACGTTTTGGCTGACGCATCCAGATCAACCAGAACAGAAACCGTCGCAACATTTGCTTCATAGTCGATACTCATTCTTGTCGAATCATTGTTGGAATAGCGCACATCTTTCGTTGCAGTCGAAACCGCCCCCTCACCCCACTTTGTAATCAAGTCAGCCCGTCGTTGATCAAGCGTTTTGGTATACTGATCTCGCCACGCTTCATACTCATCCAGATAGTGATTCACATAGGCATGAAACGCTTTTTTCTTGTCTTCTGGTGATTGATTCACCTTTGCTACCGCTTGGTTTAGTTGCGTTAACTGCTCATCGGAAATCGCCCATGCTGGTGTGCTAAACCAAGCTGATATGACAACGGCCAACACGCTTTTCGTTATATTTGAATACATATTTTTCCTTTAAGCCGATAAAAAAGACCGCCAGCATGGCGGCCTTTATGTCCCCTAACATTTCATCAATGCTCGATTATTTCTTCAAAGCTTCAAATGCTTCCGCCAAATCGGCGGCAGCTTGTTCATTGTTAAACTGATCCCAAAGCGCCGAGTCTTTGCCACTCACTTGATCAATTACGGTATTCATATTGGCATCAAAGGTCGCTTGATCCATTCCAACAAGGACATAAACACCACCAGTGGGGCTCGCTTGGCTAACGATCACGCGACTGTTGGTCAAACTTCGAGTCACCACACTTTTGGTGATGTTCTCAAATGTCTCTTGAACGTCTTCGGTGATCTCTGTTCCAGCCAGTGTTTCAGATGTAGTTACCGAGCTTTCAATCGCTTGCTGAAAAAGATTGTTAACGTCAGTCTGGAATTGGCTAGCCAAGTTGACTCGCGCATCATTCACGGCAACCTTACGCATCACATTCAGTCCTGCAGGACTTTTTTTCGAATAGCCTGTTGCTCCAGCCGCAAGGCCAGTTGGCAGTACGTCGCATATCCACCCAGGCGCGGCGACAGTAGGCGCATCTGGAAATGTACACGGAGCAAAGTTCTGTGCCTGTTCTACGCTAATGGTATTCGTACTTTGGCATCCGGCAAGCAACGTAACCAAAGAGACAGAAATCAGTGTTTTTTTCATGATAGGCCCCTTGCTATGGCTACTTCATCCAACATTCAATATCGCCTAGGCGGCATTTCTCTGGGACCACTTTGCCCAATGACCCTTTTTGCACTTTCAGTGCTGTTTCTTCATCGATAGAAACCCAAGAGTATTTAGGAGTCACTGCATTGTGTTCATTTTTAACCACATAGCCTGTACCTATAGGGAACACTTCAAGCTCACCATCCATCGACTTCATACCTTTCGTAAAGAGTACTTCCGCACCAGGCTCGATACGCTTGTTCTTACCCATGTTCAGACGAACCATACTGCCATGCTCACATTGGCGCAGCTCTAACACTGGAGCACTCGCAGCCAACATTTTTTTTAACTCGTAGGTATGTTCGACCGCTTCTGCGGCTGCTTTGCTTGCTAGGCTTTGGTACTGACCTACCGAAATAGGACAGTCAGAGCGACGCTCTTCTACTTCAATATCTTCATCACCTTCCATTTCGATACGTTTCAGTAGTTCCATACTTGGAATAGAGACCACTTTAGCGACCGCTTTCACTTTGACTTTGAAATCACACTCTGCAGGGTAACGTTTCACTTCGCCATCCGCTTTCTCACGGGTACGGGCTTCTTTGTGCTTATAGGTGAGGTTTGATGCGGTAATTTCAGTGATGATGGCGATATCCGCGATGGAAGCACCTTTGGTACTAACGCGCCCACTATGCTCTGCAAGAATCAGTTCATTTTTGAGTTTATTGGCTAACGACCGATCAACCAGTTCAGCCCCCGACTTCGCAATCTGAGCTTCTAATGAATTTCGCATAGAACTCATCAGTTTTGTCGCAGCTTGATCGTGAAAAGAGATGCTTGGTGGCAACACAATCACTTTAGTATCTTCCGTGGAAGGAATACTTATCTCCGTAGTATCAATCTCGACGCGTGTATCGGGAGTACAGACTTCATCTGCGATACGTGTACACCCCGACAAAGCGGTAATCAGCGCACTTGCCACCAACGTTTTTTTTAACATTCTTATCTCCGAATATTTTGTAGTCTATTGTTAAAGGAATACGGTGTTAATTATTTAAGCCCAACACATTCCATATTCCTTTTTCGTTAATTTGTTCATTTAGGTGCCTAGCAGCCCCTTCATCAGCATATTTATAGCTAAGAACCGAATTGCCGGTAGAAATAATCTCATTGCTTGAAATTGTTCTATTCTTAATATCTTTAACTTTTATCTTATAAACAATGGTTGAAATATAGTTACCAGATAATTCACTGCTACGTTTTTCCCCAGTTACTTTAATGACATGAGTTTGACCACGTCGACGTAACTGATCCGTCGCAATATTAAACTCTGAAAGTTGCTCACCGATAAAACGCAAAGCGAGTCTAGACTGAGAATCGCTCTGCAACCCAAAGTAAAAAGAACTGACCACTTGTTCATACAGGGCTACATAATCAGACAGTTGTGAAATATTAGGTTGGAAGCTGGGGTCAAGTGGCGCTAGCATAGAAATACGCACGAGCGCATCACGGTGCAACTGACGCGCATCACTATTTTCAAGCCACCAAAGCAACCTATCTTGACGGTCGAAACGAAGCAGTTGCATGGACGCTTTCTGGTTCATTTCGCGCAACTCACGTTTTAGCTGCTCAATTATCGAAGACTTTTTTATTCGAACTTCAACAAATGATCCTAACTCATTCTCTTCAATTTTAACAAATTCTATACCATTCAGAGTTAGTGACTCTGTTTGGGTATTAATTTTGTTATCTACCAAGTTATTAATAGAGGAATTATTACTCGACTCTTTAAATACTTCCCTGATATAAGTTGAAGAGTCAACTTGAGTCCACAAGCTTTCATTAATATTGCTTACTGCAATTTTTTTAGCATGAGGTAAATTTCTTGCCTGCGCGACTGAGTATAAATATTGATCACTACTTACCTTCGGATTTAGATACCAATCAGGTTTAGTTGTTTGACAGCCGGTTAAGAAAGAGGCAGAAGCAAGTTGAATTAGGACGAGAGTACGCCGCCTCATAAAAGACATTTTTTGAACCAAAATCAAATAAATACGCCGAGAATACTATATGCCGATTTTTATAAATTCAAGGCAATGAAAATGAGTCTGTATATATTTCCTACATATTCGTTTTTATATTTTACAATATCCTGACACAACTTCGATCAATAAATAGACAGGAGATTATAGCATTATCAATATAAGTCGTTGTTTTTAATGAAAACAAATCTATAAAACTCATTTAAAAATATTAATCAATAGTATTTTTTGTTTTTTTATTTCATTATCAAAAATGTGACAGCAAACGTATTCCTATATGATACGGTCTAATCTTTATCGTACACAAATTACTCTAAGCACAAACCGTCTCTCTATTTTTCCACACCTAATGTTGCGGGTTGACTATTATCCAAATGTTTCTTTTTCCAAATATACGTGGTTTGAAATTACCCTACGCAAGGGGCATGCTTCGTGTTGATGACACACTCTCATCCTCAGTCTACGGAACATCGACTATTAAACGCGTTTTTGATGCCAACTCTAAAGCAGAAAGGAAATACGGGATTGTGTTTGGACAAAGACAATTACTCTCAAACAATCCAAAAAAGCCAGCATGACAGACATACTGGCTTTTTGGGCTGTTTAAACATACGTTAAACTGGCTTGTGATTATTTTGAGCCTTACTTACCACCAATGCTCAAACGGGCAAAGCGAACGTCTGGCGAGAAGAAAGTGCGGCTATCGTTAATTAGCTGAGTATCACCCACTGCCTCAACTTCTTGCAGCATCTTGTAGAAGTTACCCGCAACCGTGATACCACGCACTGGTTGAATGCGCTCACCATCACGGCACAAGAAGCCACTCGCACCAAACGAGAAATCACCACTCACTGCATCCGCACCAGAATGGACACCTTGAAGTTCGACTAACTCTAGGTACTCACCCGCTTTTACTTCTGACGCACTGCTGTTACCTGTCGCAATCACTTTGTGATTCGCTGATACGTCTAGGCTCGATTTTGCACCGCGAGCGGCACTTGCTGTCGAGACTGCGCCCAAGTAACTTGCGGTCTGGCTGTTGTGTAGCAAGGTTTTCAAATCACCATTAGCAATCATCACATTGTCTTGAGTTGCAAAGCCTTCACTATCAAAACTCGCGATTGCCATACCATTTGGCATGTAAGCCGTATCAGTAAAGGTAATCAAATCACTCGCAACACGTTGACCAAGCTTGTCACCCAGTGGCGTAATGCCTTTCATCGCGCTTACGCCAGAGAAAGCACTGCCGAAAGCACCGAATAAACTTGCTAGCGCATTGATGTGGAAGATAGCAGGGTAGTTACCCGTCGCAACCGGAGCACCTTCCAGAAGATCGCGAGCAAGGTTGTAGCCACCCTCGATACAGTAAGTTGGATTCAACTCATCAAAACGGCGACCCAGTGACATTCTACCCGCCATCGACTGTTTACCGTCTTTTTCAAACAAGGTATACGCGTAACAAGTGAACGAGCGCTCGAAGTGTTGACACAATGTACCTTGAGTATTGGCAATGATCAGTTGTGTTTCGCCATCGCTGTAACCATTGTAAGGTGCGCTAGAAGCGTGAGGTAGCGCTACTACGCCTTGCTCAAGAGCGAGAGACAGTTCAATTTTTTCATCAACCGAAGTTGTGTCTTCTTGCGCAATCGCAGCTACGTCAGTCGTGATTTGGCTGTTCACGCAGCTAATGGTCTGATGTTCGTCTTGCTTGGAAAAGCGAGCGCTTTGTAGTGCGTTGGTCAGCATCAAATCTAAGCTTGGTTGCTCTAACGACTCAGAATAGCTTGTTGCAACACGCGCATCTTTCACAACACGAACACCCAGAACTTGGCTTGAGCTTACTTTGTACTCATCCAGCTTTCCTTGGTTCGCTTTCAAAGAAAAGCTACTGTTGCGGTTTACAATGACGTCCGCTTCTGCACCTTGGCGTTTTGCTTCTGATAGGACGTAATCAACCGCATTAAGAAGTTGTTGTTCTTGGCTCATTAGTTACCGCCTCCTACCAGAATGTTATCGACTTTCAGCGTTGGCTGACCGACTGTTGTTGGTACAGAACCACTTACTGAACCACACATGCCCGGCGCAAGCGCCATGTCTTTGCCGACCATGCTGATTTCTTTCAACACTTTTGGACCCGTGCTGATCAGCGTTGCAGTTTTCAGAGGTTTGGTGATTTTGCCATTTTCAATGAGGTAAGCTTCACGAACAGCAAAGTTAAACTCCCCCGTACCCGGTTGAACCGAGCCGCCGCCCATCTTCTTCGCATAGATACCGCGTTCGATGCCAGCCAGCATGTCATCGAGTGAATGCTCGCCTTCTTCGATAAAGGTGTTACGCATGCGTGAGGTTGGTGCGAATTTGTAGTTTTGACGACGACCAGAACCCGTAGGTTCGTAACCTGTCTTCATGCCACCCATTTTATCGACCATAAAGCTGGTTAGCTTACCGTCTTTGATCAATTGAGTGCGCTGAGTCTTCATACCTTCGTCATCAACGTGAATCGAGCCCCATTCGTTGGTCATGGTGCCATCATCGACAGCATTCACAGCGGTGTGAGCAATCATTTCGCCCATCTTGTCGTGGAATACGGACGCTTTCTTTGCAACCGAAGTGGTTTCTAGTAAGTGGCCACACGCTTCATGGAAGATTACGCCGCCAAAGCCGTTACCAATGACTACTGGCATTTCACCCGATGGGCACGCATCCGCGCCAAGTTTTACTAGCGCTTGCTGCGCGATAGTTTGACCTAGCTCTTTCGCATCAAGCTGTTCACTGAACTCCCAACCAGCAAGAGCGCCAGGACCTTCCATACCTGAAGACTGCTCACTACCTTTTTGCGCGACAGTATTACCCGCAACTCGGATGTAGTGACGAGTATCGTCAACGTGTAGACCTTCTGAGTTGAAGATAGAGACTTGCTGTTCGCGCTGAAGTACGCTGCCGATGAACTGGCTGATATGTTCACTCTCTGCACGTGCGGCTTTATCAACTTGTAATAAGAAAGCGATTTTAGAATCTAGATTGGCGTCTTTGCTAAGTGGCAGACGACAATCATGTTGAATTGGGTAGCGGTTCAGATTGAGAGAACCTGCTGACACGATTTGCTCACGCTTGTCTTTTGCTGCAAGCAGTGAGGTTACGCGTTTTAGTTCGGATTCATCGGTGCTGTTGGTGTAACCGTAAAGCACTTTATGACCGAAGAAGAGACGAATACCGATGCCAAAATCGATACCCGAGTTCACCTTGTCCACCTCGCCAGAGGCAATCTGGACAGTGTTGGTTTGATGGTGTTCAACGAATAGCTCAGCGAAATCAGCCCCTAAAAAGAGGGCATGATCGATCACCGCTTTCGCTGTTACAGAATTAAGCATGAAATCTCCTTGCTTGTTGAGCGTCCTAGCCACCGCTTTTTTAAACTATGTGGTGTGAGATTGATGATACAGTCCACATCTTCGACACTGGGTGGCAATGCAGGCGATTTTACCATTTTTTAACGTCTTCGACTCGATGATAAATTGTATGAAACAGTGACCAACAATCCATCCACCAAAGAAATAGCAATAGATTCACTCAACAGTGTCGCCACGGGCGTTTTTGCTTGTCCCCTATTGGGGCGTCGGCAATTGCGTCTCAAGCCATTCAATAAATGCCGCATTCTTTGGTCTGTGTTGCTGCCCGTTTAGGCAGATCAAATCGTAACCTCGCTCTGCATTTACACGCTCAAAAGGGGCGACGAGTTCACCGTTTTCTAGGCTGCTTTTCACTAAAGATTCACGGGCAATCCCCAGCCCCATTCCGTTCTTAGCTGCTGTCATTGCCATATCGGCGTGATTAAACAAGTACGTTCTGTCCATCACATTAAGTGTGTTGAGTAGCGGCTTAGATTGCTTGGCTAACCACATCGCCCACTCTTGATTGGGTTCACTCGCCTCCAATGATTCAGAGCAGTGAATAAAAGTCACGCCAGCCAACTGCTCAAGCAATGGCGTTTGACTGGCGAAATGATCGTCAAAGTACTTCGGGCTACACACCGGCAGTAGTACCTCATCAAATAAACGCTGATGGTAGAAACCGGGATGTTCGCTATCGCTGTAGTAAATCGCGATATCGACGGGCTCATGTTGAAAGTCCAAACGGCTCGCTTTCACCCTCAGTTTAATATTGAGATACGGATACAAACGTTGGAAATCTGGCAACCTTGGCAAAAGCCAACTCTGGGCGAACGTCGGCGCTGCTCCAATATATAACTCACCGCGCAGTTCATTGAACTTGATGTCTTCGAGCTCAGAGAAAATAACGTCGAACGATTGGTTTAATGCATGCAGTAATCGCTCACCTTCTTTGGTCAGTTCTAGCCGTCTCGTCATGCGCACAAACAAACTGAAGCCCAGTTGCTCTTCTAACGATTTGATTCGCTGGCTCACCGCCCCTTGGGTAATGAAGAGCTCTTCCGCTGCTTTGGTAAAGCTAAGAAACTTACCTGCAATCGCAAAAGTGTACATATTGGAGAGCATCTGCTGCTTTCTGTCCATCATTCGACCTTTCATAAATTAGCTGTACTAATCCATAGCAAGATTTGTTTGGTTTGTGAAGCAAATCAGGATGCTTTTAAATCAAACTGTCTTATCCATAACGAGAACATCACGATGAAAAATAATCTTAAAATTACCATCATTGGCGCAGGATCTAGCTACACACCAGAGCTGATCGAAGGTTTGATCAAACGCAATCATGAACTGCCAATTGGCGAGTTGTGGTTGGTTGATATCGAAGATGGCGCAGAGAAAGTCAGCATCATTGGCGATTTAACACGTCGCATGTTGGCTAAAAACGACATGTCGCATATTGATGTGCACGTCACCTTGGATCGCAAACCTGCTTTGAAAGACGCAGACTTTGTCTGTTCTCAATTTCGCGCTGGCTGTTTGGAAGGTCGAATCCGTGATGAACGTATCTCACTGAAGTACGGCATGATCGGTCAGGAGACCAACGGGTTAGGCGGCTTTGCCAATGCCTGTCGCACCATTCCTATCGCGCTGGAAATCTGTAAAGAGATGGAAGTGTTGTGTCCAGATGCTTGGTTGCTCAACTTTACCAACCCATCAGGCATGGTGACAGAAGCGATTCTCAAACACACTAAAGTGAAAGCAGTCGGTTTATGTAACGTGCCAGTGATCATGCAAAAAGGCATCGCCCAAATGCTCGGTGCTAACGAGCAAGAGTTCGTATTGCAAGTTGCGGGTTTGAACCACTTTATCTGGGCACGCCAGATCCTGCACGAAGGTCGCGACAAACTGCAAGAAGTGGTCGAAGAGATCCTATCTGGCAACGATCCTTTGGTGCCGCAAAACATTCCTCCATTCGACTGGCCACAAGAGCTGCTGCGTAATATGGGGATGATCCCTTGTGCTTACCTACGCTATTACTACACCAGCGAAGACATCATGAGCCAAGAGATTGAAGAAGCGAACGGCGAAGGCACACGCGGTGAAGTGGTCAAAGCTATGGAGAAACGACTGTTTGATATCTACCGCAATCCAGAGCTCAGCGAGAAACCAAAAGAGCTCGAAAAGCGTGGTGGTCAATACTACTCAGAAGCTGCCTGCGAGCTGATGAGCTCTATCTACAACGATAAGCGCACCATTATGCACGTTAACACCCGTAACAACGGTGCCATTGCAGGCTTACCGGATGATTGCGCGGTGGAAGTCAGCTGCATGATCACAAAATCGGGACCTGTGGCGTTAAACGTAGCGCCATTCCCAAGTGACACACTGCGCTTGATTCAATTGATGAAAGACTTTGAATCACTCACGGTAGAAGCGGCAGTCACGGGCGATCGCAATGCCGCGCATCGAGCCTTAATTTTGAACCCGCTCGTGACCACCGGGACGATTCTAGAAAAGGCGCTAGAGGAGACGATTGAAGCCAACCTCGACTACATGCCACAGTTCCGTTAGTCCGAACGAAAAAGGGATGGTGGATGCCATCCCTTTACAAGACTCACGCTTAAACCGGCTGGCTCAGCATAAACACCACCACTAACGCGAGGCTGCTGCCCATACAGCGGTTTACCCACACCACCTTTTGTGGTGACTGAATAAAGCGGTTCAATACGGTGCCAAAGTACGCCCACGCAAACATCCCCAACACACCCGTTCCCACCATCACGCTAATAATGATCACCACCTGTGTCAGGTAATCATTGTTTGGCGAGATAAATTGAGCGAACACCGTCAGCGAGGCAACCCAACTTTTCGGATTAAGAATTTGCACCCAAACGCCAGATAAAAAACCGGACTTTTTCGCATTCGAATCATTGTCGACTTCCATTGTGGCAATCGACCATGCGAGATACAAAAGGTACGCCGCACCAATCCACTTCAACGCCGTGTACAAGTCTGGGTAAAGGGTAAACAAACTGACAAGCCCCACACTTGCACCAACCAACATGATGATCACCCCGACGGCATTACCCAACACAAACGGAACCGTCGCAGAAAACCCATATCGGCTCGAAATACCTAACAGCGCGACGTTACCTGCTCCCGGCGTTAAAGAAATAGAAACGGCAAACAACAAAAATGCCGCCAACAATTGAGCACTCATGCACTCTCTCCCAAAAACTAATCAACGAATATGGCAACAGTCTAACGATTTGGGTAGAAAGAAAATTGCTATCTGCGCTACGATAAAAGCCAATTTGAGCAGACTACTCCCAAAACAATTATGAAAAAGAAAGAATCCACCAATTTTGAATTAGATAGTACCGATTTCGCCATTCTTGACCATATTCAGAAAGATGGTCGCATGAGTAATTCCAAACTCGCCGAGACGGTTAACCTAAGTGAAACGCCCTGCTGGCGACGCTGGAAAAAGATGGAAGAGGAAGGCTACATTGAGGGTTACGCCGCAAAGCTGAACCGTAAAAAGCTCGGCTTCCAAGTCTCTGGTTTTACGCTAGTGACCCTTGGCAGCCATGAAGTAGAAAACACCGAGCCTTTTGAAGACTTTGTCGCCGATGCAAACTGGATTCTCATGTGTCATTGCATCGCGGGCGGTGCTGACTACATTGTCCAAGTCGTCGCGCATGATCTCGACGAATATTTTGAACGCATAAGCTCGATGAGACGGGTAAAAGGCGTCAGCGCGATTCAATCCAACGTATCCGTCAAAGAGATCAAAAGCACTTTTCAATTGCCATTGGAGTAGTCTAGCAAGGGCACTAAATCCATTAGCCATTGGCTAAAGAATCAAAGAGGCAAAGAGAGCAAGATTAAGGGAGATATTCTGCAAAACATGATAAGAAGGTTCATAAGATATCGTCACTTGCAGTCATCTCCTGTAGGCTCTGTACCCTCAATTCCAGTTCCATCTAACGCTTTACTGTAGTATGCATAATGCTGGCGTCTTAGCTTTGTATTTAAAGTAAATGCAAAGACCATGTCCTGAGCGTCACTAGCATCATCCCAATCAAGATTCAGTTGCTCCATGCAGTGAATAACCGGTTCAAACGTCATCACGTGTGCATGTGCAATCTCCGTATCTATTTCCGTTCCTCCTGAGTAGTCGTAGTCAAATACCGTTTGTATATGCCTTGCACTTTGCCGATAGAAGCCTCGCTCATTTTCTGGGATCATCAATGCATTAATAAACTCATCAACATCATCTCGGATGCCATTTTCATCGGCATCGACACCTTTCAACGTGTCATCGCGATTAAGGATGGGCTCAAAATGCTGAAGAAGATACGCTAATTGCGCCTTGGTGGTTGATGCGCTCTCTAGGGCTTGGCGGTCTTGCTCTGAAAGCACAATTTTATCTTCAATGTTTCTCGCATTACCCTGCGAGATCCCCCAACCAACAATAAACACCCAACTAGGGCTGCAACCGTTTTGTCCATATTAGTCATTCTAAATTCCATTGAATCAATGTACTGGGTTGAAAATATAACCTATTTGGATTCTCTCAATTTAGACAGGGGGTCGTTGAAATAACTAGATTACCAAAGTGTGAGTAAGTGCAAGTGAACGTGTCCAATCGCTGATAAGGAGGTAAAATTAAACCACCAAAATGGTGGTTTAATTGAGGCTGATTTTTTTGGATGTCACTCAGTAGTCTATCTCTTTGCACTGGAATTTGGGCGCTTCCCCTGAAACTGCTTAATACTCTTTTTACTGTTAGTACGGCGGTTGGCTTTTTTATCACGTGGGGCGCGTTTGCTCTCGCCTGTGGAGGGTTTATCGGTAACAGGAAAACCATCTAACTCTTGAACCGGTAACTCACGCTGAGTCAGGCTACGAATGGCATTTAATGCTTCTGTTTCGCCATGACAGACCAGCGACATTGCAACACCTTGCTCGCCTGCACGGGCTGTACGCCCAACTCGGTGAACGTAAGTCTCTGCGTGCATTGGCAACTCAAAGTTAATCACTACTGGTAGTTGTTCGATGTGAATACCACGGGCGAGCAAGTCTGTAGCAATCAACACTTGAGTCTGACCAGATTTGAATTGTGCTAGCGTCTCTTCACGCTCAGATTGACTCTTATTGCCATGCAAAGCACTGGTGGTAATGGCGGCTTTATTAAGCTTTTTCGCCAAGCTATCGGCATTCTCTTTTGCGCCAATAAATACCAGCGCTTGAGACCAGTGATTCTGTTTAATCAGCTCAATCAGCGCTTTCGCTTTACTGCCTTTGTTGACCAAATAAAGCGTCTCCGCAATGTCTTTGTTGGTGCTGTTTTCTTGGTGAGCCGTCAACGCAACAGGCGCACTCATCAAAGCCGTCGCTTTTTGTTTTAATGCGTCAGAGAAGGTGGCAGAGAACATCGCCGTTTGTCGTTGTGCAGGTAGTTTTTCCGCAATCGCTTGGACATCTGGCCAAAAGCCCATATCCAATAGACGGTCCGCCTCATCCAAGATTAGCGTCTTCACCCGCTTTAGCGACAGCTCTTCAGCGCTTAGCAAATCTAACAGTCGCCCCGTCGTGGCTATCAGTATATTTGGTCTCTTCGCTAACTTAGCTTGCTGCTGCGCTTTATCGACACCGCCACACAATACGACCGAACTCAAACCAAGCGGCTGAGTGATTTCACCTACCGAATCATTGACTTGAAAAGCCAGTTCGCGAGTTGGGACTAAGACTAAAGCTTGGTGATCAGGATTTGGCAACAGGCGTTGCAACAGTGGCAATAGGTAAGCAAGTGTTTTACCACTGCCCGTATTAGCCTGCGCGAGCACGTCTTTCTCTGCCAACATTTGTGGAATCACCAAAGCTTGTATATCCGTCGGTTTGACCACGTTTTGCGGCAGCGCCTGAACAAGTTTTGGAACAAGAGATAAGGAAGAAAAAGACATCGAGTGGATTCCTAGATAAAAGTTAACAGGCTAACGGACGCGGTGACTTGACCACATAACCGAATGCCGAAGTGAGTCGACTTGGGGAGTATATCATTGAGCGCGCCCCAAAAGCCGTTAAAGAATGTAGTGCAGAAGATCGGCGGCTAAAATCGCATCAAAAAGGCGTTTCCATCTAGCGCGATTTACACTGTAATTTCTCCAGTAGCGGGCTGAAAAAAACGAGATTCATTTCCCAACAATAGGAAGAAGTCAGAGCATTCACTCAGAAATATAAAACTAAATTGCTAATAAATTGAAATGGTTAAAACCTAGTCTATGTTTAGATATAAAAGTTTGTTCATATAACAAGGACTAGGTATGAAACGTTTCACCCTCTCCCTTCTAACCATTGCAATGTCAGTCAATAGTTATGCCGCTGTCGACTCTAAACCTGCGACTCAGGCAACCATCGAAGCCAACCAAGCTCTCTATAAAGCCTTGCCGTTTAACGACACAAAAGATTTTGAACGCGCGCAGAAAGGCTTTATTGCCAAGCAAGATGTCGTGACCATCACTAATGACAAAGGCGATGTCGTTTGGGATCTCGAAGAGTACAAGAAGTTCATTACTCTTGACGCAAAAGCACCTGATAGCGTTAACCCTAGTCTTTGGCGAAATGCTCAGCTCAACGTGATCAATGGTCTTTTCAAAGTCACGGATGGAATCTACCAAGTACGTGGCTACGACTTAACCAATATCACTTTCGTAGAGGGTAAAACTGGATGGATTGTGTTTGACCCACTGATCTCGCAAGAAACCGCCAAAGCGGCACTCGATTTTATCAACTCGGAGTTAGGGGAAAGACCTGTCACCGCTGTGATCTACAGCCATAGCCATATCGACCACTTTGGCGGCGTGCGTGGCATTGTCGACGAAGCAGACGTGACCGCCGGTAAAGTACAAATCATTGCTTCCCACGGGTTCACAGAACACGCCGTATCTGAAAACGTGATTGCAGGTAACGCAATGGGTCGACGCGCCATCTATATGTACGGAGCCTTATTGCCTAGAAATGCGCAGGGAGGCGTCAATGGTGGCTTAGGACAAACAACGTCGACGGGGCTAGCAACGCTCATTAGACCCACACTCGTCATCGAAAAGACGGGCGAAGAGCACATTGTTGATGGCGTCAAAATGGTATTCCAATACACGCCGGGGTCGGAAGCACCTACTGAAATTAATACCTGGCTACCAGAGAAGAAAGCACTCTGGATGGCAGAAAACAGTACCAATACCATGCACAATATCCTCACTCTACGCGGTGCTCAGGTGCGCGATGCGCTGAAGTGGTCATCGTATTTGAATGAAACTATCGAAATGTGGGGCGACGAAGTCGAGGTCAAATTCCAAAGTCACCATTGGCCGATGTGGGGGCAAGAAGAGATTGTCGATTACTTCAAACTTCAACGTGATATGTACAAATACACTCACGATCAAACGGTTCGACTCATGAACCAAGGCTACATCGGTTCCGAAATTTCCGAGATTATTCAGTTCCCGAAAGAGATCGATCAGAACTGGAATACTCGTGGTTACTACGGCACGCTCCGACACAATAGTCGCGCGGTCTATCAACGTTACATGGGTTGGTATAGCGGTAACCCATCCGATCTGAACAATCTTCCACCAACCAACGCTGCCGTCAAATACGTTGAATACATGGGCGGTGAAAATGCGGTCATCGATAAAGCGCAACAAGACTTCGACAAAGGAAACTACCGCTGGGTGGCTGAAGCGCTTAAACACGTCGTCTTTGCCAATCCACAAAGCAAAAAAGGCAAACTGCTGCTCGCTGATACCTATGAACAGCTAGGTTACCAAGCAGAGTCTGGACCTTGGCGCTCGGTCTACCTCCAAGGTGCCTATGAGCTGCGCAATGGTACACCTTCTTCTGGTGGCACCAATACCGCGTCTCCAGACATCATCAAAAACATGCCACCAGAAATGCTGTTTGACTACTTAGCAGTACGTCTGCTCCCAGAAAAAGCGGCGGGCAAAGACTACACCATCAACATAAACTTCACTGACCTTGATGAGCAGTACACGCTTTACATCGAAAACTCGGTATTAAACCACACCACCAAACAGTCGGACGATCCGGACGTCTCTTTAACCTTAACAAAAGAAGCGTTAGACAAGGTACAGCTTGGCGAGATGACGCTTGAGCAAGCCATTTCAAGCGGTGATTTAAAACTGAAAGGCGACAAACAAGTGTTCAAAGACTTTGTGGGCATGCTAGATACCTTCAACTTCTGGTTTAACATCGTCACGCCATAGGAAGCAACAATGAAGCAACTCAATATGCTGGTTGCGATTTGCCTGAGCAGTGTCAGCCTCGCTGCTCAGGCATGTACCTACGATGGTCAATTTAGCAATCCATTTACCGAAAGTTACCCGGGCTCTCTAGATGTCGCGTTGTCAACGTACGACGCGCTAGACAGCCAGACAATTGATACGATTTCGTCTCTCAACGGGCCTTCTGGTTTACGAAGAGCCAGTTGGTGGCTGAAACTAATGGCGGACAAATACGCCAGTGAGTTGCAGTCAGTTAGTTACATTTATCTTGTCGACAGTCATTTATGGAGCAAGGTTGAACATGGTCAATCCATTACCGTTCACTCGGCTCCAAGTGATGAGTCTTCATCAAATCGTGTTCTTCTCCTCAGTGAAGCAGCTCTTAACGCGCTTGTTCAGGGGAAAGTCAGCTTTGAGCAAGGCGTCACTCTTGGCGTCATCCACAAGGCGGGTTAACAAAGGCTGCCCTGCGGAAAGTGTAAACATTTTGCCCCACATGGTGTGTTCTATGTGGGTGCATTTTGGTCCGAGAAGCCGCAGAACATAGGGTTATAATGCGTCTTATTCTCGACAAATACATACGATGTTCGTAGAGTGGGATTTACAACTCACGACAATATGGATCTCGCCTATCACTCCTAACGCTCTCTAAAGCGTGCGATAATGACCTGTTTTTTATCGTACACATTTGAAGGAACCAAATGACCGCTACAGAATATCTCAACGACCTGAATCAACGTTACCTCACCATCCACCGAACTAAAGAAGACTTTTTCTGGGAGACTTACATGGGCATCAGTGATGATCATGACGGGTCGACCAAAGCGCAAACCGAGTGGATCAACTTTCTTAGCAATGCCGATCAAATCGCTGAGATCAAACACCAGTTGGAAGCAGCCGAATCTATTACCGATGATACCGAGAAAAAGGCGACCCAAACCGGACTAAATGGCTGGTTAAACACATTCCAAGCACACGCGATTGAAGGGAATGAAGCGCAAGCTCTAAAAAATCAGTTGATTGAGTTCGAAGCAGGACTGTTTGAACGAAAGCAGAACCATGTACTCACTTTTACCGATGAGCATGGCAAACAAGTTGAAGGCTCACTGCCTGTATTGGCCTCAACCATTCGTACCAACAACCATGAAGACGTCCGCAAATCGGCGCACCAAGCACTACTTGGACTAGAGCAGTGGTTGCTACAAAATGGCTTCATTGAGCTGATCAAACTGCGCAATCAATTTGCGCGTTCTTTAGGTTACGACACATTCTTCGATTACTCCGTCGTTAAAACGGAGAAAATGACCTCAGATGAGCTGTTTGCCATTCTTGACGATTTTGAAGCTCGCACTCGTGATACTAACCTTGCTAGCCTCGTCAATCTTGCTAAAGAAAAAGGTGACAACGCACTGACGGGCCATAACTTCGTGTACTCATACTCAGGTGACGCAATGCGTGATCTGGACCCGTATGTGCCCTTCTCCAAGTCACTTCGCCGCTGGGTTGAATCGTTTGGTCGTTTGAACATTGACTATTCTGGCGCAGAGCTCACGCTGGATCTGCTCGACAGAAAAGGCAAATACCCGAACGGCTTCTGCCACGGTCCTATTCCTTCGTTCTATAACCAAAACGAGTGGGTTGCAGCCAAGGTTAACTTCACCAGCAACGCCAAGCCAGACCAAGTTGGCAGCGGTTATTCTGGTATCAACACCTTGTTCCATGAAGGCGGTCACGCTGCGCACTTTGCAAACGTCAAAATGAACGCGCCGTGTTTCTCTCAAGAATTTGCGCCTACCTCTATGGCCTACGCAGAAACACAATCAATGTTCTGTGATAGCTTGCTCAACGATGCAGACTGGTTAAAACAGTACGCACTGGACGCACAAGGCAACCCTGTCCCTGACGACGTGATTAAGGCAATGATCAACAGTCGTCAGCCGTTTGCTGCTTTCTCAGAACGTAGCATCTTGGTTGTGCCTTACTTTGAACGCGCGCTGTATCAACTGAGCGATGAAGAGCTTACTCCTGAGCGCATTACCGCTCTTGCGCGCCAGTGTGAAAAACAGATTCTTGGTCTAGAGTGCAGCCCGCGCCCGCTTATGGCAATCCCTCACCTAGTGTCAGATGAAGCTGCTTGTGCCTATCACGGCTACCTGCTAGCACATATGGCGGTGTACCAGACGCGTGCTTACTTCCTCGATAAGTTTGGCTACCTAACCGACAACCCTGAAATCGGCCCTCTGCTTGCTCAGCACTATTGGCATTCAGGCAACCAGCTTTCTCATAACGAAACCATTGTGAGCTTAACGGGTGAAGGATTTAACGCTAAGTATTTGGCGGATGCATGTAACCTCTCTTCAGAAGAGGCTTGGGCAGCGCAGCAAGAAAAAATTGCCAGCTTAGCGACGCGCCAACAAGCGGAAGTTGCGTCATTAAACGCGACCATTAAAGTCGTCGATGGCAGCAAAGAGTTGGCAAGCAACCAAGAGTCTGATGAGGCGATGTGCGATCAATTTGAAGCCTACATCAAAGAGACTTACGGCTGTTAACTAGCTCACGACTCAACTCCCCAAGGCCGCGACGATTCGCGGCCTTTTTGATCAAGCGCTTTATTGAGCGCCCCACCAAACAGCAGACGCCCGCAGTAAACCAATGATTTATAAAATGGATTTGTAGAAAAACGCGCCTCTGTGTCATTATGCATCCAAAGCAATTCGTTGCCCTATTCAATCGCTATTCAAGGAAGAACGCATGATAGAGATCCGCAAAGCCAATGCGTCTGATGTTCAGCCTATCTACGATTTGCGCAAGCGCTCCATTCTTGCCAAATGCGCAGACCACTATCAACCAGAGCAGCTCGCCCTTTGGACGCAAGGTGGCGTGTCCGAACAGCTGAAAAAGGACATTGTCGCGACCTTTTACGTTTCTGAGGTAGATGGCAACGTAGTGGGGTGTGGCAAACTCAACACCGAGACAGGCATGGTCGATGCCATATTTGTCGATCCGCCTTATTTTGGTTTGGGCGCAGCAAAGAAGATGCTGGCTTTTCTTGAGCAAATGGCTAGAGAGCACAAACTGGAAAAAATGGTCTTAGAGGCAACCCTAAATGCTGCTCCTTTCTATCGCTCTTGCGGATTTCATGGGGAGGAAATCTCGACCTATCACTCTCCACGAGGAGTGAGCTTAGATTGCGTCGTGATGGAAAAGACTCTGACATAGTCTCTCGACCTATGCATCTAGTGATCTTTTCAGCGCACTAGCTGCAAGCAAAACACATCATTTTTCAAACTCTTTAAAAAGGTAAACTCTACTCATGCTTTGGCGCCGATTTTTCGCATATCTCATTGATGTACTCCCCATATTTTTCATCACTTTTGGCTTCTTTTGGTTCTTTATGGGTTATGACATTATTTTTAAAGGATTTTTAGACGGGACGATTGAGCGAACAGAATTCTACCCACACCGAAACCAAGTCAGAGACTTTTCCGCTCTACTTTGTTTTATCTACTTTGTCATCTTTGAGTGCCGAGGAGGGTTCAATACGGTCGGTAAATCGGCATTGAAGATAAAAGTCGTCGACAAAGAGGGGGGAGACATCTCTTTGTGGCAATCTTGCGAACGCAACTTTCTCAAATTTTTCACCGTAGCGACAGTGGGACTTGGCTTTCTGTACGTATTCTTTAACAAAGATCGTCTATTCCTGCATGATAAAATTGCAGGCACTCGATTGATTGCTTTGAGCGAAAGACCGACTGCCGAGGAAGAACTACAATGATAAGCCATATCGACCATATTGTTCTCACCGTCTCGGACATTGCCCATTCTATAGCGTTTTACCAACGGGTTCTGTTGATGGAAGAGGTCACCTTCGCCAACGGTCGCAAAGCGCTAAAGTTTGGAAACCAGAAGATTAATTTACAACTGTTAGGTCAGGAGTCGAGAAACCGAGCGCAAGTTGGCTCAGGAGATCTTTGTTTGATAACACGTTGGCCACTCGAGGAAGTGATTACTCACTTAACTAAAGAGCAGGTAGAGATCATCGAAGGGCCAGTTGAGAAATCTGGAGCCCAAGGCCCTATTCAGTCAGTCTACTTTCTAGATCCAGACTCTAATCTGATTGAGATTAGCGTTTACTGTTAAACTAATGCGAATAGAAAACTATGAATGAAAAAATGACCGCACTATGCGGTCATTTTTTACTTTGTTTAATTGAAGACGGTTAACGAAAACGCATCGCGAGCGTAGCGGCCACATTGCGCGCCGTCATCTCCACGTTAAATGCCGCCTCTTTCAGCGCGGTGGGTAGATCTGTTGCCCCCAACACCACACTGAACACCGCATCAATGCCGTGATCATGGACCACGCGACAATCTTGCGCAGTACTGCCCGCAATGCCAATCACAGGTAACTGATAGAGCTTCGCGGTACGTGCCACGCCAATTGGTGTTTTACCATGAATGGTTTGGCTATCAATGCGCCCTTCACCCGTAATCACTAGGTCGGCATCTTTCACAACTTCAGCAAGGTTAACCGCATCCATCACTATGTTAATGCCGGGGCGAAGTGTTGCATCAAATAAGCCCAAAAGCGCCGCGCCCAGTCCACCAGCAGCTCCTGCACCCGCTTGACTGATCACATCCTTACCATTGGTTTGATGGATCATAGCAGCGTAGTGCGCGAGGTTTTGGTCAAGCTGTTCAACCATTTCAGGGGTTGCGCCCTTTTGCGGGCCAAACACATGAGAGGCGCCTTTGGGGCCACACAAAGGATTATCAACATCACAAGCGACTTCGAGTTGAATCTTTGCTAAACGAGGATCCAAACCAGACAAATCAATCTTAGCTAAACGCGCTATGGCGCCACCACCAAAAGGCAAGTCGGCTCCCTCAGCGTCGACCAGTTTCGCGCCAAGAGCTTGTGCCATTCCCACCCCACCATCATTGGTCGAGCTACCACCAATACCGATGATAATGTGGTTCACACCTTTATCGAGTGCCGCTTTGATAAGCTGGCCAGTACCGTAGGTTGTGGTAAGGAGCGGGTTTCGCTCACTTGGATCCACTAAGTGCAGCCCTGACGCTGCGGCCATTTCAATCACCGCAGTAGAGCCATCACCCAACAAACCATAAAACCCTTCCACAGGTTGGCCTAACGGACCGGTGACTTCCACCGTCACGATATCGCCGCCCGTGGCATCCACTAGGGACTGTACGGTACCTTCTCCTCCATCAGCCATCGGCAGTTTGATGTACTCTGCGTCAGGCATGATTTCTTTAAAGCCATTTTCAATCGCAGTTGCCACTTCCATAGCGGTTAAACTTTCTTTGTAAGAATCTGGAGCGATAACTACTTTCATATTGGTTTCCTATATTGGCTTGCTACAGCAGAACAAGACTTAGAATGTAAACTAGCGTCATGGCTGTCACGCCTTGTACCAAAGTGGCCATGGTTTGCGCGCGATACGCCAAGCCAACCGACATACGGCTAAACTGAGATACCACCCAGAAGAAGCTGTCATTGGCATGCGATACCGTCATCGCACCGGCACCAATCGCCATCACCGTTAGCACTCGTCCCATTTCAGAGTCTAGCCCGAGTTGTGCCAACATTGGAGCCACCAAAGCGGAAGTCGTAACCAGCGCAACCGTTGATGAGCCCTGCGCTGACTTCAATGCAGCCGCCACAATAAACGGCATGAAGATACCAACGCCCAACGCCGATAACGTCGTACCCAAGTACTCGCCGAGCGGCGTCGCTTTCAACACAGCGCCAAATGCACCACCCGCACCAGTAATGAGTAGAATTGGCGCTGCTGACGTAATTCCTTGGCTAATACGCTCGCCAAACTCTTCCACCTTGTTGTCACTTTTTAGCAAGCGAACCGACAGGAACAGACCAATAATCAGCGCCGTCAGTGGTTGGCCTAAGAAAGAGAGAACATCAAACATAGTGCCATCGCCTAACGGCAGGCTTGGGAACTTAGCGATAGAGCCTAAACAGATCAGAAGAATAGGGACGAAAATGGGTGCGAACGCTTGGCCCGCTGTCGGCAGTTCACCATACGAAGCCTTGAGCTCTTTCCAATCTTGTTTTGCTTCAGCTAACTGATCACCGCCATCAGGCTCCACATCTTTGAATCGATTTGCCCACAACATACCTGCAATCGCAGCGGTCGCGGCCACAAAGATACCGACACCAATCACCAAACCCAGATTAGATTCAAGGCCTAGGTTACCCGCTGCCGCGATTGGACCCGGTGTTGGCGGAACGAAGGTGTGTGTCGCATAGAGACCCGTCGCCAATGCCACACTCATCGCCACGCTGGAGGTTTTTAAACGGTTCGCGAGCGACTCTTTTAGCGAGTTCAAAATCACGTATCCCGAATCACAAAACACAGGCACCGAAACGATGTAGCCAATGATGCTCATGGTGAGTGTTGGTGAGCGTTCGCCAAGCACTTTAATCACCGTATCGGCCATGGTAATGGCTGCGCCACTTTTTTCTAAGATGACACCAATGATGGTGCCCAAAACAATGACTAAGCCGATATAGCCCAAAATACCGCCAAAGCCGGAAGCGATGGTTTTTGCGATGCTATCTGCCGGTAATCCATAGGCAAATGCAGCTAAAAAGGCGGCAACGATGAGTGCTAAAAAGGGGTGTAACTTAAATTTGGTGGTTGCGAGGACGATAAAGGCTATCACCCCCAGCAAGATTAGGATAAGACTCATGATAACTCCGTTTATTATTGGTTTACTCAGGGTATGTGAAGTCGTTTCACACACTCAGGGTGTCTGTAGGGACGGGGCTATTATTGAGCGATTCGAGCCACATTCCTTTATGCAAGGTGACAAATTTATCAATTCAAAAGGCAACATAAACTGTCAACTTGCACAAAAACCTAATGGTAATCACAAGCATTTTAAGGCTAGATATAACTGCACCTTATGATCTAACTTGTTGATTTTTAGATTAGTCACCTCTTCTATCTTTTCCAATCGGTAACGGAGTGTATTTCGGTGAATATGTAGCGCTGCACAAGTTTGAGCTAGATCGCAATCTTGGTCAAAAAACACGCGGAGTGTTTTAAGTAATGCGCCCTTGCTGTCTTGTTGTTGGAGCTTGACCAGTGGTTCTAGTAGCTGTGCTTGCCTCCACTCGTCTTGTTTTAAGCCCCCCACTAACACCGATAGCTTATGATCTTGATAGAAAAGAATGGCGTCTTTGCTCTGCTTTGCGCCATCTAGCGTTGCTTTGGCGGTATCGTAAGAACGCGCTAAACCTGCCAGCCCCGGGAAATACTGCCCCATCGCAATCTGGATCGAAAAGTCCGATTCTTGCTCTACGCGCTTAAGAAGCTTTTTCACACGGCGCCGCTCTTCCATGTGATTCCAGACACCACCAACCAGCGTAACGGGTTTGAGCACTACCACTTCATTCATCGATACCGACACGATACCAACGATATTGTTTCGCTCTGGATACTCGAGCAAGTGGACCAATTTCTGAAGATGCTCCAGCGTTAAAGGCTGCCCTTTTTTTGGGATCACTTTCACTGCGGCGGCAATTCGGGGTTGAGAAAGGTTGAGATCCAAACGCTCAGCAATCGATAGCAGTTGGTTTTCGTTTAATGTAGAGCCTTGAATAAGCTGGATAAGTAACTCTTCACGATGACGTTTGTTCCACTGAATCTGCGCCATCATGGCTTCTTGTTCGACAATCAGTTCAGCGGTCATTTTGACAAGCTCACCATAGCGCCTGACTTCATCGGGTTGACCTGATATGCCCACCACACCAATGACCAACTCTTGGTGAAGAATAGGGAGGTTGATCCCCTCTTTGACGCCATTTAGTGTGCTGGCTACGGTCTTGTTGATTTCAACCGTACGATTGTCGTGGATCGCTAACAGCGCGCCTTCATGAGTGCGGTGCAAACGGGAGGGATCACTAGAGCCGATGATCTGTCCGTTTTCATCCATCACGTTAACGGGAAATTGAATAATTTTTGTCGCTCGCTCTACGATTTGGCGAGCAATTAGCGTGTTTAACTGCATTAGTGCGCCTTATGATCACCCACTATCGGTATTTTGCTTAACATATCACAAGGGCACCTTGAATCACGCAGGGCAAATTCGACCCGCTCACAGAGAGAATAAAAAAATGCCCGAGGCTCTCCCTCAGGCACAATTTAGTTCAGGTTATTCATACTGGGCCAGCCAGTGTTTTAACAGCAGATTGAGCTCAGTCTGTTGCTCATGACTCAGTCCGGCGACTAACTGAGTCTGCACGCCCACATGCTCCTCAATGATTTGGTCAATCAACTTCAGCCCCTCTTGAGTCAGCTCAACGGTCACACTGCGACGGTCTTCTTTGCTGTGCTGGCGGCTGATCAAACTTTTGGCTTCTAACTTGTCGAGCCGATTGGTCATGGCGCCTGATGTCAGCATCATGGAATTAATCAGCTCTGAAGGCGTTAAACGAAACGGCGCGCCACTTCGACGCAAAGTCGCGAGCACATCAAACTCACCGAGCTTTAAGTCATATCGCTTATGCAGCTCTGCAACCTCAGACTCCATGTACTTTGCAATTCGCATTAAGCGACCCATGATCGCCATAGGCTGAGTATCCAAATCTGGCTTCTCATCGGCCCACTGGCTCACCACTTTATCTATCGCATCCATGAATCTCTCTCTTACTCCCATAGCAAACTCGAAGTATCTTAACATAAAGATACTTTACAAACAGCAATGTGAGGAGTAAGTTTAACTTAAAGTATCTTAATATGAAGATAAATGATGAACATATTGCTTGCGATGATCCCCGCCTTCTTTTGGGGAACCACTTATGCCGTTACCCAATACACACTCGCGGATTGGCCGCCATTGTTGTTAGGGGCGATAAGAGCGCTCCCTGCTGGTCTGCTGCTTCTGGCATTCAAACCCAGTTTACCTAAGGCGCAAGATTGGGGCGTTCTTGTTCGCTTGGGCTTTATCAACATTGCCACCTTCTTTGTTCTGATCTTTGTTATGGCGCTCACGCTGCCATCAGCCATTTCTGGGGTGGGAATGATTTCAGTGCCCGTATTCGCGATGCTCTACACTTGGTTGCGATACAAAAAACGCCCGGGTCGACTGCAGGCGGTCAGTGGGGCGGCACTGATTGCTCTAGCTTGGATGCTGTTTGATCCGCGCTCCATCAGCTTAAACCCCGTTGGTTTGGCGGCGATGCTTGGCGCGATCAGCTGCATTATTGTCGGCAGTTCATTAACCAAGTCACTAGGTGAGCGTATTCACTGGTGGACAGTATTGAGCTGGCAACTGATTCTAGGCGGCGCAATCCTAACGCTTGCTGCCATCATCCATAGCATGATTCAACCCGCCCAATACATCGCGGCGATTGAGCAGCTCTCGATGACCAACGTGTTGGGGCTACTTTGGGTTGTTCTACTCAATACTGCGCTGGGCTACGGTCTGTATGTGTGGTTGTTGCAACGCATGTCTGTGGTCGATTTTACCTTTGGCGGTATTGCTAACCCTGTGGCGGGGATCGTATCTGGGCTGCTATTGCTCGGTGAGTCTTTTACCCCCGTGCAATACAGCTTAATGGTAGGCATGATCGCGATGTCGCTGTTACCCCAAGTGGTAGACAGCTTGCGCTCCCAAGCCAAAGCACAAAGGCATGCAGAAATTTAGAGTGGTAAGCGTCATCAACAAGGCGTGCAAGTGGATACAGCGCGGTTTTCTATCGCTTTCGGGATAGTGATGGAAAACTTTGCACCGCCTAGTTGGCTTTGGCTGACGGCCAATCGCCAGCCAAGATTCTTCGCTGCTTGATTGGCGATCGCCAAACCTAAACCAAAGCCGCCTTGATTTAAGTTTCGGCTCGCATCCAAGCGAGAAAAGGCGATGAAGATTTCTTCTTGTTTCTCTTCAGGTATCCCTTCACCGTTGTCTTCAACATGGATCAGGTAGCAGGTTTGGTCCTGCTCGATCGACACTTCAACTTTGCCATTACCATATTTGTTCGCGTTCTTGATCAAATTATCGAGCACCAATTTAGCGTAGCAATCGCAGCCATAGACCTTAGGGTTATCCAATTCGTGTTGAATAACAAACGTCGCGCTGCCCGGCTCCGCGGTAACTTGGATGCGATCTTGGCAGAGCTCAACCAACGAAAAACAAGTCGGCTCTAGCTGCATTTCTCCATGCTGGTTGGTCAGCTTTGCCAGTTTGAGGATGTCTGACGTTAACAGTGAAATATCGCCAATATAACGGTCTATTTGATCAAATAGGTCGTTTTTATCGACGGTATCCTCTCGCCTTAGCAGATCACTGGCCATCTGAATACGCGTCAACGGCGTTCGAATCTCATGAGGAATGGCGTAAGAGAAGATTTGCGCCTGTTTGACGCGAGCTTCAATATCGTCCGCCATGTAATTGAAACTCTCAACAATCTCTTTCATCGGTGACAGAGCACTCGGCTCAGCGCGCACGCTCAGATCTCCCTGACCAAAAACGCGCTGCGTGTGGAGTAGCTTTTTGACACGTCGATTAATCATCACAAGCGGCGTGTATATCAGAAGCCCGATCACCAAACCAATCAAAGTAAACAAGGCGGTAAAAAACTGTGTATCTTCATCCTCATACCACTCTTCGTGAGTGTGAGAGGGCTCTTCAATTTCAGTCAGCAGTAAAAACTTGTCGCTGTTGGGAATGGGTAACGCAGAAGAGAAATAGTCGTCGTCACGCACGTACACCTTGGGTCCTGTGTCACTGACAAGCATCACGCACTCTTTACACCGCTCGCCCGCCACCTCACTGTTGTCCACCAATGAGAGCGTGTAGTTATAGAACACCAACTCGTCTTGACTGTTTAGCCTTTCGTATAGCCCATCTGGCTCGCCCTCAGTTTCGAGGTAACGCTTTACATGAATGGCAGAGCTCTCAACAAACGAATCAATGTCTCCTTGTAGCATGTAGCCGTCAGTAAGTTTGGTAAACAAGGTAATGGTACCCAGAATACTGACCACTCCCGTGAGGTAGAGATAGGTGAAGATTGAGCGACTTTTTTTGCGTTTTACCATCATGGGAGCCATTGAATCCAAAGCATCAGTCAAAATATTATCGAGCTGGCAGCAGAAAAAACACGCTTGATTGCACGCCAGCGCAACGAAAAGTGGACAACCTAGCACAACCGGCGGGCGTTTTATATCTTAGAAATGAAAAAGCCTGCTGTGAGGGGCTGCAGGCTTTAAAGAGAAAGAGACGTCTTCCGCCAACATGCTGAAGGCTGTCTTATCATCTAGGCAGTGTTGCGGGTAGGCTCTCCTAGCAGAACTCTAGAGATCACCTTGATCAATCGAACGGATAACACGGCACGGGTTACCCGCCGCGACAACATTCGCAGGAATATCTTTCGTCACTACGCTACCGGCACCAATGACACTGTTAGCACCAATGGTAACGCCCGGACAAACGATAACACCGCCGCCAAGCCACACGTTATCACCAATCGTAATCGGTGTACCAAACTCAACGCCATCTTCTACGCGCCCTTTTACATCTAATGGGTGGCCTGCCGTGTAAATTTGTACATTCGGCGCGAACAGCACATTATCACCAATGTGCACCTCTGCCACATCGAGCACCACGCAGTTAAAGTTAGCGTAAAAGTTTTTGCCAAGTTTTATGTTCGAGCCGTAATCACAACGAAATGGCGGCTCGAGATACGCCCCCTCGGAATCCGGAATCAAACGGTCAACAGCGCTTCGCCACTCTGGGCTATTTGGAATGCTATTGTTCAGTGTTTGCAACACCTTACGGCACTCAATACGTTCGTTGAACAGTTCTTCGTCCCACGCTTCATAAGGCTCACCTGCGAGCATTTTCTCTTTTTCGCTTCTCATCACTCAGTTACCTTTAACCACAGCACATCATAGGCTGCCAGCAAAATATCTTCACCGACCAGTTCCTTACCAGATAGTAAGTCTCGGGTTCGCCTTGACCCCAAAATATCGCATATCGACGCCGGAATTGATTGCGAGGATTCGGCGAAATTACAGAGAGCGAGAAGTTGCTCACCCTTTGCGTTAGTTCGGCAGTAGGCAAAAAGTTGCGAACGATAAGTTTCTAAAATCTCAGTCTTTGCATTACCAAACTCAGGGTGATTTCTACGCAGTGCAATCATCTGTTTAAGATCTTGGTTGATGCGATGCTGATAACTGCCTTTGCTTTCTGCCAATGCGACCGCTTCTGCGCTAATTTGAGGGCGGTTCACCCAGCGCGCATCTTCGCGTTTAAACTCATCATTCAAGTAGCTGTGATCGTTCAACATACCTAGCTCATCACCTTGATAAATCAGCGGAATACCACCGATGCTCAAGTTGATGCTATTAAGCAGACGAATACGCTTCAATGCGTGCTCAATCGCTTGTGAATCATCTGCTTCTATCGCTTTTTCTAACCCCGCAAGAGAGGCCAAAGAGCCACATACTCGGCAATCACCCGTAGTTGGGTTTTCTTGGAATGGCACTCCTTGAGAGAATGAGCCGTCGAATTTGCCAGTGTAGAACTGATTCAAAAAGCGGCGATGCTCATAGCCATTAATGCCAAGCTGCTCAGCGACTGCATCATCAAACGTCCAGCCAATATCGTCGTGACAACGAATGTAGTTCACCCATGAACACTGGTCTGAAATCTCAAAGCTTTTCTTTAATGATGCTGTCAGTAACTTGGTTTCACGTGTTGCCAAACTTTCCCACATCAGCGCCATCATCAGTGGGTTGTAGGACAACTGACACTCATCTTTGTCGATGTACTGTGCCACCTCATCTGGGTGCACAATCGCTTCAGATTTGAATAACACGGCAGGCGCTGCAATCTGCAAACAGGTGTTGAAACACTGAATCAGAGTATGCGCCTTCGGCAAGCTTTCACATTGGGTCCATTTCTCTTTCCAAATAAACGCCAAGGCGTCCAAACGCAGACCTTCACAACCGATGTTAGCTAGAAACAGCATCTCATCAGTAATCGCGTTAAATACTGCAGGATTTGAGTAATTGAGATCCCATTGGAAGCTGTTGAATGTCGTCCAAACGTACTTCTCTACATCTTCTAAGAAAGTGAAGCTGCCACGACGAACGGTTGGGAAGATCTCGCGGCAAGTTTGATTGTACTCATCCACTTCTTGCTTATCCGTGAAGAAGTAATAAAAGTCTTCAAACTCAGGGTTGCCTTTACGCGCTTGCTCCGCCCAGTGGTGTTCATCTGAGGTGTGGTTGAACACGAAATCCAGCACTAGGCTGATGCCTTCATCACTCAATGCCTCTGCTAACTGCGCCAGATCTTTCTCTGTGCCTAGCTTTGGATCGACCTTGCGGTAATCCGACACGGCATAGCCGCCATCACTGTCCCCTTCTGGTGCTTTGTAAAGCGGCATCAGGTGCAGATAGTTAATCCCCAGAGACTTGAGGTACGGGATCTTCATTTGTAGCTTTTTCAAATCACCCGCAAACAAGTCGACATACACCGCCATGCCGAGCATTTTTTCACTGCGGTACCAACTTGGATTACCGAGGCGCTTCTCATCCAAGTTCTTCCATTTGCGTTTGCGACCTGCAAAGGCTTTGGCAAGCACAACCACCAGCTTTTGTAGATGCAAGAAGAAGTCATAACGTTCACCATAAAGCGAGTGCAGTTGCCCAACTAAAGATGGAAAATGCTGCGCCAAACGTTCAAGAAACACCTTTTCATCTTTTTTGGTTAGCTTTGGCAATTCAACCGAATCAAGAACTTGCTGCAGTGCTTGCTGGGTTTGTCGTTCGTTTAACATGTTTTCTCTCCTGCCAAGCTAGACACTTGAACGTTGCGCAGTGCCAGCGAGCCGCTATCCACGTTTAGGGCGACACTTGCTTGTGTCTCTTTGGCGTAAACAAGGTTGGTAAAGCTGTATTGGCCAGCATTGATCAGCAACTCGACTGAGCCTTTGTCGATCAACACTTCGACTTGGAATTCATTCTCAATCGGTAAGGTCACGCGATAGTCGTGTGGGAAGTGTTCATCAATGCGTTCCGAGCCGAACTGACCGCGACGTACAGAGCGCACTTCTATCCCTTGTTCGACACCAGCAAACTCAAAGTAAGCCGGATTGTCTTGGTACACATTCAGGTGCAACGTTTGGATATCTTGTAGCGTCACATCAGCGCTGAACTTCATGACTTCTTGCAGGCTGTAAAGGCTAATCGCTTGTTCGTCACTTGGCTCTGGCGTTTGCACATCAAGACTTAACGCCTGATTAAGCTCTTTCACAAAGCGTTGTCCAACACGTAACCCTGCTTTACCTTCAAACAGGAACAGCTCACGAGGCATGGCCATCGAACTGCGAAACTCTTGGGTTGGTAACTCAAGCGAGTACTGATGATTACTCATCCATGTACTGACGATACGGCGACCGTCTTCAACTGGGATGTCAGAGAAAGACTGAGTCGCGTAGTAATCACGACCGAAATCGAGCCACAATACGGTCTCTGGATGATTGTGATTGATGAAGGTTTCGCCATCAAAGTCGCCAATGAAATACTGCGTACCAGCACCGCCACAGTGCGCACCCTCACCAATGCCAACCACCAAGACCCAACGTGTTTCTTGCGAGCCTTCGATAGGCAGTTCAAACAAGTCTGGGCATTCCCACGGGCCTTTGCTGTGCGCACCATGACGGTAGCCAAACTCGCTCACTAAACGCCAGTCCAATAGGTTGGTCGAACGGTAGAACTCGATATGTTGACCACAAGACACCACCATCACCCACGCTTGGCTTTGCTCATGCCAAATCACCTTGGGATCACGGAAATCCGGATTACCACGTGCAGTAATGATCGGTGCACCGTTGGCGAACTTCTTCCACGTCATGCCATCTTGGCTATAAGCGAGAGATTGCTGCTGAATTGGATCTTCTACTTCAGTGCCATCAGCCAGTATCACTTTAGGTTGAATGAACGAGGTGTAGAACGCCAATAAGCCAGGTTTGTCGGCCTCAAATAAACCTGAGGTGTTATGCCAATCGACAATCGCACTGCCCGAGAAGCACATGCCAGATTCATCTGGATACAGTGCAGGCTCAAGCTCTTGCCAATCTATCAGGTTGGTACTGATTTTGTGTCCCCAGTGCATTGGTCCCCAAACCGTATCGCTTGGGTAATACTGGTAAAACTGGTGATAATGACCATTAAAGAACACCAATCCGTTTGGATCGTTCATCCAACCTGAGTTAGGCGTCATATGCAATAAAGGGCGATACTGTTCGCTCATAAGCCAATCCAATGTTGTAGTGAATATTTCTAGGTTTGGACGCGACGAAAAATGGAGCTGGAACAGGCTCCCAAAACGGACGCTACGCTGCCAATGCTGGTCCAAAACTAGAAATATTGAAAAAGAGTGGGGTTCCCCCCTTACGACGAAGGAGGGATTTCTTGCGCGGTTAGAAGCTGTAGTTCACACCTAAGATAAATAGAGGAATGTAACCATCGAACTCATCACGTTGCGGGCCGCTAGCGAAGTCAATTTTCTTATAGCTTGCCTCACCAAACATGCGCCAGCTCTTTGAAAGTGGGTAGTTGGCAGATACGCCTAGCTTAGAGTAGTCTTCTGTCCACGCATGAGCGCCTGTTGAATCAACACTCTTTTCGAATGAACCAAACTCCCCCCACAATGACGCAGAAAGTTTACCGAAGTTATGCCAAATACCTGGTTTAATGATCCACTCAGTCTCTGTTTCAGAGTAACCATCTTTTGCCTTCCACTGACCTTCTTGGTAACGGAAATTCAACCATGCGCCCGTGTTGTCATTGATTTTGTAGCTAAAGCCTGGCTCAACTTCCCAGTACGGGAACTCCCCCGTGCCACGCTTGTATTCCACGTGGTAAAGCGCGTAACCATGCATACCTAAACGATCTGTCAGTTGGTAAGAACCAAACACTTTACCGCCCGGAGTAGTGCGTTGGTCAATACTCTCACCGGCTAACTTCAAACCCCAACCAATATTACCTTTTTCATGGTTGTAACTACGGTTAACATAGATTTCTTGGATTGAGTTTACGCCTCGGTTGTAGTCGGCATGCTTCAGGTTACCAGTAAACAACTCTTCACGACCTGAGTAGAAACCAAAATCCCAACCTGGTAAGTCGTCGTGTCGGAAGCTACCTTGCGCAATGGTGTATTTAACTTTACCTTCGTTAACACCGTCATCGCGGATCAAACGCTCAACTTCAACGTTAGAACCTAGCGTACCATGGAACTTACTTTCTTCTTGTTGAGGAACACTTAGAGCAGTTAATAACTCAGCATTAGAGTATTCCGACTTCAATTGCTCTACGGCCGCTGCAAGTTTTGCATCTTTCTCTGCTTGAGGTTCTGTTAAGTCTTCAGCAAATGAAACACCTGAAAAAGCAAGGGTTAAAAGTACAGAAGATGCCACTACTGTTTTTTTCATGATTATTACCTTATTATCACATTGTTACTGTCGCCCCCTTGGGGGGCAATTCGATGCCTGCTGCAACAGGCGTTAATGTCACGCTCAAACGGGCTGCAACCCGAATTTTGAGCGCAGTAATCCTTAAGCCCGCCTCATGGTGGGCTTTTTTATAGTTTTTAGAATTGTGAGCGAGAGCGGTTAACTCGCTTGCTGCACCTGAGGTGGTAGCGTAATTAAATCATTAAGGGTATGACCTCGCTCGTAGGCTTTACCTTTACTGTCAAATAGGTGACATTTCTCAGCCGGAATGCGGATGTTCAAACGCTGGCCGATTTCGACATGCACAGTACCTGGTACGCGAACCAATACTTCCTGGCCACCGCGTACTAGCGTGGTGTAAAGCAGTGATTCTGTCCCTAGGCGTTCGAAGCCCTCAACAATCACACCCACACCTTCTTCGTCAAGGTGGATGTCTTCAGGACGGATACCAAGCGTCATCAATGCGCCTTGTGTCGCGCCTTTTGCGTTTACGTCCGCTTGGAAGGTGTAGTCACCCACTTCTACCGTTGCTTTTTCATCGCAAGCAGAAACCAGTGTCGCTGGCAGCAGGTTCATTTTTGGAGAGCCGATAAAACCTGCTACGAACAGTGTTTGAGGGAAGTAGTACAGCTCCAGAGGCGAGCCAACTTGCTCTACAACGCCAGCACGAAGTACCACGATTTTGTCGGCTAGGGTCATGGCTTCAACCTGATCGTGGGTTACGTAAATCACGGTAGATTTGAGTTTTTTGTGGTATTCCGCTAGCTGCAAACGCATACGAACACGTAGTGATGCGTCTAGGTTAGATAGCGGCTCATCAAGTAGGAACAACTTCGGATTGCGAACAATCGCACGACCAATCGCCACACGCTGACGCTGACCACCCGATAGTTGACTTGGTTTTTGTTTCAGAAGGTTTGTCAGTTCTAGCATTTCCGCTACCTGACGTACTGCTGAATCAATGTCGTCTTTGCTTTTCTTCGCCAGTTTTAGGCCAAAAGCGATGTTTTCGTAGACCGTCATGTGCGGGTAAAGCGCATAAGATTGGAATACCATGCCAATCCCACGATCGGTTGGTGAAAGGTTGTTAACCACCTCACCGTCTAAGCACATGTCCCCTGATGAAATCTCTTCCAAACCTGCGACCATACGCAGCATGGTTGACTTACCACAGCCTGATGGCCCAACGAATACCGTGAATTCACCGTCTTCAATGGTCAGGTTGGCATCCTTGATGATGTGTGCACCATCAGGATAAATTTTGTTGATGTTCTTCAGTTCTAAACGTGCCATTGTTCTACCTATAATTCTTTAAGAGTCTGGGCTTTAGGTGATTCGGGGCAGCACGCCGATATCAACGACTGCCCCACCACACTTCTTATTTTGGATTAACCTAGGATCTCGCCCAAGTTGATGCCTTTGGTGTCATCGAAGCGCCATGTCGCGTGACCAACACGGTCGTTAGGACCAATGCCCACTACGCGCATGCCTGCTTCTTTTGCTGCGTCTACACCCGCTTCTGCGTCTTCAACTACGATGCACTCGTCAGCGTTTACGCCCACTTGGCCTGCTGCGTGGATGAACACGTCCGGTGCTGGCTTAGAACGGTTAACTGACCAACCATCACCGATAGCATCAAACAGTGGTGTTAAGCCAAGACGGTGCAGGATAGGACGAGCATTCTTACTTGCTGACGCCAGTGCCACTTTGATGCCACGTGCGTTTAGCTCAAGTAGGAATTGCTCAATACCCGGTAGAACGTCTTTCGCAGAAATCGTGTTCAGCAGATCCACGTAGTAATCGTTCTTACGCTTCATTAGCTCAGCAAACTTCTCTTCGCTGATCTCTTTGCCGTTCAAGATGATGTTCAGCGACGCTTGACGAGATACGCCACGTAACTGCTCATTGATTTCACGGTCGAAGTAGTAACCTTCTTCGTTCGCCATACGTTGCCACGCTTGGTAGTGCAGCTCAGCCGTATCCGTGATTACGCCATCTAGGTCGAAAATGAATGCCTTACACATTGAATGTCACCTCTGTTGAATCGATAACACGTGGCTCACCTGCAACTTCGATGTTTAACGCTTGGCCGTTGAACTCTGGACGCTCGATGCGAACTTGCTCTTGGTCAACGGTCACTTCGAGGCGCTCACCTTTCCAGTAGATTGGGAAGTTCAGGCTATCCCACTCTTTAGGAAGGTTAGGGTTGATACGCAGGTTGCCACCTAGCATACGAACGCCACCGAAGCCGTAAACCACACACTGCCACATGCCACCGATAGACGCCGCGTGAATGCCGTGATCTGAGCTCTTCATGTTCTGACCGATGTCGATAGACGCAGCTTGTTGGAACAGGTCGTAAGACAGCTCTGGGTTACCAACATCTGACGCTAACACCGAGTGCGTAGACAGACTTAGCGACGAATCGTGCAGTGTCTTCGGCTCGTAGTAGTTCCAGTTAGCCAGTTTGGTTTCTAGGTCAAACTTATCTTCCTGCTGTAGGAACAGCACCATGATGTCCGCCTGCTTAGAAACCTGCATCTCGTTAACCTGTTCTAGGTTGTAGTCTTGGAACAGACCACCAACGAATGGCTGCTCTTTGTACTTAGTCAGGTCGATGATTTCTTTCTGTAGGTAAGTGTCATCCTGTGGGATTACCTTATCTTCAGCACGTGGCTTCGGTAGGTAGATGTTGTCTACGCGGTCTAGCCACATTTGACGAGCTTCCACTAGGTTTAGCTTGTCAGACAGCTTAGCCAGTAGCTCTGGGTTCGACGCTTCTAGATCCTCGTAGTAACGAATCGCTAGTTTGATGTTCTCTACCGCCATGTAGTTAGTGAACGCGTTGTTGTCGATGTGCTCTTTGTACTCATCAGGACCGATTACGTCACAGATACCCCACATGTTGCGGTCTTCTAGCCAATCTAGTCGGCTTGTCCAGAATGTTGCTGTGTCGAACATGATCTCGTAGCCCATGTCGTCCATGAACTTCTGGTCGCCAGTGATTTGGTAGTACTGCCACAGTGCGTAAGTGATGTCACACGTGATGTGCTGCTCAATAAAGCCAGACCAAATCTTCGTCGACTTACCCGTGATGATGTCTACTGCACCCCATACTGGCGTTACTTCTTCACCTGTTAGTGCCGATTCCCATGGGAACTGTGCACCGATGTAGCCGTTGTCTTTCGCTTTCTTACGAGCGCCATCTAGCGTCTTAAAGCGGTACTCAAGTAGGCTGCGCGCCACTTCAGGCATGGTGTAGATGAAGAACGGAAGCATGAATACTTCTGTATCCCAGAACGAGTGACCTTTGTAGCCTTCGCCAGATAGACCTTTCGCACCGATACCGAAGCGAGAGTCGTGCATTGGCGTAAAGATGTTCAGCTGGTATTGCGCAAAACGAATTGCAAGTTGGTCGAAATCGCTACCACCGATGGTGATGTTCATGCCTGCCCAACGCTTATCCCACTCTGCTGCACTCTCTCCTAGAAGTTCATCGAAGCTGCGGTCAGCGTTATTTTTTAGGTTCGTCAGAGCGTGGTCACGAAGTGCTTGAAGCTCGTAACCTTCCACATCGAACTGCTTGTCGCGAGACGTATGAACCACACCGACTTTTTCTGTGCCGAACGTTTCGCCCGCTTTCAGATCGTAGTTGATGTTTACCCATACTTTACGACGGTCCATCGCAAGTGAAGGGTCGATTTCTGTCTCTTGGCCGTCAACTAGGTAGCGGTGAGACGTTAGGAATACAAAGTCTACTTTGCTCTCTGTTGTGTGTTGTAGAAGCTCGATAAAACGCTTGTCGTAGATACGCTTTTCGCCTTCGTGGAAGTGCTGTGCACCTGAGTTAGAAAGCTGCGCATCCACACCAGAGCGGATTTCGATTTTCGCATCGCTGTTCAGTGCTTTTACTTGAACGTCAAATGCCATTAGGTGAAGGTTTGCTTGCGAGAAGAAGCGACGGAAACGCATCTCAAAGCTCTTACCTTCGTTATTTGTCCATGTGAATTCACGGATTAGCTCACCGTTTTTCACGTTTAGGCGACGAGAGTAGTTGCTCACTTCACCGGTTTCTAGGTGGAAACGGCGACCATCGATGAAGATTTCAATCGAGCTCATGTCTGCAGAGTTTGGCAGCTCGGTGACTTCGTCTGCATCAAACTTGTTGTAAGTACCAGCAACGAAAAGGTTGCGAACTTGGCCCACGTATTTTTCTTCCGTTGCACTACGCGCACCCATGTAGCCATTACCTTGGCTCATTACCACTTCACATTTGCCTTGGAAAGCTGAGTCAAACGCCGTCTCTTCAACGATCCAGTTTTTTAGTTCGCCTTGACCAGCGTTGTAGTTCATAAACATCTTAAATATCCCCGAAATTTAACCTTTAACAGCGGAAGAAATGTCGTTACCCACGAAGTAACGTTGGAAAACCATAAATACAATCAGTACTGGGATTGTTGACAGGAAAGCCCCCGCCAAGATCAGGTTCCAGTCACCTGCTACGCCATAGGCGTTACGTAAACTCAATAGACCAACAGGGAGCGTGAACGCGTCAGCTGGGCTGTTAATCACCACAAGCGGCCAGAAGAAGTCGTTCCAAGCACCTTGGAAACCAAGGATGGTGACCGACAAGATGGCTGGCTTCGCCAGTGGCATAAATACCTTCCAAAGAATCACAGCAGGGCTTGCGCCATCTACGATTGCGGCTTCTTCCAGTTCTTTCGGAATGTTCTCGAAGAACTGTTTCATGATCAGAACCTGACCCGAAGCAACGACCGCGGTGATGACCGCCCATGGTGTGTTCAATAAGCCGATATCTTTATAAATTAGGTAGTTAGAGATGAACGTCACTTGGCCCGGAATCATCATGCTGAACAACATGAAAGCAAACACAGCACGCGCACCAGTGAACTTCAATCGAGCTAAGGCATAACCCGCAGTACATGCAAAGAATAGGGTCAGAATCACCTTACCAATCGCAATGAAGAACGAGTTGATGGTCCAGCTCATGAACAAGCTCTTACCTGTATCTAGGCTCACCGACTCGGTGTACACGCGAACGTAAGACTTAAATACATAACCAATCAAACCCGGCGTTGCGTTATCCCATGCCGCGACACGGCCACGACGTTCCATCTTGCTTGGCGCTAGCGTGCTATCAATCAGCACTTGGCCGCGCGGCGCTTCTACCGTTAGTGGTAGCGTTGCAATCTCAGGACCTTGCCCTTGATACTTGATGGAAAATGCCCACGTTTGGCTGTGACCTTGCTTAGTAAGTTCACGACGACCACGCTTCTCTACAAACGTCACGTTGTCGTTAGTGTCTACCAGCACTGGCTCGCTGACTTGTGCGTAATCGGCAGCAAAGTCGGTCACGATAGCCGCAGCCATACCTGTACCTGGACGACGGCGTGGCACTTCAATCTCTGGCGTTGCCAGCTCTTTGCCGTCTTCCACCGCGTAAGTCACAGTGAAGTTCACTTCTGCGCCCGGAGCAAAACCACCGAACATTGGCGCATCGTTACCTTCTTTACCGAGTTGGTAAGCGGCACCCCAGTTGCTTGGTTGAACCTGTGCAAAGTTGAACTTAAATGGCTGCTCTAGTGGGTCATCTTTCAAACTCGCTAAGAAAGCCACCACGAACGTACCTAACATGACAGTCGCAACCAGTAGCAACGCACTGTAAACCCACGCCACTTTTGCCCAGCGACGGCGCGCTTGGAACTTGGAAATCTCTTCCATTGATGCCATAGGTTTCGCATCATCGTGATTCATGGTTGAAACGGGATTAGTCATCTGCTTTCTCCTTCACACCAAAGATTTTCTGCAGATAAACCACTGCCAACGTGATGAATGCCAATACCAATGCTGCCGCGCTTGCCATGCCGATTTGCGGCGTGCCACCTGGTGGGAAGGCGTTGTGGTAAACGTAGTAAGCCAGCGTAATACGTGATTCGAGCGGTGCTGCCGAGCCAAGCAGTGCTACTTGGTCAAACATTTGTAGCGTACCGATAATCGAGAAAGTCACGACCACGAACGTCACCGGTGCCAACTGAGGAATCGTAATGTTCCAGTGTTGTTGCCACTTGTTCGCACCATCAATGTGCGCCGCTTCGTAAAGCTCACCCGGAATGCCTTGTAAGCCCGCTAGGAACAGCAGCATGAAGGTCGGGATAGTGGTGTAAATGTTCTGAATCACGATTGCCCAAAGTGTTAAAGGCATTGGCCCCACATTGTCACGTGTGTTCAACCAGTTCACTTCCACGATTTGGTCCGTCACTTCTACCCAGCCCATTGCGCTGGCTACGAAAGTCGCCACACCCGCAACGATGAAAGAGAGAATGCCCCATGCTGGATCCAACCAACCAACCGGTAAGCCTTTCAAACTGTCTTTGGTTACCAACACAAACTGAGTAGCGATAGCGACAAGCACAAAGCAGCTCAAGTGCGGGTAATGGTTCACCACATCGGTGACAAAGCCGTTCAGATAACCGTTCTTTTGGTAGAACCAAATGAAGATCAGTGTCACCGCGGCACTCGACAAAATACTTGGTAAGTAAAATGCGGTTCTAAAGAAGCTTTTTGCGCGAATTTTAGAGTTCACTAAAATCGCTAAGCCAAGTGCTAACACGGTTTGCACACAGGTCACGATCAACGAGAACCAAATGGTGTTTGCCAGTGAAAGCAGGAATAAGTCGTCAGTAAGCAGAGCTTTAAAGTTCGCTAAACCAACCCAGATTGCATCGCTGAACAAGTCGTACTCGGTAAAGCTGAAGTAAACCGTTCTGATCAATGCGTATAGAAAAAACACCACCAAAGTCAGTACAAATGGCCCAGCTAGGAGCCATCCGTAAACTTGTTGGCGTAAACGTAAAGAGTTCATCCCTCGCCCCGTTATTTCGCCATCAGTGCATCGTATTTAGCTTGCGCCATCTTGATCGCTTCTTTCTGCGTCATCTGACCAAGCAACACTGAGTTCAATGCTTCATTAATCGGAGTCATCCATGCTGTGCCGTAGTTACCAAATGCGAATGGCTCTACATTTCCTTCAAGAGCACCTTCAAACACTTGTTTTGCCAGTTCGTTTTCTGCTTTTTGCTGTGCAAAGAACTCTGACTTACCAAGCGCTTCACGGCTTGGCAGAGCAAGACCTGAATCCAACACCCATTCTTGTGCTTTTTGGCTAGTTAGGATCTCGACCGCTTTTTGCGTCGCTTCAATGTTCTTACCATCTGCATTGACGCCCCAAGCAACAGTAAACAGTAGGTTGCCACGTTCACCGCTTACTGGATCTTTTGGCATCAACGTTGTGCCATAAGGCAGGTTTGGCGCTTTATCGCGTAAGTAACCACTGATCCAGTTACCTTCTAGAGCGATTGCTGTTTCTTCCGTACCGAAACAGCCGCCGCCCCAGCCTTGACCAAGGTCAGTCGCCAAGATGCCCACTTTGTCTTCGGTAACTAAGCCAGTGTAGAAGTTAAATGCACGCTCGAAGTTCTCATCCAGAACGGTTTTGCCTTCAGCGTTGAATGGCGTCCAGCCTGTTGCGAGCGCAAAGGGTGCAAAACGCGCGTAATCAGGCATAACACAGATACCAGAGACTTCATCTGCTAGCGCATTTTTCACATCCAGTAGTTTTTTACGTAAATCTTCCCAAGAGTCTCGATTGGTTGGGTAAGCGACTTCAGCATCATCAAAAATGTCTTTGTTGTACTGCAGTGCAATTGTGTTGAAATCCTTAGCCACGCCGTACTGTTTACCTTTAAACGTAAACGCCGAGTTCAAGCTTGGAATCATGTTGGCCGCGACTTTTTCTAAGCTGCTGTTATTTTGAGAAACTTTGCCAGAGTTAACTAACGTGTTAGCGAACACAACATCAACGTAAAACGCATCCGGTGCAGTGCCCGCTGAAAGGGAGTTGGTAATAAATTGAGAGAAGTCACCCTCTACTGCTAGGTACTTAACCTCTAAGCCGGCTTTTGCGAAATCATCTGCCAGTACGTCATTAACCAGTTTGTTCAGTACGACTACGTCGTTCCCTCCCCAACCAGCAATGGTTACTTCGGTATTTGCAACAGCCTGAGTAGATAGGCCGGCAGCAAGTAGGGATACTGCCAATATTGTTTTTTTCATGTTGCCCTCAATTCCTTCATTTCAAAATCTGAGGGTATTATGCGCAATTTACGTAAACGCTTACGTTAAGTTGATCACATTACGCTTTTATGACGTGGAGAAACAAAAAAAGCATGACTGAAGTCATGCTTTTTGAGGTTATTGTTAATTATATGATCGTTTTTTACGTTGTTTTGCCCAATTTTAAGCTTACCTCAACCACCGAACCCACGGGCTGTTCACGTAAAATGGCTTGCTCGAGCATAGATGCAACGCGCGCAGCAATCTTATCGGTATCTTGCACTATGGTGGTTAAATCTTTAGAAATACCCGGCAAACCATCGTAACCTACAACGGAGAAATCCTGAGGAAGCTCATACCCTCTATCTTTTAGAGCGGCGATAACACCAAGCGCCGTTTCGTCACACTCACAAACAAAGCCTTGATAGCCCTCAAGCTGCTTTTTATCAATATTCATGAAGTAACGATAAGCAGCGATTTCTCCCAAAGGATCAGCGCCAGTACGTAACTCTCGAACAGGTAAGGCATTGCTGGCCATCACCGACATATAGCCTTGATGACGGAACTGATAGCCATCACCATAAGTGGTTGGAGTCACAAAGCAAATGTCCGTTAAGCCTTTATCTACAAGGTGTTGCGTTGCTTCTCGACCACCATTGAAATCATCCGGTGCCACCCAAAACGAGCCTTCACTCATGCCAATACAAACAAAAGGAAGATCTAACTGTTGGCAAGTTTTAATGCGCTCATCATCGGTTGTAATACCGAGTAACACAGCGCCGCCAACCTGCTCTAAATCCACTTCACCAAAGCTCACGGGTAATAAGTTTCGGCCTGAGTTTTTAATTGCCGCCGACAGTGAAGGCCATAGCATTCCTAGATATCGAGAAGCGTAAAAGTCATGGGGACCCAGTGAGATCGCAATCGTGTTCTTATGACTGCCGCTTAGTTCACGGGCCGACGTGCTTGGAACATAACCAAGGTCTTTACAGATATCGAGAATTTTCTTTCTGGTTTTCTCGCTAATACCAGGCTTGTTATTTAAGGCTCGACTAACGGAAGCAATTGAAACACCAGCGATTTTTGCTGCTTCATGTATAGTTGCTTTCTTTAGTTCCGCGTCAGTTTTTGGTGCACTCACTCGCGCTCTCCTACCGCAAAACGTAAAATTTACGTTTATTATCTAGTAAGAAAAGAAAAACTCAACTCTCATTTACGTAAATTAGGATTGTCGTCAACCAAATTCGTTAATTTTTCGCTCGTTCAGTTAACTTTCTCACTCTCGCAACATACTCATTGGGCCGTTTTCCGTAAGAAATCATAAAAGCAAAGGGCAGCCGGGCCCGTTTTAGCTCCCTTAGGTAGGGTGATATGCAGCGGCACTTGATACTTTTCATTGTGCTCGACTTTAAGCACCTTTAACTGGCCTGTGTTTCTTGACTTGATGATGTGCTCTGGCAAGCGGCAAAACCCGACACCTTGCTCCACCGCCCGAAATGCATGATCAAAATTATCAACGGTAATCCGCTGATTCGCCTTTAACCAGCCGACATTTTGCTCTTTGTTCTCAACCTGAGTCGCCCCCAGATCGCGAATGACAACTTGGCAATGAGTGGCAAAATCCGACATACAAACCTGACTTTGACTTGCGAGTGGGTGCTTACTTGAGACAACGGGCAACATACTCGTCATCGAAAAAGCTTCGGCAGGATAGTTAGTCACCGGCAAAGTAATTATTGCAATATCCGCTTGCTCGCTGGTCACCATTTCTGCCGTTTTAGAAAGCGAAGTCTCTACAACTTGAATGGAGGTGGTACTGTTTTGACTAAGATACTCTGCCATCGGTTGATAGAGCAGGCTCGGGTCGCAGAGGTGATCCATCGCGACGGTAATCTCTGACTCGACACCCGCTGAAATTTGTTGGCTTAAGTCTTCTAGCTCTCTGGCCTGTTCAAGCATACTGCTCGCTCTTCTAAGCAGTGAACGGCCATGCTCAGTCACTGTGGCACGTCTTCCCTTCACCTCCACCAGCTTAACGCCCAGTTGATCTTCTAACTTTTTGATCGAGTAAATCAGGGTGGTATGGCTTTTGTTTAAAGCCGAAGCTGCGGCTTGAATACTGCCCGCTCTATCCACTTCCTTCAGCGTAACCCATTGCTCAAGTGTACTTTTCAACCTCATCACACAACCTGTCAGTTTTTTAGACATTAAAGCGCAATATTATGAACTTTTCTGTTTAATTTATATAGACAACAATATCTCCATCGAACAGCGACACGCGTTCACAACAGACAACAATTGGAGAAACTAAGATGAAATTACTGCAAGTCGATTTTGAATATCATGGCCCTATGGGCGAAGAGATGTCTCGCGCATTGGTAGGTCTAGCGGAGTCAATTAATCAAGAACCCGGCATGATGTGGAAAATCTGGACAGAAAACGGATCTGAAAAGCGAGGTGGAGGTATCTATCTTTTCCAAGATGAGACCAGCGTACAAAATTACCTAGACATGCATGCCGCTCGACTAAAAGAAATGGGAGTTGCAGAAGTGCGTGGCGTTATTTTTGACATCAATCAGCCACTGACTGAAATCAATCGTGGGCCAGTTGGCCTGTAAGGAACCGCTATGACCAATAGACTGTTTTTAACCTTACACGGCAGCATCTACACTGTGTTTGCATTCGCACTGTTTTTTCTGCCGACCATGATGTGGCCAATGTATGGTGTAGAGATTAACGATAAGTACGCTTACTTTCTGTCTCAGCACACAAGTATCTTTCTCGGTGGTGTAGCGGCAGCAAGCCTGTTTCTAAGAACAATTGAGCACAAAGAGACAATGCAACAGCTACTCAAAGCACTGCTTGTCACCAACCTGCTTGGTGTCGTAATAACTGGCTATGCTGGATTGACAGGGATCTTTGTCGGCTTCGGTTGGAGCGATCCTGCCTTCTTCGCTCTGTTGTCTTTGCTTAGCTATAGACAGCTAATCAAACAATCATAATTCCAACGCCTATTTGCGCCTGTGACTAAGCGCAGATAGGCCCACCTCGCCTTTTGTATCCAACCTGCGTAGAATACGCGCTCTTTTCCTATTCACGAGCACTTATAGGCAGTCAGTTTGCATACAGTAGAACAACTCAAACGCGGCGAGTTACGCGGCATACATCGGCTTAAACTCTCAGAGCAGCTTACCGAGCTACCCGACGAGATCCTCTCTTTGGCCGATTCACTCGAAATCTTAGACGTATCAAACAACTTACTGACCGACCTCCCTGACTGGTTAACCGAACTGCCTAAACTGACCATTGTTTTCGCCTCCCAAAACCGTTTTACGCATTTACCTTTGGTGCTCGGACGTTGTAAGCAGCTTGAGATGGTTGGCTTCAAAAGTAACAAGATCGCCCGCGTATCAGGCGATGCATTACCTCTGCAGCTACGTTGGCTGATTTTGACCGACAACCAAATTGAGCAACTTCCAGAAGCGCTCGGTCATCGACCACGTCTGCAAAAACTGGCGCTTGCTGGAAACATGATCAAGGTATTGCCCACCAGTTTTGACAAGCTCGAAAACCTTGAACTGGTGAGACTGTCCGCCAATCAGCTCACCCACTTCCCTGATGTCTTGTTGACTCTGCCTAAACTGGCGTGGATGGCGTTTGCTGGCAACCCGTTCTGTGAGCGAACCATGACAACCGCCACGGTTCCGCGAGTCTCGCCTGACGCTTACCGACTCAACCATGTGTTAGGTCAGGGCGCTTCTGGTGTGATCTCGCACGCCGATTGGCTGGATCGCCGTTACGATTTTCCAGATCAAGTCGCAGTCAAAGTGTTTAAAGGCGAAGTCACGAGCGACGGCTACCCACAAGATGAGTTACAAGCCTGCCTACAAACGGGGTCGCATGACAATTTAGTGGCGTCGATCGGTTTGGTGGATGACACTGAATCTCTCGCTTTGGTGATGAAACTAATCCCTGATAACTACGTCAACCTTGGTTTGCCACCCACACTGGAAACTTGCACTCGCGATGTGTTCAAACCAGAGTTTCGCTTGTCGGTCAGACAAATTGAGAAGATCGTCGATCAAATGGTGGACGTGTTCAATCACATGCACGACAACAAGGTTTGCCATGGCGATCTCTATGCCCACAACGTATTAATCAATCAAGAGTGTGAGATGATTTTCGGCGATTTTGGCGCGGCGTCGGTTTATGACTACCTGACCGAAACGCAGCAAAGAGGGGTAAGAAAAGTGGAGGCCAGAGCGCTGAGCCATTTTATTGATGACCTACTTTCAGTTTGCCAAGCAAAAGAGCAGCAAACGGCGGCGTATCAATCACTGCGAAAGCTCACAAAATTGATCGCCTAATCCTCCTCACGCTTTACAGTGTAAAGAGCCACCTCGCAAGGTGGCTCTTTTTGGTTATGCCAGTTCAATCACCAAAGCTTGGTAAGGCTTTAATGCCATTTCCGTTAGGCTCTCAACAGTCTCTGGGTAATTGTTGATTACTTGCTGTTTGACACTGCCGGGATAACTTCTCACCACACTATTACCACTAAAGTTTGCAATGGTCAGCAGAGATTCGCCTTGATGACTGCGGATGTAGGCGTAGACTTCACTGTCTTGCGGGTCCAGCAATTGATGCTCGCCATACACAATCACGTCACCGTACTGCTCTCCTTGGCGCAAAGCAATCAAGCGGCGGTAGTGATGATAAATGGAGTCATCGTCATTCACCGCCTGTTCCGCGTTGATCTCTGAATAGTTGTCATTGACGGGCAGCCATGGCGTCCCCGAGGTGAAGCCAGCGTTTAATTGATCGTTCCACTGCACAGGGACTCGAGCGTGATCGCGTGAAAAATCGTTCAAAAAGGCCACCGCATCCGCATCACTTACTCCTCTGTCACGCATTTTTTGATAGTGGAATTTCGCCATCAAATCATTGAACTCGTCAATAGAGTCAAAGTGCTTGTTGGTCATGCCAATCTCTTCACCTTGGTAGATGTACGGCGTACCACTCATCATATGCAGTACCGTGCCGAGCATTTTCGCACTCACCACGCGGTACTTTGCAGAGTCACATCCATAGCGCGAAACCGTGCGAGGCTGATCGTGGTTGCTCCAATAGAGACTATTCCAGCCTTTCTGATACAAGTCTTCTTGCCAGCGAGTCATGATCTCTTTGTATTGAACCAAATCGAACGGTTTTTTCACCGCATTGTGCTCTTCCCTATCGATACTGACGTGCTCGAACTGGAATATCATGCTGATTTCGTTGCGATCAGGATGCGAATAATAACGCCCATCAAGGGTGGTAGTGAAAGGCGTTTCTCCCACGGTTAACACATCATAATGTTTGAGGACTTTGTCGTGCATTTCACGCAGGTATTGGTGAACCAACAAGTTATTGGACCAATGCTCCCACCCCGCAACCCCTTGATCGAAGATCGTCGCATCGGGGTAATCGGAGGGTTTACCAATCATGTTGATGACATCCATACGAAAACCACCCAATCCTTTTTTCAGCCAGAAATGCATCATGTCGTAGACGGCTTCACGCACTTCTGGATTCGCCCAATTGAGATCAGGCTGCTTGTTGCTGAACAGATGCAGGTAATACTGCCCAGTGTTCTCATCAAGCGTCCAAGCCTTAGGTTTGAAAAAAGACTCCCAGTTGTTTGGCTCACTGCCATCAGGCTTAGGGTCTTTCCAAATATACCAATCCCGTTTGGGGCTATCTTTGCTGCTGCGTGATTCAATAAACCAAGGGTGTTCGTCTGAGGTATGGTTGACCACCAAATCCATCACAATCTTGATACCGCGCTTGTCCGCTTCAGCGATCAGCCTATCCATATCGGCCATGGTGCCAAATTCAGGAGCAATTTTCTGATAGTCGGAGATGTCATAGCCGTTGTCGTCCATCGGCGATTGATACACAGGACTCAACCAGATGACATTGGCACCCAGCTCCGCAATGTAGTCGAGTTTGTCGATGATACCAGGAATATCACCGATCCCATCGCCATTCGCATCATTGAAGCTTCGCGGGTAAATTTGGTAGACAACCGAATTGTGCCACCAGCGCTTATCGAGTTGCTGCGTACTCATGATCGTTGCTCCTTAAACGGGTTATACAGGCCTAACTGGTACGTCGAATCATCAACTCGGTGTCGAGTACCATGGTTTGGTATGGGATGTGTCCCATCGCCATTTGGGCGGCAAGCTGCCCTTTATGCATAATCGGCTGTCTGACCGTGGTTAATCCGGCTGACTCTGCAGCAGGAATATCATCAAATCCGACAATACGAATCTCATCTGGAACGATTAATCCGAGCTCTTGGGTCACCTCAAGGGCTGCGAGAGCAATCTTGTCACTCATACACAGCAGCACTTGGGGACACTGCGGTGAGGTCAACGCGCCTCTCAACATGGTTTTTAGAACCGGTTTCTCAAGCTCATGGATTTGCCACACATTATCCACATCCAGCGTAGCCCCCTTGTCGTGAATCGCCCGTTTGTAGCCTTCAAAGCGGCATCTCGACACCGATTCTTCCTCTGTGTACAGGTTGTCTAGATTGGCCAGTGCCAGTGCATTGGTCGATTCCAAGCGCAAACCAAGGATCAAGATATGGTCATCAGGGCTGTGAATAGCGTGGCTTGCGATGTCATAACAGGCTTGTTCGTTATCAACGTTAATCGAGGGAATGTCTGGCCAACAAAAATCGACCGTCACTAAAGGTTTGCGCTGACGCGTAATCAAGTTCATGACGTTGGCGTCCATCGGTTTGCCATACACAATAAAGCTGTCTGGAATCGTCTCGACTTGAGTGTTCTGATAATTCTCAGTATTGGACGGCAGCATCAACATGTTGACGTGCTCTTGGTCAAGCAATTGAGAAATCCCCGCAAGAAACTCCGTCGCAACAGGATCGGTAAAGTTGAACGCAAGGTTGTCAGCCAATAACAGCCCAATCACCCCTGTTTTACCAGTACGAAGGCTGCGCGCAGTGATGCTTGGTCCACTGTAACCGAGGTTTTCGCACTCTGAGAGAATCTTCTCTCGCAGCGATTTAGAGAGCTGGTTTGGTCGGTTAAAGGCATTCGACACCGTCGCGGTGGAAACCCCGAGATACTCAGCTACGGTTTTAAGTGTCGGCTTTTTATTCTGCATGATAGGGCTAAGTCCAAACGTCTTGTTCTGGAGGCAAAGGTAGCCTCAATTTTTTAAAGTCTAAAACGATTAAGTAAAAACCAGTACTCGAAGCAGAGAAGCAAACTGATCAACTTTGAACCTGATCAACTTTTGTTCAAAATAACAGCAGTAAATATGATCAAAAGCACAACACAAGGCTAAAAAACAAGCAATCTCTGGAAGTACTTATATTTTGATTAGTGATAACTTAATCGATTAAGAGATAACCACCATAAACGGTCATCTCAACAAAGTTCGGTTTGATAACAAGAAACGTTAATTAGGTATCTGAACACGGAGTCTAACCAATGAAAACCACTCTACTTGCTAGTTCGATTGCTGTCGCGGTGCTGTCCCTCCCTACCATCGCTGCTGATTTAAAATATACTCCCGGCGAGGACGCTCGCTTCAATTGGCAAAGCTACGAGGCTTTGAAGAGTCAAGATCTGAAAGGTCAAACCATCACCATCTTTGGTCCTTGGCTTACTCAAGATAAAGAGTTAGTTGAAAGCGTGATTGCTTACTTTGAAGCCGCTACAGGCGCCACAGTGAACTACTCTGGTTCAGACTCGTTTGAGCAACAAATCGCCATCGATGTTCAAGCAGGCAGTGCGCCGAATATTGCGATTTTCCCTCAGCCAGGCTTGGCTGCCGATCTCGCTTCTAAAGGCTTCTTGACCCCCCTAGAGCCAAAGACAGCAACATGGATCAACGACAACTATGCCGCCGGTTCTTCATGGGTCGATTTGGGAACCTTTGCCGGTAAAGATGGCAAAGACGCACTGTATGGATTTTTCTACAAGGTCGATTTGAAATCGCTGGTTTGGTACGTCCCTGAAAACTTTGAAGATGCGGGCTACGAAGTCCCTGAAACCATGGAAGAATTAAAAGCGTTGACCGAGCAAATCGTCAAAGATGGCGAAACTCCTTGGTGTGTTGGTTTAGGCTCGGGCGGTGCAACAGGCTGGCCTGCAACTGACTGGGTAGAAGATATGATGCTGCGCACTCAATCGCCAGCGGACTACGACAAATGGGTCACCAACGAGCTCAAGTTTAACGATGCCAAAGTGGTCAATGCGATCGAAGAATTCGGTTGGTTTGTACGCAACGATGCCTTTGTTGATGGCGGCGCTCGCGCAGTTGCTGCAACCGACTTCCGCGACTCGCCGAAAGGATTGTTCACCTCTCCGGTCAAATGTTACATGCATCGCCAAGCCTCCTTTATTCCAAGCTTCTTCCCTGAAGGCACTCAGCTAGGTGCAGACGTTGATTTCTTCTACTTCCCTGCCTACGAATCGAAACCGTTAGGTAAGCCAGTACTCGGCGCTGGTACCATGTGGAGCATCACTAAAGATTCACCTGCAGCGCGCGCCTTTATGGAGTTCTTACAATCACCCATCGCCCATGAAATTTGGATGGCGCAATCAGGCTTCTTAACGCCACATAAAGGAGCAAACGTGGATGCCTATGGCAATGAAACGCTGAAAAAACAGGGTGAGATATTGCTGCAAGCGACAACCTTCCGGTTCGATGGCTCTGATCTGATGCCGGGCAAAATTGGCGCAGGCGCCTTCTGGACAGGCATGGTGGACTACAGTGGTGGTAAATCTGCCCAAGACGTTGCCAACGACGTTCAAACCACTTGGGATGCGTTGAAGTAACCTCCCACGTTGAAAGCCGATAGGCACCCGCTCTATCGGCTTTCTGTTGCCTCGAGAACGAATTCGACAGCGATAGGTGAAATAGCAATGGAACAGCTTTACTCCTCACTCTTTATCATGGCGTTAGGCGTTGCCAGTTGCGTGGTCTACTTTTTGGGCACCAACTGGTTGCTGAGTGTGATCTTTCCAACCAAAAACGTCTCCAATCAAACCATGGCTCGCAACTTGCGACGTGCCGCATCCATTCGTCCTTGGTTGTTTCTTGGCCCTGCCTTGAGTTTTCTTGGTTTGTATCTGGTGTATCCGGTATTTGAGTCGATAGTGCTGTCTCTGCACGACAGAAACGGCGACCAATTTGTTGGCCTCGCCAATTACCTATGGCTCTTTAACGACCCTGAATTTCGCGAATCGCTGTTTAACAACTTACTTTGGTTGCTGGTTGTCCCTGCGGCGTCGACGTTTTTCGGTCTGGTTATCGCCGCTCTGACAGACAAAGTCAGCTGGGGCAATATCGCCAAAAGTCTGATTTTTATGCCGATGGCAATCTCGTTTATCGGTGCATCCATCATTTGGAAATTTGTCTACGACTATCGCGCTCCTGGATCAGAGCAAATCGGTATTCTCAATGCCGTAGTTGAAGCGTTTGGTGGCACCGCCCAAGCCTGGATCACGATCCCATTTTGGAACAACTTCTTCTTGATGGTGATCTTAATTTGGATCCAAACCGGTTTTGCGATGGTGATCCTCTCCGCTGCGCTGCGCGGTATCCCAGAAGAGACGGTAGAAGCCGCTGTTCTTGATGGCGCGAGTGGAGTGCAAATCTTCTTCAAGATCCTTATTCCACAGATTTGGGGCACCATTGCCGTGGTGTGGACCACCATCACCATTTTGGTACTGAAAGTTTTCGATATTGTTTTGGCGATGACCAACGGCCAATGGAGCACCCAAGTTCTCGCGAACATGATGTTTGACTGGATGTTCCGAGGCGGCGGTGATTTTGGACGTGGAGCTGCCATTGCGGTAATCATTATGGTTGCCGTTGTCCCAGTGATGGTTTGGAACATGCGCCAAGCGAGCGCGCAAATGGAGGATCGCTAATGTCAGATTCAACGTCTGCGAGTAACGCAACATTCAGCATGAGCAAACTTAGGCGCTCACCGCTGACGCTTTTGGTTCACTTTTCGGTGTTTGTGATTGTGGTGCTGTGGACCTTACCCACAGCGGGTCTTTTTATTTCGTCGTTTCGCGACAAAGACCAATTGGCGATTTCCGGTTGGTGGACATCTCTCACCAGTTCGCAGCAGAACTTGGTAGAGCGTACCGAGGTGCCAGACAAGCAAGTGAAACAAGGGGATCGATATGTTCTTCAAGGCCAACTGCTGGTAGATGGCAAGCCGAGTACCATCAGCGCGTTTGGGTTTTCTTCGCGTGAGCCTACCCGTTACCAACCAGGCGAAGTGGCGCAAATGCGAAATGACGGCACACTCACGGTTGCAGAAAATGGCCAATATCAGATGACCTCACCCGAGCCGTTTACTGGCTCGCGAGGCAAGCGAATTTTCTTTACCGCTGTTGTGCCTCCCAAATTCGGCTTGGATAACTATCAAGAAGTGCTGACCGCAGAAGGGATTGGTCGCTCATTTATCAACTCCCTAACCGTCACCATACCCGCCACAATCATTCCGATATTGATTGCGGCTTACGCGGCCTACGCACTCTCTTGGATGAAAATGCCCGGTCGAAACCTGTTGATTGCGTTAGTGGTTGGCTTACTCGTGGTGCCTTTGCAAATGTCATTGATTCCACTATTAAGACTCTACAACGATATCGGCGCCTTTTTTGGCGTGGGGGCAAAAACCTATCTCGGGATTTGGCTCGCCCACACTGGCTTTGGCTTGCCCTTGGCTATCTATCTGCTGCGCAATTACATCTCCAGTTTGCCACGAGAGATCATTGAATCTGCGAAAGTAGATGGGGCTACCGACTTTGAAATCTTTATGCGCATTGTGCTGCCGCTCTCTTTTCCTGCCCTCGCCTCATTTGGCATTTTCCAATTCTTATGGGTTTGGAACGATCTGCTGGTGGCTACGGTATTTCTTGGTACCGGCGAAGAACACATGGTGTTAACCGCACGATTGCGTGAGCTGCTTGGTTCTAGAGGCGGCAACTGGGAAATCCTTACCGCATCGGCCTTTGTCTCTATTGCGGTGCCGTTAGCGGTCTTTTTTACCCTACAACGCTACTTAGTTCGTGGACTTCTTTCTGGCTCAGTCAAATAAGCCGTTTGCAAATGATGAGAATAATGAAATGACAGGATTAGCTTTAACCAACGTAACCAAATCATACGGTGACACGCAAGTTCTGCACGGCATCGACCTCGATATTCGCCAGGGTGAATTTGTTGTGTTTGTCGGCCCTTCTGGCTGTGGAAAATCGACACTATTGCGTATGATCGCGGGGCTAGAGGAAATTACTTCTGGCGACCTCTTTATTGAACAAGCCCGCGTCAACGATTTGCCCGCCGCTATGCGCGGTATTGCGATGGTGTTTCAAACCTATGCTCTCTACCCGCACATGACGGTGTATGACAATATGGCGTTTGCCATGCGCATCGCCAAAGAATCAAAAGAAGCCATTCATGAGCGAGTGATGGAAGCCGCCAGAATGCTGCAACTTGAGCCCTACCTCGACAGACTACCCAAAGCACTGTCTGGTGGTCAGCGCCAGCGTGTGGCGATCGGACGCGCCATCGTGCGCCAACCCAAGGTGTTCCTATTTGATGAGCCACTCTCCAACCTAGATGCGGCGCTGCGTGTGCAAACCCGTATTGAAATTGCCAACCTGAAAGAGCAACTTGAACAAACCACCATGATCTATGTAACCCATGATCAGGTCGAGGCAATGACGCTTGCCGATCGCATCGTGGTGCTCTCAGCAGGGAAAATCGAACAAGTCGGTACGCCGCTTGAACTCTATACGAATCCAGCCAATGTGTTTGTTGCTCAGTTCATTGGCTCTCCGGCCATGAACCTAAGCGCCGCAACACTGATTGAAGCGGGCGATAAATGCAAAGTGAGCGCCGAAAGTGGTCTGCACATCGATATCCCCATTGCCGCCGCCCCTGAGCTAAAAGGAAGCCAGCTTCAATTGGGCGTTCGCCCAGAAGATTTTCTTGTTGCAAACCAAGAGGAAGCGCTCATCTCCGGAACCGTGCTGTTTGTCGAGTCATTGGGCGAAGTCACCTTGCTCCATATCAACGCCGAGGGACATGAGGAAGCCATAGTAGCGAAGTTACCCGGGATCTTAGATTTCCATCGCGGGGAACAAATCCATCTAAAAGCGGATGTCGAGAAGATCCACCTCTTCAACCAAGATGGTCTCTCTCTTAAACACTTGTGATAGTGGATTCTGGCTTCTGCTCTCTCGCGAACTCGATACAGGAACGTTCTATCATGCAAAATAAGGTTCAGTTGATCGCTTACGTTGACCGCTTAAGTGGCGCCGATTTACCCGCATTGAATACACTGCTCACCACTGAGTTGAGCGGCCTTTTTTCCGCCGTTCATCTGCTACCGTTTTTTTATCCTATCGACGGCAGCGATGCAGGGTTTGATCCGATAGACCATCAATTGGTTGACCCACGCATAGGCAACTGGGCAGATGTCAAAGCGCTCAGTGAACACTGTGACATCATGGCAGACCTTATCGTCAATCATGCGTCGGCTCAGTCTCCGCAGTTTATCGATGTGCTTAACTATGGTGAGGAGTCCGCCTATTGGTCTCTGTTTCTCAAAGAGCAAGACATCTTCCCAAGCGGCATCACTGATAGCCAAGCAGAGGCCATTTATCGTCCCCGCCCCAACCGCTGTTTTAGCGCCAAAACGCTCAAATCGGGTCAGCAAGTTAACTTTTGGACCACCTTTACCGACAACCAAATTGACATCAATGTGGAACACCCCGAGGGCAAAGCGTATCTCGAGCAAGTGTTGCAACTGTTCGCTGACAATGGGGTGAAAATTATCCGCTTAGACGCCGCAGGCTACGCGATCAAACGCGCAAATAGCAGCTGCTTTATGCTCGATGAGACGTTTGATTTCATTGATGCTCTATCTCAGCGGGCCAATCAACTGGGCATGGAAACCATCGCCGAGATTCATAGCCACTATCAAACGCAGATTGATGTCGCGAAACGGGTTCATCGAGTCTATGACTTTGCCCTCCCGCCGCTGGTATTGCATGCTCTGTCCGCTAACGATGTCGATCCGCTGATTCATTGGTTGGGCATTGCGCCGCGCAACTGCCTGACTGTGTTGGATACACATGATGGTATTGGCATTATTGATGCGGGTCCCGAAGGCGATAAATCAGGGCTACTGACGCCATCTCAAATTGATAGTCTGGTTGAATCCATCCATACCAATAGTGGCGGTCAAAGCCGTTTGGCGACGGGCGCAGCGGCGAACAACCTCGACTTGTATCAAGTCAATTGCAGCTATTACGACGCACTGGGAAGAAATGACTTTCACTACCTTATCGCGCGAGCTATTCAGTTCTTCAGCCCGGGCGTTCCCCAAGTCTATTACGCGGGTTTGTTTGCCATGGAGAACGACGTCGAACTGCTAAAGAAAACCCAAGTCGGCCGTGACATCAACCGCCCCTATTTAACGCCGCAAGAGGTCCATTCACGACAGCAAAAATCCGTGGTCAAAGGGCTAATGGAACTCATCAGGCTGCGCAATCGTCACCCCGCTTTCGATGGTGAATTTGAAGTTTCAGGAGGGGGCACATCATTGACGATAACTTGGATCAAGCAAGATTGCCAGATAGCTTTGGCAGTAGATTTGGCGTCACAAGAGGCGTCGATAACGAGCAGCATGGGCGATAAAGAAGAAGCGCTCGACCTACACCAACTGGCCAACCGTGAGGCCGATTGACCAAATAGAACTGGTAAGATGCGCCTTCGTTCAACCTTGCCGAGCGTCAGACAGGTCACGCAGATGTGCTTGCTAGCGACCACCCGCTAAATCGACAAAAGAGCCGGTCACATACGATGCTTCCTCGCTGAGCAACCACGCAATGGCATTAGCGACTTCTTCGGGTGTTCCTCCGCGCTTGAGAGGAAGATTGGGACCAAGGCGGTCAACTCTTCCCGGCTCGCCTCCGTCGGCGTGCATGTCGGTATAAATACAGCCCGGACGCACACCATTCACGCGGATATTCTGCCCAGCCAGCTCCAACGATAGCCCTGTGGTCATCGAGTCCATCGCCCCTTTTGATGCCGCGTAATCGACGTATTCAAAAGGGGCACCAAGTCGAGAGGCTGCCGACGAGACATTCACAATCGCCCCATGCTCGATAGCGTGATCGAACTGATTGATAAAGGTTTTGCAGCAGACAAAGCAGCCAATCACATTGGTGTCGAGCACTTGCTTAAATCGCTTAACGTCGATGTTGTGCAGTTCAGATTGAGTAAAGAGAATCCCGGCATTGTTAACCAAATGCGTCACGTCGCCGTAACGCTGACGAGTTGCGACAAACATGGCTTGAACTTGATTCTCGTCACTCACATCCGCTTGATAGGCAAACGCCTCGCCGCCTTGCTCTACAATCTTATCGACAACCGAGTGCGCTTGTTGCTGATTAGAATGGTAGTTAACACACACCTTGTAGTTTTGCTTTGCGAGCAGCACGCAAGTCGCCGCTCCAATTCCTCGTCCACCACCGGTCACAATCACGACTTTACTCATCTTCTATCCTTAAGAGCTCAACTGACTTTACACTGTAAACCTAACCGATCTTGGCTCTGTTTTTAACCCCTTCCAACAAAGCATCAACGAATAAAGTCAACGCTTTAGGTTGATAGCGCCGCTGCTTGTAAACAAGGTACGCTTGTCTGTCGCTGCGATGATACTGAGGCAGAACACGGGTCAAATTCATCTCTTCTGTAACATGACGAAAGGGCAATGACGCAATGCCGAGTCCTTTTTCCACCGCCGCGCAAACCGAAATAATGTCATTAACGATCAACCTAGGATGAATCTTTAGCATTTCCACTAAGGTATCGTCTTGATAGACAGGAATATCCACTATGTGATCAACGCTAATCCAATCAAGCTGAGGAAGCTGTTCCAAGGTCGTTAAGGGCTGGCCAATGCTCTGCAAATACTCTGGGCTAGCAAAAAAGGCATGTTTTGCCGTAAAGAGCGGCCGAGCGATCATCTCATCAAGCCCCGTTACGTCGAACGTCATCAACAGATCTCGATCCGACTGCGGAACCGCTTGCTCTTGGCTAAGGACTAAATCGAGTGTGACTTTAGGGTAGTCGGTTAAAAACTGCTCGACCACCTCAGCGATAAATCCGCGATAAAAATTGTGGGGCAAGGCTAACTTAATTGACCCCGACACCTCTTCGGTGTCTGAGACGAGTTGGTCAAAACTGGATTCAATGGACTCCATACCGCTGCGCAGCAACTCAAACGCTTGCTGACCATTTTGAGTGGCGACAAGCTCCCGTCCTTGCTTTTCAAGAAGGCGAGTATTGAGACGTGACTCTAGCGCAGATAAACGACGCGACATGGTCGAAACAGGAAGTTGCAGCTTTCTTGACGCAGCAAGCAATGAACCCTCTTCAACCACACAGCAAAATAGGTAAAGGTCATCAATATTTCCAAATATGGAATTCATGGTTCTAAATGTGCTTATTTTTCTCAATAATGACTAGTTATATCCTTCTTTCTCTCTTCACGACAAGCGAATAAAGGACAAACTATGAATCGAAAACAGTTTTGGCTCTCAGCCCTACTCTCCTCCTTTACCATGGCCGCGATCATGTCTGGTCTACTGTCGGGCTATAAGTTAGGGTTTGGCGACCAATGGCCCGCGATATGGATGCAAAGCTTCGCCCTGGCGTGGCCCTGCGCATTACTGCTTAACCTGACGGTCTTACCCCAGGTTCGAAAACTTGCAACATGGCTTGCGACAGCGACCTCCACCACGCAGGTATAAAAAAACCGAGCACTCTGGCTCGGTTTTTTAATCTCGCTGCAATTACAGCTCAGCGTTGTGGTAAACCTGCTGAACATCATCACAGTCATCAAGAAGATCTAGGAATTTCTGGAACTTCTCTGCATCTTCACCCGCGACTGGCGTGTGCGTTTGAGGAACAAACGTGATTTCCTCAACATCTAGCGTCAAGTCAGGGAATGCACCGTTTAGAGCCGTCTTCGTTTTGAAGAACTCGGTATGCGGAGCAAATACCGTGATAACGCCATCTTCAAGCTCTACGTCTGTTACGTCAACGTCTTCCATCATCAAGGTTTCTAGGATGATTTCATCGTCATCACCCTTGAACTGGAATACCGCTTGGTGATCGAACATGTGAGAAACAGAACCTTCAACACCGATCTTCGCACCCGTTTTCACGAAACACTGACGTACGTCTTGGAATGTGCGGTTGCCGTTGTCTGTCAGACAGTCAACGATCACGCTAGTGCCGCCAGGGCCAAAACCTTCGTAACGTGCTGGTGCGTAGTCTTCGCCGCCACCGCCGTTCGCTTTGTCGATTGCTTTATCGATAACGTGTGCTGGAACTTGGTCTTTTTTAGCTTTTGCGATCAGGTGTTTTAGCGACAAGTTCATGTCTGGGTCTGAGCCACCGTTTTTCGCGCACATGTAAATTTCTTTACCGTATTTGGAATAAACTTTAATTTTTGCGCCAGCTGTTTTCGCCATAGAGGCTTTGCGCACTTCAAAACTTCTTCCCATCGGGATGTTCTCTCTAATTCAATTTAACGCGAAGGATTTTAGCAAAAAGCGAGAGCTTTTCAATTTCTCACTTTGCAGAGGAAATGGCCCGCATTAGGCGACACCCATTACTCGCTTATATTTGGCTACGGATTCTAAAAAGAACGTTCGTTCATTGTCATCTCGAATTTTGTCGGCTTCCTGATCGATTTCATCAGGTACAGCTTTCGCTTCACGAAGCTTCCAAACTAAAAACGACGCTTGCTTATCAAGCTCAACCTTATTTTTCTCTTCGGCAGGAAGGTTAGAAAGGTTAATCGACATAAAAAACGCTCTGTATCCGTAAAAATATGGAGTGGGAATATACCACACCAACGCCCAATGTTGAGCAACAATCGTAGGTTGTAAGCGGATCAGATCAAAAAAACAGCGCAAAAATAAAGGGTGGCTTGATGTGCCACCCTTAGGTATTTGAGATTAGACAAGACAACTAGTGCAACAAGCCCAGTTCCTTTGCTTCATCAATTGATAAGCCACTTTCACGAATCTCTCTGAGCGCTTCAATACGACGACGTGCTTCTGCACATTTGACCGATGTTACCGGCTTCTTTGACTCGACTTCTTCCGTGAAGTCCCACTTATCTGCAATCTTAGTCATTTCATCATGGTCAATAGAATTAATGGACATATAAACCTCCGAACAAACCATGCTAGGGACAGCTAATCTGTAGCAAAACAACGCGCCCCTTGTTAAGAATTTTAGCTCCAGAATGTGATTCTGCTAATAGTTCGAAAAGTCTTATCTATTTTTCTATAAATAGGCTTTGCATGGCCCATTATCTCGAAGTACATTTAAAAGATTACCCCCAATGAAAGTAAGCTGATCTGGCTCTCACTTTTCTTCTCCCTCCATTGGCTCGAAACACCCGCAACGCGCCGCTTTGCATACTATTTAAACAACGCTTTTTCGACTCACTTCACCCTTTTTGCCATGAGTTCTTTTCACTCACGAATTAAGAGTTAATGATAATCATTATCTTTTACTTTTTTGGTAGGTAGATTTATGAGTCAATCGTTTCTCGAGCATGCATTTCATGCCGACCCCATTATTCAAATACGCGAATTGTGCGTCGATTACATTACCGATCACGGTGATTTCCAAGCCGTGAAGTCGGTGAGCTTTGATATCGGAAAAGGCGAAATCTTTGGCCTTGCAGGAGAGTCAGGCTGTGGAAAGAGCACCATCGCTTTCGCCATCAATCGTCTCCATAAGCCGCCAGCGTTTATCTCTGGAGGACAAATCCACTTCCAAGGGAGAGACTTATTGCGCCTTCCAGATGAGGAAATTAATGCCATTCGCTGGAGTGAAATTGCGATGGTATTCCAAAGTGCCATGAACTCGCTAAACCCAGTATTGCCAATCAAAGAGCAGTTCGCCGATGTGCTTCGTCACCACCAAGGTGTGAGTGAGGAAGTGGCCCAAGACCGCGCTGAAAAGCTACTCGATCTGGTCAACATTCCACGTGAACGTCTCAGCGAATACCCTCACCAATTCAGTGGCGGTATGCGTCAACGTTTGGTGATTGCCATTGCGTTATCACTCAATCCTAAATTGATCATTATGGATGAACCCACCACAGCACTAGATGTGGTCGTACAACGAGAGATCTTGCAGCAAATCTACCAACTTCGTGAAGAGTTTGGCTTCTCGGTTCTATTTATCACTCACGACCTCGCATTAATGAGCCAGCTTTGCGATCGCATCGCCATCATGCGCCACGGCGAAATCGTCGAAGTCGCCGCATCAAAACAGATACGCAATGCACCACAACACCCATACACACAAAAACTTTGGGCTTCGTTCCCGAACATCCATGAAGGTAAACACAATCAAGAAGGAGCGACAGCATGAGCGAGCCCATTATTAGACTGAACAACGTCGTTAAAGAGTTCACCATTGGCGGCGGTTTCGCTTCTGAAGAGCGTTTCAAAGCCCTGCAAGGCGTCAGCTTCGATATCTACAAAGGGCGTACTCTCGCGCTTGTGGGGGAATCGGGTTGCGGTAAAAGTACCTGCGCGCGGTTAATGACAAAGGTCTACCCTGCGACCTCGGGTGAAATCTTGTTTAACGGTAAAAACATCGACGACATTGAAGGGCGCAAAGAGCTGCTTGAATACCGCAGCAAGGTCCAAATGGTGTTCCAAGACCCGTTTGGCTCGCTCAATCCCACACACACCATAGAGCACCACCTGACCCGCCCGTTAAAGATTCACAACCAAGTCGCAGATAAAAATGAGATTCCCGCGAAACTGCAAGAACTGATTGAATTAGTGGAGTTAGCACCGGATACACTTAAGAAATTTCCCCATGAGCTGAGTGGTGGTCAAAGACAAAGGGTTAATCTAGCAAGAGCCTTAGCGGTAGGCGCAGAGGTGATCTTAGCCGATGAACCGACGTCAATGCTCGATGTATCGATTCGACTGGGCGTACTCAACCTAATGCAGCGAATGAAGAAAGAGTTCGGTATTGGTTTTCTTTACATTACCCACGATCTCGCGACTGCGCATTACATCGCCGAAGAGACGGCGGTAATGTACAAAGGCCAAATCGTAGAATGGGGAGATACTCAAGCGCTGTTAACCAATCCACAGCATCCTTACACTCAATTGCTGATTTCTGCCGTTCCAGACCCGGATCTTCCATTTGGCAAATTGGTGCAGAGTGAACCAAACTATTCACTGGATGCCGACAAAATTCGTGCAGAGAGTGCCATTGTGCAAGAAGAGTACAAACAAGTCGGTCCAAACCATTTTGTAAAACAATGGGTTAAAGCAGCATGATGACATTAGACACGTGGGTCGAACAGATGGGTGTGTGGTATCAAACTCGAAAGCATGATCAAGAGCAAACCCTAGAATCATTGATCCAATCGGTTCCAGATGCCGTTTGGGGTCCAAGGATCACCGATCTTCAGAGCAAGGCTATCGCCTGCTGGTTAGATGGGTGCCTGCGTGTCTACCAACACAATCATTATGAAAAGCCAGACAAAGCCTATCAATATTTGCAGTTAGCCTACAGCCGACTGCAAAACGTGGTCTCGAATCCGCTCAGTGAGCTAGAGCTTAAAGATTGGTGCATGAAGCGCCTGCAACACCTGGCCGTATTAACGCTTGAGTTCTGTAACCAGCAAGAGCAAACCTGTTGGCAAGCCGAGTCGGATCAGTTGATCGAATCCCATGTTCACTTTATGGCAGCGCAATCGTGGAATGAACCACGGAACTATGATCAAGGACAACGCGTCCTCCATTAATCTTCGCCCCCTGTTACTCACCCAATCTGCGGATCAATGATCAATTCCTCCCTTGATCATTGATCCGATAATCACACCTTTTCGGCCAATCTTTCATCTCAAAACTGAATTTTGGACAAAAAAAAGCGAGTTCAGAGAACTCGCAAAAATATTCAGAATGAATGTAACAATATGAGCCAATCTATCAGGGATAATCTAATCCCTCATTCATCAGAAAGGACAAAAGGTTGTCTATTCGGGATAAATCTTATCCAACTCCCCTATTCGCTTTGTCAGTTGACTGTCAGGAGAATGTAGTAGCTTTGTTCAATGGTTTATCGAATGTAACAAACGATAAACAGGTGGCACAAAAAAGCCAGCGTGCGACGCTGGCTTCTCTCTTGAAGGTAAAAATTAGACCGCGACTTCGTCAAGGGCTCTGAAGACCGTCTCATCGAGGTGCCCCTCAAACACTTGTTTGCACACTTTCCTACGCACGGCGAGACCAGCAATAAGACGTTCAATAGATAAATGTTTGTTCTCACTTTGGCCGTTATACAACTCGACCATTTTGCTCAAGGTTTCGTACGGAATTGCCTGCTCACCGACGCGAAGGTAATCGAGCTTGTCTATGAGCTCCAGACACTCTTCTTGAATTGAGGTGTGTGAATGCCCTGTCATAGCGGCAAGAGCCGTTATAGAGCGTTCTAGGGCCTCTGGTGAGGTGTATTTAGATAGAGTAATGGTAATCTCATCAGCGTTGATCTCAACCAGGTGCTTGCGCTGTTTGACTCGTCGGCCAAGTTTCCCTTTCGGCGATCGTTCTTTACGCTGAATGGGTTCGAACTCACCATCAATGATCTGAGACATCTCTTCAAGCTGCTTTTTAGTCACCATTTCATTGCGCAATGGGTTTGGCAACGTTGGCGCCATATTTCGCTTACCTGCGTTGGTTGTTCTGGCGCGCGAATAACGAAGCACCTCTTCAGCGTCACATTTGATGTCAAACTGGTAATCTTTGATCTTCCCTTTCTCTTCGACCGCCGAGATCGTCAAGTGGTAACCCCAGAGGTTGACGACAAAAAGATCCTCTCTCCCTTTTCCATCCGATAAACGTTTAAGCTCGCGGATCAGATCCATCGAAAAACGGCGCCATTCAATGTTTCGTGCTAACTTCTGATTCAACTCACTCAGCAACATTTCATCAGTATGACGACGTACCATGCGACTACGGAAGTAACTGTAGAGCTGGAATACCAAAGTATGCTGTTTCAAGATCTCAGGTGGGAACAGGAAGAAGTAATCACGCGTCAGCAGCTCTTCGTAGAACGAGGGTTCCCAAACTAGGATATACAGGTTTGGTTTAATGCGAATTTCGCCGTCAGCGTTCTCTGTAGGCGCTTCTTCCGAAGCTGTGATGGTTCTGGCTAGAAAACGGAAACGGTCGCTCTTGAAGCCTTCTGGCATGTTCTCGCTTAACCAGCGGCCAGTCAGCTCATGCAACTGAAAGTCCGTAAATTCAATGCGATCAATACTATCTCGAATTGAATCACGTGCAGGTCCACTGTCTTTTTTGCCGCGCAAGGAAAGAATATCGGTGATATACAGCGGTGTTTTATTCGGAACTTGAGTGCCATCCAGCTGATACTGGTGTTGGTGATGCTCGTGGTATTGAACTGTCAGAGTAAACAAGGCGAATAGGGTCATCAGATCATCAACGGTCATGATGTTCTTTGATGAACGCGTTTCGATCACAGCACGTGTACCTGAGATCGAAACCATGCTTTTCTGGTACTGCTTACGCGTCCGTGGGGGTGCTAACGCTTGATCAATGATCCCCGCCCAGTTGGTAGGAGAAACGACAAATTGATCCGCTTCGTCTTTCATTGCTGGTGGCGTATTGAGCCCATGCTCGTTTAACAAGCGCTTGTTCACTTGCGTTTGCGCGAGAGCTTTAGAGCGTTTTTGTTTCTCATTTTGTTTTACCGATTCAGTCACTAGGCTGGTGGCACCAAGCGCTGATATCAATTGGCTCGGATTGATAAAACGGTGCAACATGGTTTTGCCCGCCAATCCTTCTTCAAAGCGAACAGGCACTTGCTGAAACAGTCCAATATTAACGGCTGCACGTAAACGCTGTTGAATCGCAGCGCGAGTGACTTGTCCATCGGTTGCCTCGATCAATTCGGTGGTTGAGACCAAACCATCTTTGCTGCTAAAGCCTCGCAGAGAAATCAAATTCAGAAGTTCTACGATACTTTTCGTCACCCCTTTGAAATGCTGATATTGCTCTATCCAGTTAACTGCTGTTTCTGATACCTCGAATAGATGTCCATCTTTGTGGCTTCTAGGGAGTTTGATCAGTATCTTTTCTTCTGAGCTCATTTTTAGATCCGTGTCACACTAGCCGTAATATCGCTATAGTTCCAGAAGAATAAAGAAAAAAAGATCATAAATAAAGAAAAAACTTATTGTTTTTAAATAACTGATCTTTCTGATTATATTGATCTTAATTGGTAATATGATCTATTGATCTGGGCGACAAGTGCCTTGTAACTAACTGTTTTGAAAGGAATAAAAAAAACAGCCTCTGAAAGCATGATCATGATAATACCGAAACCATGATCACTATAAACGAGAAAGCATGATCAGAATGATTAAGAACGATGATCATCATCTTTATGAAAACATGATCATTGTAAGTCTTGAAGCATGATCATCATCGTTTCACATATTATCCACAGATCGGCACGGTGATAAAAGCTAGGATCTTGAATTCGCACTAATGGAGCTGACAAAAACAGTCGAAACGATGATCAAGAGAGAGTCATTTTTCATCGATTTCCAGATATTTTCATCATGTTACTCAATTGAAATGACACCACTCCAATGTTATCCACAACAGCTGATTTATCGTAAAACTGGCGAAAGCATGATCAAGCTTTTTGAAGATAAGTGTCTGTTTGATGGACCTGTCATCGAACCGTCTTTAAATTGTCGTCGATTTGTCTTTAAACCCCACTATATATGCATTTGCCCGTAATTTATCTGGAAATTTTCATGCTTCCGGAAAGATATCATACTTGATCATTGTTCCGATCTTTTTGTTGATAAGATCACTTACCGATGAATCTGAAAATCTGACCATTTTCCCTTGATCATTGTTCCTTCAGTGGCGTATTTAGCCGCAAGCATGATCATGATGAGTTCCTTGATCATCGTTTCGAAATATTTGTTGCAATTACGAATCCCTAGTTGGTTTGCCAGATTTAGAACTCCTTCCCTATTTCCGCTCTTTACCATTCAGTTCTAGAGATTTTGTTATCGAGTTTTAAATTGAAATGACACCATCCGTAAAATACGCTGCAAAGTTAATCGTTCCGAGGTTTGTTCCTTAATCGATAGCCTTTTATTTTTACAATGTAAATTTGTGATACTGTAACATTTTAAATCTGGTTTACTTTTCGGGTTATTCCAAAGCTTTAAAAATCGGATTTTTTGCGTGCTTTTTACCCATTGTCACTAAAATGACAAAATGTTTTCTATTTAATGTGATTTTTATCCATAAGTGTATGTTCACCTTTTTATTGTCAATTTAATTAAATGCTGTACAATTGTGGGTAAGTCATTTATTACGGAATTTGGCAATGAAGAGAGATAACACAATAGAAAATCTCAATCGCCTCGCGGAGCAAACCGCTCAGGTTCAAGCTGACCGCATTGAGATTGTTTTGGAAGAGCGCAGTGATGACCATTTTCCACCAATGTCAAAAGCATTGATGGAAACCCGCTCAGGTCTGACTCGTCGTAAATTGGATGATGCCATAAGCAAGCTTGAAGAGTCGGGTCATCAGTTCACTAAGAACAACGCCAATCACTATTCTATTTCTCTTCAAGAAGCGCATATGCTTATGGACGCGGCTGGCGTGCCTAAGTTTCATGAGCGTAAGAAAAATGGTGACAATAAGCCTTGGATTATCAACGTACAAAACCAAAAGGGTGGTACGGGGAAATCGATGACGGCCGTTCATCTCGCGGCGTGTATGGCACTAAACTTAGACAAGCGCTACCGTATCTGTCTGATTGACTTGGACCCACAAGGTTCACTTCGTCTGTTCTTAAACCCGCAAATTAGCATCACTGATCACGACAACATCTATTCTGCTGTCGATGTGATGCTCGACAACGTGCCTGAAGGTGTGGAAATCGATAACGAATTTCTGCACAAGAATGTGTTGCTGCCTACTCAGTATCCAAACTTAAAAACGGTATCGGCGTTCCCTGAAGACGCGATGTTCAATGCTGAAGCGTGGCAAAGCCTGTCACAAAATCAGTCGTTGGACATTGTTAAGCTGCTTAAAGAGAAACTTATCGATCAAATTGCCGATGACTTTGATGTCATTATGATTGATACCGGTCCACACGTTGACCCGCTTGTTTGGAATGCAATGTACGCATCAAATGCATTGCTTATCCCTTGTGCGGCGAAGCGTCTTGACTGGGCGTCGACGGTTAACTTCTTCCAACATCTGCCGACGGTGTACGAAATGTTCCCAGAAGATTGGCAGGGGTTAGAGTTTGTCCGCTTGATGCCAACCATGTTTGAAGATGACAACAAGAAGCAAGTCGCGGTACTGACGGAAATGAACTACCTGTTAGGGGATCAAGTGATGATGGCAACCATTCCAAGAAGCCGCGCATTTGAAACTTGTGCAGATACGTACAGCACCGTTTTCGACCTTACAACTGGCGATTTTGAAGGTGGCAAGAAAACACTGGCGACAGCGCAAGACGCCGTTCAAAAGAGTGCGCTTGAGCTTGAACGTGTCCTTCATAGTCATTGGTCATCACTGAATCAGGGGTAATAGAGCATGGCAATAAAAACTTCAGATCTTAACGCGCGTCTTTTTGGTAAAGCAAACAAGCGTCATGTTACGACTCCACAGCAAGCCCAACAAGCGGCTAAAGAGCAGGCTCAGGTGATTGAGTTAGCGGTTGCTGGTGAACAAACTGTACAATTTGAGTTGGTTCGTATTCCTGCTGAACAGGTCAAAGAGCAGACCGTTGTCTTTGCTGAAAACGCACGTGAACAGTCATTTTTAAATGAACATGCGCTGTCTGACGTACTGGTGACTCTGCGTGAGCGTGGTCAACAATACCCAGCGGTGGGTCGTAAGCGTGAAGATGGGCGTATCGAAGTTCTCGATGGTAGCCGTCGTCGCATGTCATGTATTTTGGCAGGCAAAGAGTTCTTGGTTTACGTTGGTGACAACATTAGTAGTGAACACGCTAAGTTCCTGTCTGATGTGGCCAATGCGCACAAGCCGCTTTCATTGTTTGAAAAAGGCAAAGAGATGCTCGCGAAGCTAGAAAGTGGTGAAGCAGAAGATCAGAAAGCGTTAGCTAAAATGTTCCAATGCAGTGAGGCACTTGTCAGTGGTGCGTTGAAGGCTGCCGATTTACCTTTGGAACTTCTTCAGGCTTACCCAAATGTCGCGGACTTAGGTCGTCCTACGATTGTGAAGCTGCATAAACAATTTAATGGCTTAGACGAAGACAAACGTAACCAGTTGCTTGCCAAGTGTGGCTCTGAAGGTGGTTTTGTTTGGCAGCGCAGTCAAGCACACGGAGTGACTCGTATCACTAAAGATGTGACGGAAACCATCGAAGCGTGGATTGAAGAGATGGCGCCAAAGAAAGCGGCAGTATCGGCTAAGAAAGAGCTGGTCAAAGGGCGCGCAAGCTACACGCGTAAGGGCCAGAATCTGGCGCTTAACTTAAAGAAAGTGGATGACGCCGTGATGCAAGACATCCTCGACTATGTAGCGGACAAGCTTAAATAGTCCAAAACAACTCACAGTGAAAAGCCGCCTCGTGCGGCTTTTTTTATGCAATAATGCGGCCTGTTGTTTCGACCAAACGAGAGACCTCATGAACGCGACGCACCATTTTCTATCTACTTTGACCGATATCGCTGGTCATAACTTCCATCGTTATGGCGTAGTACTGAATGGCCAGCACGAGTGGCAAGTCAGCACCGCTGAATCTGTGGCTGAATCGGTAACTAAGTCGCTGCAGTCAGAAAAAGTGTTTCAGTTAGGAGGGGAGGCGCTTGCTTATGCTGACCTCAGCGTTGGTTACAATAAGGGACAACAGTTGCTTGGTCAGGAGTGTGGCTTATTGATCTGTGACTTGCGCAGCGACTTCGACGCCAACAGTTTTAGTGCGGCATTGGGGTGTTTGCGCGGTGGTGGTCTACTTTTGGTTTTTCCTCCTTCGCACAATCAATCCTCTCTTGATGGACAATGGCTACAACGTTGTTTGGCGAACTTGTATCAACTGTATCAAAATCAGATCCCCAATCTCTCTGCATTACCTTCACGCCATGCCTCTTCTGTAGAGCTTTATCAGCAGCAAAATATAGCGGTAGAGAAAATTCGTAAGGTGGTTGAAGGGCATCGTAAACGTCCTTTGGTGATGGTTGCTGACCGAGGGCGAGGAAAGAGTAGTGCGCTTGGAATCGCCGCGGCGCAATTACTCCAAACACGTGCCATGCATATTTTGGTTTGTGCGCCAACGTTGGCGACGGTACAGCCCATATTCCAGCACGCAGAACGTTTGCTCGACAGCGCGCAAGTTCAGAAAGGGCGTTTGATGTTGGGGGATTCAGTGATCGAGTTTATCGCGCCGGATGATTTGCTAAAACGAAAACCCAATTGTGATTGTCTGTTTGTGGATGAAGCGTCGGCGATTCCCATTCCGATGTTGCAGCAGATGGTGGCGCACTACCATCGCACAGTATTTTCAACCACAGTGCATGGCTATGAGGGCTGTGGTCGCGGCTTCACGGTTAAGTTTCAGACGTGGCTACAGGCGTGTCGACCAGGGACGCAAACTTATGCACTCTCACAACCGATTCGTTGGAATGAATCTGATCCTTTGGAAGGTTGGCTGTTTGAGACCTTCTTACTGGACGCGGAACTCGAAAACGCCGGGTGTGAATCGCATCGAACACAATTGTCGCGATTGGATAAACAGACGTTGCTGGATAGTCCCCACTTGTTGCGCTCATGCTTCGCACTTTTAGTGAACGCTCATTATCAGACTTCACCGAATGATCTCTTGCTGCTTCTTAATGATGACACCATGTCCTTGTATGCGACATTCGAAAGCGATGTTTGTGTGGGATGTCTGTTAGTGGTTGAGGAGGGCGGTTTAGACGCGGCAACCGTTTCAGATATTCAGCAAGGACGCCGTCGACCCAAGGGGCAGTTAGTGGCGTCAAGTTTAGCATCGCAGTTGGGTATCTCAGAAGCGGCAATCGAATCGAGCTTACGCATCATGAGAATTGCGGTTCACCCTGAGTTACAGGGCAAGGGCATAGGTCAAGAGATGGTCGCGCAGCTTCAAGCACAAACGAGCGCAGACTTTTACTCAACCAGTTTTGGGGCGACGTCTGAGTTGGTCCATTTTTGGCGACACAGCGGCTTTTCCCCTGTGAAGTTGGGAAGCAGTCGTGACCATGCCAGCGGCACACATTCCTTGCTGATGGTAAGTGGACGCGCTTCTTGGATTCCTGCCGCTTGCGATTACTATCGCTTGTTTATTCAGTTTTCTTTGTCGAATTTATTTCAGCATCTTGAAAGCGACTTAGTCCGTAGTTTGGTCGATGAAAGTGATGCTTCCGTTGATGCTACAGATTTTGATGCCTTGATTCAGGGCTACTTAGCCGGAGGTGCTCAATATGATAGTATTGCTCCTGTGCTTGATACGTTGTGGAAGCGTTCTCCTCAAATTATCCAGTCCATGAGTGATCTTTTGGTTGCGAAAATAGTACAACAACGAGACTGGAGTGAGTGCGCTCGTCTCGCTCAGTGTGCGGGTCGTAAACACGTTGAAGCCATGTTTAAGCAGCAACTTGAAGTTTGGATTAACCAATACCGAGCCTGTTAATTTACACTGTAAAACGCTTCCTATCGGCAAGTTATCCTGCGATGAAATATCAGTTTACAGTGTAAATGACGTTCTATTTACACTGTAAATCGATTTGGTGCGAAACGGTATTGGGATTGACCCACAAAAAAACCTCGTTTTTTGTAAGGGACTAGTGTTTCTCACTAACCCTTTCATTTATCAAAGATAATTCGTTTAAACGATAAACGGCTTGTATGTTTCTGGTGCTTTTTTATTAGTACCGTCATTTGCGAATTACTCAGTTCTTCCTACACTCATTTTTAGGCAACAAGATTTATATTGGCTAGAAATAATAAGAAGTGAAGGTTAATACATGGACTGTGCTTTACCTGAATCGCTTGATATCTCAACCGTGCTGGATTCCACTTCAAGTTACAGAGAGTGGCTATCTGAAAACACCGAAATCGTCATTGATGCTTCGCAAGTATCCCGTGTCGACGCGGCTGGTGTTCAAGCACTTTGCTCCCTATTCATTTCTGCCAACAATCATCAAATTGACATTCAGCTAAAACATCCTTCTCAGATACTGCTTGAAGCGCTTGGTACCTTAGGACTAAGTGAGCAGATCAAATGGAATGAAGACTGTGGAGAGAGCAAGCATGACGAAAATTCTAGCTGTGGATGATTCAGTTTCAATCCGCCAAATGGTGAGTCACACCCTGAAAGATGCAGGGTATCAAGTCGAAACCGCGAACGATGGCCAAGATGCGTTGAGTAAAGTGATGAGCACAAAGTTTGATGTGGTGATTTCAGACGTCAACATGCCAAATATGGGTGGCTTTGAATTAGTGAAAGCGCTGCGTGCAAAACCGCAATACAAGTTCATCCCTATTTTAATGCTCACCACTGAAACCAGCACCGATAAAAAAATGCAAGGCAAGTCAGCCGGTGCAACGGGGTGGTTAGTTAAACCCTTCAACCCTGAAACATTACTCAAAACTCTAAAACGTGTGATTTAGGTTGTCACGCTGAGAGACAAAACAGAATCATCGAACTAATAAAGCGAGCAGCAGGCATTGCGACTTGAACTGCGAGCAATAGAAATCGTCTTTGGTAGGGAAACAATATGGCTTTAGACATGGAACAGCTACGCAAAATGTTTTGCGAAGAGTGTCGAGAGAATCTGGAAGTGTTAGAAGATGTGCTTCTAAACCTGGATCTTCAACACGTCGAAGCTGAGTCTATCAATACCATTTTTCGCGCTGCACATTCGATAAAAGGCGGTGCGGCGACATTTAACCTGCTTAATATCAGTGAATTTACTCACTCTGTTGAAGCGTATCTTGACCTTGTCCGCACGGGAGAGCGCGAGCTCAGTGCAAGCTCGGTCGATGTGCTTCTCAAAAGTGGTGACTGCATTCAAAGCATGTTAGAGCAACATGAATCAGGCACAGAGACCGATGACAACTTGCTTGATGATGTGCGTGCTCAACTGGACTCGCTGTTAGGAGAGAACTCACACGCAGAGTTCACTGAGCCAACCGATGACAACTCCCCTAAAGAAGATGGCATAAACGGGGATTGGCGAGTCACCTTTAAACCTCACCCAGAGATATTCTTCAGTGGTAATGACCCTTTACGTATTGTGCGCGAGCTAAAAGAGCTGGATGACCAATGCGAAATCGTCGCAAACCTTGAAAGCATCCCAAGCATTGATGACCTTGAAGCTGAGCTTTGTTATCTGAGTTGGATTGCTACGCTACCTGCCTCTGTCGAGGAGCTATTGATTCGAGAAATTTTCGAATGGGTAGAAGATGAGTGTGACTTGATCGTAGAGAGAACCAACGAAGAGCCGAGTTGTGAGCCGGATGGCGACATCGCGCCAGCGCCCGGTGTGCGAGAGGTGAGTACGCGGAATGAAGCTGAACAAGAACCAGCGCCTCAACCGGTAGCTAAAGCGGCAAAGGGTGAAGCCAGTGTCAGTTCGATTCGTGTCGACATCGACAAAGTTGACAGTCTCATCAACTTGGTGGGGGAACTGGTCATCACCCAATCGATGCTGACCGAAATTGGCAATGACTTTTCCATTGATAAGTTAGAGAAGTTGAAAGCTGGCCTCGATCAACTGCTGCAAAACAGCAAAGACCTACAAGAAAACGTCCTGAACATCCGCATGTTACCGATGAGTTTTGCGTTCAGTCGCTTTCCTAGGCTGGTTCGAGATTTATCCAGTCGCCTTGAGAAACAGGTCAACTTATCGATTAAAGGGGAACAAACTGAACTCGATAAGACCGTACTTGAACGGATTGTCGACCCCTTGGTTCATCTGGTTAGGAACGGAATCGATCATGGGATTGAGCAGCCAGCGTTGAGGCTTGAAAAAGGCAAGCCTGAAATAGGGGTAATTGAGCTGAATGCCTACCACCAAGGCGGTTCCATTGTCATCGAAATTTCGGATGACGGTGCGGGATTGAACTGCGACAAGTTGTGGAATAAGGCGATCGAAAAAGGTGTACTTGATTCCGATGTGCGTCGAGAAGAATTTTCTGACAAGCAAATAATGAATTTGATTTTTGCCCCTGGATTCTCCACCGCGGATGAAGTGTCGGACATCTCTGGACGAGGCGTTGGCATGGATGTGGTTCGCCGCAACATTGAAGAGTTAGGTGGCCATATTGAGGTGGAATCACGTTTGGACGAAGGCAGCTGTTTCACCATCAGCTTGCCGCTCACGCTCGCGATTTTAGACGGTCAATTAGTGAAAGTTGGCGGAGAGGTGTATGTCATCCCGTTGCTGACCATTATTGAGTCTATCCAAATCGATCCGAGCTGCATCAAGCTGGCGTCTGGTGGCATAGAGCTGTATCGACTGCGTGAAGAAAACATACCGATTTTACGCTTGCAAGAAGAGCTGCAAATGGGAGAGAGCGGGGCACTCGATAAACGCATTCTCTGCTTTGTGGAGGCGGCAGGTAATCGTGTGGGTTTGCTGCTTGATGAGTTGCTCGACCAGCAGCAGGTGGTGATTAAGAGTTTAGAGTCTAACTACAGCAAAGTGAGTGGTATTTCTGGGGCGACCATTCTTGGAGACGGATCGGTCTCTTTGATACTCGATATTCAAGGGCTGGTCACTAGCTTCTTGAACCGAGCCTCAGAGGGGACGCACAAAGGGATAGCGGCGTAGGAGGCAAGATGAATCAAACAGAAGCGCTGCTGAGCAACGAGCTTTCTCAAGCGTCGAAACAGTCCATGACAGCCAACGCTGAAACTTGGCTCAGCGAAGTAAACGAAGAGGTCAGTGAAAGTGCGGACTTTCTTAGTTTTCAACTTGCGGCGGAACTCTATGGCGTGAACATCAACGATGTGGAAGAGATTCGAGTGTGGGAAAAGCCGACCCCTATACCGCGTGCACCTCAGTTTGTATTGGGGGTGATCAACTTGCGCGGAATGATTGTCCCAGTCGTAGACCTGAGACTTCGATTTAACCTTGGACAAGCAGATTACTTGCCGACCACTGTCGTGATTGTATTGCGCAGCTCAAACGGACAGGAACAACGTTTGATGGGATTGGTGGTTGATGCTGTGAGCGATGTGATAAGCCAAGGAAACAATGCGTTGTATCCGGCGGTAGGGGATTCGTTAGTCACCCCCTACTTACAAGGTTTACTCAACGTGGATGAACAGGTGATGTCGCTGCTTGATACCAATGAGTTGCTGAGTATTGATCGAATCTTAAGGGAGAACGCATGAGTTTGACGCAAGAGTTTTTGAGCTTTGTCCTCGATGGCGATGAATACGGTGTCCCTATCTTAGATGTTCGAGAAGTTCGCGGTTGGAGCCCTGTCCGAGAGATTCCCAACTCCCCTTCCTATATGAAGGGCGTTTTAGAAATTCGCGGCGGTTACGTGCCGATAGTCGACTTGAGGCTACGGTTTGGTTTGCACGCGGCAACATTAGGTCCGACAACGGTGGTGATCGTGCTGAATGACGCACAACACCACCCACTTGGCATTATTGTCGATGGTGTCTCTGAAGTGTATCCGCTGAAGGATGCGCAGATCAAACCGGCACCGCACGTCGCTCCTGAAGTTGACCACAGTTACGTCAGGGGAATCGCGTCGGTCGATTCTGGGCACTTAATTTTAATACATTTGGACGCTCTGTTTGATGCAGCAGAGCTCGTTGAACCCCATCATGAAGTACACAGTGGGGCATGACTTCAACCCGTTTTATCAGCGTGTTGTAACACTGGTCAAAGCAATCATTGAGAGGTAACTCATGGCATTTTGGAACAGGAAATCCGAGGTAGATACAGCGTTTAAAGCGCCGACACAAGATACCTTAACTCAAGATTTTGAGGTTGAGGAGCAAGGAATATCAAAAGAGCAGTTGCTGTGTGCGTTAAATGCTGCCCAAACGGCGTTGATGATGATAGACCGGGATTTCAACATCACCTACATCAATAAAAAATCGATTGAGTTGCTTAAAGTGCATGAGGCTTTGTTTCGTTCGGTATGGCCCAACTTTCAAGCGACCGAAGAATTTTTGCTCGGTTACTGTATTGATGCTTTCCACGTTAACCCTAGCCACCAGCGACAACTGTTGTCGAATCCTTCAAACCTGCCATACACCACCAACATCAAAGTGAAAGATGTCCAAATCGAGCTCAATGTCGGTGCCATCATAGATGCGCACGGCCAGTACGTGGGGAATACGCTCGAGTGGAAAGATGTGACGGAAGAGCTGGCGAAAGAGCGTGAGATTGGGCGATTGGTCTCTGCGGTGGAAGGGATGACCACCAACCTAATGATGGCGGATAAAGATGGCATCATTACTTACCTTAACCCGTCGCTAAAAGCGCTGTTGAGCAGCCGAGAACGGGATCTGCAAAGTGTGTTGCCAGGGTTTGATGCCAGTAATCTTGTCGGAAAAAATATTGATGTCTTTCATAAAAATCCTAGCCATCAGAGAAACATCATTGCCAATCCTGATCGCTTGCCATTCTCTTCCAACATTGCGGTAGGTTCACTTGAGTTTAATCTCACCTGTATCGCGATGCGTGACGGGCAAGGAAACTATATTGGTCCTGCGCTGCAATGGGTCGACATTACAGAGCAGCAAGATGGGCAACGACAAGTCGAAGCTCTGATCCAAAAAGCGATTGATGGCGAGTTGAGTGAGCGCATTGATACCAGCGTGTACAGTGGTTTTATGAAAGAGCTGGGTGATGGAATCAATAACTTGCTCGACACCATGGTTGCGCCGCTTGGTCAATGTATCGATGTGATGAGCCAAGTGGCGGATGGGGATCTCAATAGCACCATGTCTGACGACAACAAAGGTGAATTTGGACGACTGTCTGACGCGGTAAACACCTCCATCATCAACTTACGCAACATGGTCGAGAAAATTACCCATTCATCGGCCCGTGTTGCAACCGCCTCTACCGAGATTGCGGAAGGTAACAACGATCTCAGTCAGCGCGTCGAAGCGCAAGCGTCTAACTTGGAAGAGACCGCGGCGAGCATGGAGCAGATGACAGCCACAGTCAGGCTCAATGCTGACAACGCCAAAGGTGCCAATGACCTCGCCGATGACGCCAGCAAAAAAGCCAGCAAAGGCGGCGAAGTGGTCGGTCAGGTGGTCTCTGCCATGGCGGAAATAAACTCTGCGAGCAAGAAAATCGCCGACATTATTGGCGTGATTGATGAAATCGCCTTCCAAACCAACCTTCTAGCGCTGAACGCTGCGGTGGAAGCCGCCAGAGCAGGCGAGCAAGGTCGCGGCTTTGCCGTTGTTGCGGGAGAAGTACGTAACCTTGCCCAACGCAGTGCCGCTGCAGCCAAAGAAATTAAGGGTCTGATCAAAGACAGCGTCGAGAAGGTGGACGAAGGCTCCCGCTTAGTGGATGAGTCAGGTGAAACGCTCAGTGAGATCGTTGATGCGGTTGCGAAGGTGAGCGAGTTGATCGCGCAAATCGCCTCATCAAGCCTAGAGCAATCAACTGGCATTGATGAGATCAACCGTGCGGTGGCGACCATGGATGAAATGACGCAACAAAATGCCTCCCTTGTCGAACAGACATCTGCGGCAAGCCAATCGCTTAAAGATGAAGGTAAGCAACTTCTCAACTTGATGAACTTTTTTGCCACAGACAGCAACGTGACCACATTTGAAAGCCGGACGAAAGAGTCTGGGCGCAAAGGCAACGTCAGGGAAATAAGAGCGCCAAAGGTTGCTAACTCACGCTTAAAGCTAGAAGAGGACGGAGATGAATGGGAAGAGTTCTAGTTCAAACTGAGTCAAGGATGCCCGACAAGCCAGAATTTGAGCTTACTGATCAAGACTTTAAGTTCATTCAATGGTTTATGCACAAACATGCGGGCATTTACTTCTCAGACAGAAAGAGAACCTTGGTCTACGGTCGTATTAGCCGCCAGCTGCGACGATTACGGCTAAAGCGTTTTGCCGAGTACAGAACTCTGATAGAGCAAAACAGTGAGGAGCGTATTTGTTTTATCAACTGCTTAACCACGAATAAAACCCAGTTTTTCCGTGAATACCACCATTTTGATTTTATGGAGAAAGTATTGCTTTCAGAGTGGGCACAGCAAGGTAAGCGGAACATTCGAATCTGGTCTGCGGGGTGTTCAACCGGTGAGGAGCCTTACAGTTTCATCGCGTCACTCCACACGGCCAATGCACTAGAGCAGTTTGACTCAATAGAGATAACGGCAACGGATCTGGATACCCGTGTCCTCGAGGTTGCCGAGCAAGGTATTTACGATGAAGAGGCGTTAAAAGCGATTCCGATTAAGTACCTCAAGCCCTGCTTTGTAAAAGGGATTGGTCGCCATAGTGGCGAAATTAAAGTGCGTCTAGGGCTGCAAAAAATGATTCAATTTCAAAGACTGAATTTGCTGGAAAATTGGTCGTTTGATCAGCGATTTGACGTGATTTCTTGCCGAAATGTGATGATTTACTTCGATAAGAAAACACAACAAGAGCTGATTACACGGTTTCATCAACAGTTGAGCCCCAACGGCGTGCTGTTTATTGGTCACTCAGAAAGTATGCCTGCCGACTTTGACGGCTTCCATCATCTTGGCCACACCATTTACGTAAAAAAATAAGGGACAAGGATGATAGGTATGCGAGAGGAGAAAACCCAAACGCCCACTGCACATTTTAATCGCTTCTACCATCCACAGAGAGAGAAGCACATCGTTAAGGTGACGCCCGGTGGTGTCTATTGTACCCAGCGCACTGATGAGTTAATCGCAACGGGGCTTGGTTCATGTATCGCTGCGTGTGTTTGGGACGAGACGGCCAACGTCGGAGGAATGAACCATTTCCTACTGCCGTTTGACAACTATAGTCAGATCAAAAGTTGGAAGCCGGAGTCATTGGTTTCTACTGCCTCTCGTTATGGTATTCACGCCATGGAGATGTTGCTGAACTCATTAATTGAACGAGGGGCAGAACGAGACAATTTACAGTTTAAGCTGTTTGGTGGCGCTCAGATGCTTGGCAGACATTCGATGATAGGGGCGAAAAACGTCGCCTTTATTCTCAATTATGTCGAGCAAGAGCAACTCAAGGTTATCGCACAAGATCTTGGCGGGCTAGAGCCAAGAAAAGTGATGTTTGACCCTATTAGTGGTAAAGCGTGGCTAAAACGCATCCCATTTACTGAAGTCCACCGGTTACAACATCAAGAAGAAAAATACGCACATCAGTTGGATAGAGAAAGTCATCGCAAGCATGACGATGACGTGGAGTTATTTTAATGAAAAAGATCAAAGTACTAGTGGTTGATGACTCGCCCGTGTTTCGCGCACTACTGGCAGAGTTGATCAACGCCGATCCCGATCTTGAGGTGATCGCCATGGCTGCCGATCCTTATGAAGCGCGAGAGATGATCAAACGTCACAACCCAGACGTACTGACTTTAGATATTGAAATGCCCAAAATGAATGGTGTCCAGTTTCTGAAAAATCTCATGCGCTTGCGTCCTATGCCTGTGGTGATGATTTCGACTTTAACCCAGCATGGTGCACAGGCCACCTTAGCGGCACTGGAATATGGGGCGGTCGACTATTTTCCCAAACCCTCGGTTGATAGCACGGCAGAAATGGTCAACTACAAGCGCGAAATCAACGAGAAAATTAAGGTCGCCGCTGGAGCAAACGTTGCTCAGGAAACCCACCTTGAGCATGGCGCACAGGTGGCTAAAGTGTCTGCGCCAAGCCGCACAAGCATTGAGTTGATTGCTATCGGTGCCTCAACAGGAGGAACAGAAGCGGTCAAGCAGGTACTGTCATCACTGCCCGCGGGGCTGCCTCCTGTCATCATTACTCAGCACATCAGTGCGATGTTTTCTGGCTCCTTCGCCCAGCGACTGGATGAGAGCTGCGCCCTTAACGTTAAGGAACTCGTGGCTAATCGCGCTCCATTGGTTAATGGCTGTGCCTATGTTGCTCCGGGTGACAAACACTTGGTTGTCGTACGAAGAGGCACACATCTGTACTGCCAGCTTGATGATCGCCCTGCGGTGAATCGTCATAAACCCTCGGTGGATGTGATGTTTGACACGGTTGCAGAGACCGTAGGCAAACAGTCAATTGGGGTGATATTAACGGGCATGGGGCAAGATGGCGCAAGAGGCATGCTGGGCATGAGAAACGTAGGCGCGCGAACCATCGCTCAAGACCAAGCCACTTCTGTGGTGTGGGGAATGCCTCGAGTAGCGGTTGAACTCGAGGCTGCGGAATCGGTGGTGCCACTGGGTAAAGTGTCTGAGCAAATTTGCCACTACTTATCGAGTGATAACCATTAGCAAGGAGAGCGTTATGAAAACACCACTATTGTCGATTAAGCCTCGATACTTCCTTGCCGTCACGACGCAAGTACTATTGCTGACGTTTGCTGTGACACAAGCCTCCACCTTGCTGGTTGTCTCGGCCATGATCGCCGTCGCCGCGATTCCGTGGTTTGTATTTCCACGAGGAACGGTCCCTGTGGAACTGGATGTGAAGCCGCCTGTAAGCACTGAGAGCTGCGAGCAGAAAACGGCCGACATTGCACCCTTACTTTCATTGCTTGCCTCCCAGCTTCAAGAGCCTCTCAATCATCAAAAAGGGGTGATTGATGAATCCGTTGAAACACTTAACGAAAGTTACTTTGAACTGCAAAAACTGGCGCAAGAGCAAAACCAAATCACCGCTGAGCTGGTAGAGAATTTATTGGGCCAGTCAGGGAGCGATCATGACATCAGTCAGGTACTGCCGAAAACCGAATCTATCATCCGAAACTTCGTCGATACGTTGGTGCAAGTTTCTGAAAAGAGTATTTCCGCGGTGCACAGCATTCACGATATGTCCGAGAAGCTCGATGCGGTGTTTAAGCTATTGGAGCAAGTTCGCGGCTTGTCAGAGCAAACCAACCTTCTGGCGCTTAATGCAGCAATTGAGGCTGCGCGCGCTGGAGATGCTGGGCGAGGGTTTGCCGTTGTGGCTCAGGAAGTGCGTAACTTGTCCCATAAAGCGGAAGAGCTCAACAACCAGATTGAACAAGAGATCAACATCGCGCAGCGTACGGTCAAAGAGGCGAACCAAACCGTGGGAGAAATGGCCTCGATTGATATGACTGAAGCGATAGAGTCAAAAGACAAAGTGGACGAAATGCTCAGAGGCGTGCAACAGGTCAATGTCTCAATCGAGCATGAAATACAAAAAATCAGTGACAGCGGTGAGCGGTTACATGTTCAGGTGGACAACGGAGTACGAGCATTGCAGTTCGCTGATATCGTTGTCCAGCAAGGGGATTATGCCAAACAGACCGTCGACTATTTGCTGGCGTTTTCTCAACTGTGTGATGAGTGGAATCAGCAACGCATCGACGCGGAGCAGTTTATCCAAACCACGCAAGAGCTGTATTCGCAAGTGCAACATCGAGATGCCCCCGCGGCCTCTCAGTCTAGTATCGAAGAGGGAGAGGTCGAGCTCTTCTAACGCTGTTTATGCTTTGTACTCCAATGGAGGAACCCTATATGTCAGTAGAAGCTCAGGTAGACTCAGGCTCAAGGCACGTCACCATCTTAATTGAAGGGGCGTTTGGCTTTAACTTAGTGCAAGATTTTCGTCGTTGCTACACCGACCGACGAGATTACCGCTTTACCATCGACTTACGTAAAGTGGATTACATCGATAGTGCTGGGCTTGGAATGCTGCTCAATATGCACAGCTATTTAGAGCAAGATGACGGCATGATCCGCATCACCAACACCTTGCCTCAAGTGCGTAAAATTTTGATCATTTCTCGCTTCGATAAGAAGTTCTCAATTGAGTAAACTCAAGGAGAAGCTATGCATGTCATGATTGTTGATGACCATGCAACAAACCGCGAGCTGTGTCGGTTTATGCTCGGTCATATCGCAGAAAAGACGACTCTGTTTGAAAACGGACAGGGGGTCGTTAGTGCAATGGAACAGATGGACACCTTGCCGGATGTTATCCTCCTTGATGTGATGATGCCGATAAAAGATGGATTCACCACGGCGAAGGAGATTCGTAAAGCATTTCCGAATATTCACATTCCGATTATCTTTCTTACCGTGCTTGATGATCACGCGTCGTTCGAAAATTGCCTGCATTATGGGGATGATTTTATTCTTAAACCTGTCGAGCGCAGTGTTTTGCTGGCAAAAGTACAGGCGCACTATCGCATTGTCCGAATGCACAATGAGGTCACGGAGCAGCGCGATGAGCTGCGTCATTTCCATGAGCAGGTTCGCTATGACTACGCCATTGCAGAGAGCATTTTCTCCAATCTGATGGAAGAGATGAGCTCTCAGGTCAATAATATTTATGGGATTAACTACATTTCCACGCCTTCAACGGTGTTTAATGGCGACTTGATTGTTGTCGCCCACCGTCCTCATGGTGGGGTCTACGTAATGATTGCAGACGCTACAGGCCATGGGCTGCCTGCGGCTATTTCAGCTATTCCTGCAACTCGCGCGTTCTTCTCTATGGCGGCGAAAGGATTGTCGCTTGGAGAAATTGTCAGCGAAATTAATGACGCCCTAGTGCGTTTTTTGCCGATGGGCATGATGCTCGCCGCCAGTGTCTTTGAAATTCGGGCCAACGGGTTTGAAGTCTCTTGGTGGGGAGGCGGCTTGCCGGATGGTTATGTGATTAACTCAGATGGTTCAATCGATCGTCGACTGGTTTCAAGACATATGCCGCTTGGCGTGCTCAAGCCAAGGGAGTTTGAAACCGATCTTGTCCATATGAAGCTTGAGCCAGACCAACAGATCATTTGCTATACCGATGGGGTGATTGAAGCGTGCAACCGAGAAGGAGAGCAATTTGGCCTTGAACGTCTAGAAAAAGCGCTTGCTAGCCCACGCCCAGTGATTCCTGTTTTATATGATTCTGTACGTCAATTTGCCCACAAAAAAGTCGATGATGACTTGTCGATATTGGCTATGAAGTTCCCCATCTCCAGTACGCAAGAGCCAGACTTAAAAAGCGTTAAACTCAACATCAACAAAGTACCGATACACTCAACGCTTGATTTCCCTGCTCCGGTGTTAAGAAGTGTGAATGTGATGACCGAAGTCAGGCAGTATCTCAGCGGTATCTTGTACATGGGAGCGCATCTCGATTTGGTTTGCTCGGTGCTTTCTGAACTGTTTGCCAATGCGATTGAACATGGTTTACTCAAATTAGATTCGTCGATCAAAGAGCAACCGGATGGCTTCTTCTTGTTTTATCAGATGCGTGAAGAACGTTTAAAAACCCTTGATGATGATGCTTGGCTGAAGCTGCGTCTCACTTATGAGCCAAATGAAGCCCAGTTGATGATGGTGCTCGAACACAATGGCGAGGGGTTCGAATACAAACTGCCGCAACAAGGCGATGGGCCGCCGCGCAGTTATGGTCGTGGTATCATGCTGGCCAAAGCGCTTTGTTCATCACTAGACTATTCCAGTAATGGACGCTGTGTGACGGCCGTTTACTCGTTGAAAGAGGAGCATCATTTTCCCACGTAGCGGAGTTCAGATTTACAGTGTAAAAAATTTATTAAAGTGACCTACGCTCTAATTTGTCACACTTGTGATACAGCTAGGCGAGCAAATTGCATACACTCAAGTGAGGACGTAAAACGGGCTGATTGTACATGTGGGATAAATTTGTTGCCTTGTCAGAAGATCACCGAGCTGTCGTCGCGACCTTGTCGCCTAGCATTTCGGTGGATGGAAATTTTGATACGCGAGGGTTAGAGGAAGCATTAGCTGCGATAGGAGCGAGTGAGTTTTTTGTGATTGATGAATCGGTTACCCGCTTTATCAATCTAGCCAAAGAGAGCGCGGGGGAAGCCTACTCAGGGGTGACCATTGCCGAAGTCAGGGATGCCACGGTTGAGGTTGTGCTTTCTGAACACGATATGTTGGCGAGCATGGTGGTCACCGGAGCGTACAAAGGTGAGCCTCTCAAAGGACCACAAATCGTCCACGCGCTCGCACAAGCCCATGTAACTAAGGGCATCAATAAACTGGCACTTAAAAAAGTGCTCATCATGAGCCATCAGCTCAAACCTGGTGAAACCTACACACAGCCGGTCGCCAAAGGCAAAAATCCGGTACAAGGCCAAGACGCCAAATTCATCCCTCTGGTTAAAGATCCCACCAAACAAGTCTTAGCACCCAAAGAAGATCAGCAAGATGGCAAAGTCGATATGCTCAATTTGGGCGAGACGATTACGGTATCTGAAAATGATCCTTTGATGAAACGCATACCTGCTACCAAAGGGGAACCAGGTCTTACTGTGCAAGGCAAAGTGATTCCTCCTAAACCCGGCAATGACAGTGTTCTTAAAGAGGGCAAAGGTTCTGCAATCTCGCCGCAAAACCCCAACGTATTGATTGCTACCGTTTCAGGTATGCCGATGATCAAAGAGAAAGGCGTTGAAGTTGAAGACGCCCTCTGTTTACCGACCATTGGTGTGGCGACGGGCCATGTCAAGTTCAAAGGCAACGTCGTTGTTCTGGGCGACATTGAGTCCGACATGGTGGTGCGGGCAACCGGCACCTTAACTGTCGGCGGTTTTATTGAATCGGCCGATGTGCAAGTTCAAGGCGATATTCAAGTGGCAAAAGGCATCATTGGTCACAATGTGTCTGAAGGTGAAAAGCGCAGTTGTATTGTAAAATCTGGTGGCACGATCAGCGCCAATTACGCTCAGTTCTGTGAACTTCAAGCGGGCGAAGACATTCATCTCAACGTCCACTGTATGAACAGCGAAGTGCGTTGTGGTAAAGATTTGGTTGTGGTCGACGCTTCTGAAAAGCATGGCACATTGAGTGGAGGTCACGCCAAAATTGGTGGCAAAGTTGTTTGTGTCGAGCTTGGTGTTGAGGGAGATACCGCCACTTATGTTGAGGCATTTGCTCGCTTCCAGATGTTTAAAGATCGCCAAGCGAAGCTGAAAGAGCAATACACTCAAGCGCAAGAAGGCACCATGAGTGTCATTCGAAAAGAGCTAGAGTTTAAAAAGATCCCGAAATCACAACGTACGCCAGAGCAAGAACAAGAACTAGAAACCTTTAAGCAAGAAGCGAACGCTCACTTAGAAAAAGTTAAACACGCGCGAGACAACAATGAGCAGGAGCTCGAAGTGGCTTTGGAAGAGAATGTCATTGAGGTGAAAAGCAAGGTGTTCTCTCATGTGACGGTTCAGTTCGGGGAAGAGAAGATCATCACCAAGCGCTCTCATGGTCCGAGCATTTTCTCTTTCAACCAGTATGAGATTAAATGTCGTTCAATGCTGGATGAAGAGGCATTCGAAGAGGTTTAAGCGCAGTCAATCATCACACCTGTCACCCTATCTTGATTCGTTGAGGTAGGGTGATTTTTTGTTTGGGCTAACGACGCTGACAGGTTGTGCAGCCGCGACACGCAGACCGTGTATGCTTGTCGAGTTGGCTGCGCTGAATTTTGCAGTAGGCGTTTTTTAAAGCGCGCCGGGCAGAGAACCAATCGTCAGGTTTTTCTAAGATTAGATAGCCGTTAAAGCGTTTGACCAGCTCCACACGATGTTTGTCGATAAAACGGCTATCGAAGCCGATTTCAAAGTAGTCGAGTGCTTGTTCAATCGAGGTGAAACTGGCAATTTTCTGCTGGATGTCGACTTGGCTCATACACCGACATCTCTTTGCATAAAGACGAATTGTTCATTGTGTGAAAGGCACTTAAAGCCTAAGCGCTGATACAAGCTACCGACGCGATTACCTTGCAGGTAGCAGAGCTTGATTGGCAGGCGTAACTGATCCGCTTGGGTGATCACTTGATTCAGGACTTGGCTGCCAATGCCTTTGCCATGCCACTCTGGCAACAGAAAAAAACGTCCAAAATAGAGATGATCGCTGTGGTGCTCAAGGAGATAACTGCCGACAGGTCGATCTTCTCGCTCGATGATCGTCGGTTTAGCCTGGTGCCACTCTTGCTGGTGGAGCGCTCTTTGAATCTGTTCATCCCAGCCAAACACGGCTTTAATAGCATCATATTCTGCGGCTTTTTTGAGCTCGAATAAGAACTCATAATCTTGCGCATTCGCAGGGCGGGTAGTGTAGTCGAACGACATGTTAAGCGCCTTGTGAGCTAAGCAGTTTATCAATGGCACTTTTGCTGGTTTTGCCTATCTTTTGCATCAAAGCAAAACTGGGCTCTGAAATACCGCGAGACTGCAAATCGTTGACCATCAGCATCCACAGTTTCGCCGTCATTTCGGCATCCGCCAACGCTCGGTGAAATACACCGTCATTGTCTATTTGCTTAAAACGGACAAGATCGCCTAGTTTGTGGCTTGGCGCATCTTGGTTAAGGCGACGAGATACCAGCAAAGAGCAAGCAAACTCCCCCGAGTAAGCGGCGTTCACTCGTTCCAATTCATCATCAAGGAAACGTTTGTCAAACGAGGCGTTGTGGGCAACGAGGTTTTCACCTGCGATGAATTGCGCAAATTGAGCCATCACTTCATCGCAGCTTGGCGCATCGCGTAGCATGACATTGGTAATACCTGTGTATCCTTCAATGAAGGAGCTAACGCGAAAGCCAGGATTCATCAACTGTTGGAAGGTGTCGACGACTTCACCATTGACCAACTTCACGGCGCCGATTTCTATCGCGCGGTCGCCCATGTTGGGTGACAAACCCGTGGTTTCAAAGTCGAGAACAACGACAGAGTTCGCAAGAGACATACTTCTTCCTAAGCCTAGTGATTTGGCTGTGAATTATAGGTTTGCAGTGCCAGAGGGTAAAGGAGTTATTCCGCCCGCCCAGCCAAGGAAACGTCAGTGATTAACCCACGTTTATCGACTGTTTGACAATATGGAACTGCTCACATTGATTGAACCGCGCAAATGCCTGTAACTCTTTTTCCAGCGCAGGCATAAAGTCATCAGTATTGATTAATCCAGGCTCAAGGCTCAGATGCAAAACGTTGAGCGTAGCGCTTTTCTTATCCACTTTGCAGTCGGCTCTCGCAACGAGTTTACCATCCCATAAAATCGGCAGAGAGAAATAACCAAATTGGCGCTTGGCTTGTGGCACATAGCACTCAATCAGGTAATCAAAGTTGAAAATGGCACTGGCGCGTTTACGTTGGATGAGCAAATTATCGAACGGTGACAGGATTCGTGCCTGCTTTCGATTCAAGCGTTTGCCAAGCAAATTCAACGATTTTACACAGGCGTAGTAAGGCTGATGATTAACCATGATGGGTTCAATCTCGCCCATTTCCACCAACTCTCCAATGGCTTGGGTCACGCTCGTTTTTACATCCTTGAGTTGATACACCATCTCTTGAATCGTGCCAAAACCGTGCGCTTTTAAGTAACTGAGTACCAAAAATCGACCATGTTCTTGCGGGGTTGGCATAGAGGTGTCGATATTTTGGGGTAAGACACGCTGCGTGAGATCGTAGACTTTATGAAAGCCGCGCCGCTCAGCAATCATTAAGTCACCTTGCATGTAGAGGTTTTCTAACGCTTGCTTGGTTGGCTTGGTGTGCCATCCATCAGTTTTATGTGCTTTGGACTCAAAGTCTTTTGCCATTAATGGCCCTTCTGCTTCAATTCTTGCCAACACATTCTTCATAAGATCTCGATCTTTACAGTACCAGTGGCGCTGCTGACCAGACTTGATCGCGACTTTTCGCGGCAAACTGTAGCGGTAGTTGCTCATCGGCAAATATGCAGCGGCATGAGACCAATACTCGAAGACGTGGCGATCGGCGACCAGTTGATCAAGGTGTTTGGGGTGATAGCTGGGGTTTCGACTCCATAAGGTGTGATGGTGGGCTCGCTGAACAACAGAAATGGTATCGATCTGGATATAACCCAGTTGTTCAAAGGTGTTTAGAGTTTTGGCGTAGCTGCTGCCTTTTACGCCCGCTGTCGGTAATCCTTGCGACAGCAATGCCAGTTTTTGCGCTTGCGCTAGGGTGAGTGATTGCATTGAAGTTGAGCATTCCTTGCACGTGTATGCGTCTACATTTTGGCTCTGTATGGTTGCATGCTGTTATTGGGCCAGCAAGCGGCTGCTGTATATTTCCCTCACAATAATTCACCTCACTAATAAGAAAATTATCTTTTATTGAAATTTTTGCGGAGAAGATCCGCTCTCTATTTCTGCGATGAGCAAATTATCCGCAGTCGCACAATGGGTATTACTGCTCAGAGGTGGGCACTGAGTAGCTGAAATAGGGGCAAAAGCATGATCGATTTTGCGACGACGATGGAAGCGTGGTTGTTTCAGGACAATCTCTCATTATCGATGCTTTTTGTTGGCGTTGTTTTGCTGTCGTACCTGCTAGAAGACTTGGCAATTATCACCGCTGCGACCTTGTCGGTTGAACATATTATGCCGCCAAGTTTGGCTCTAGCAGCAATCTTTGTCGGTATCAGCTCTGGCGATATGGGCTTGTACCTGTTGGGTAAGCTGGCGAAAAAAGTGGCATGGTTTCGCTATCGTCTACTGCGCTATCACAGGGCGAGAAAACTGCGTCGAACTTTGCATCAGCAAGCATTTAAGACGCTGTTTATCGTTCGCTTTGTTCCGGGGCTTAGAACTGTGGGCTTTACCCTAAGTGGATTTTTAGATGTGCCGAAAGTGACGTTTTTGCTTGCGGTGATCACGGCGACAGGGCTGTGGACATTGCTGGTGTTTGGCTCTTTTTTCCAGCTAGGGAATGCCGCTTGGTTGCAAGAGAGCCAAGGAGCATGGCTGCTAATTCCCGCAGGGCTGTGCCTGATGTTGCTCATCAATAAACTGATTACTAGAACCTTCTTAAGGGATGCGTATGACACAGCACGCTAACATAGAGGTGATTCCTTCAGGACGAGTCAATGCCGGAATGCCGGTTTTGCATCAACCTAAGCGGGTCATTTCGCCATTCGAGTTTTTACCGACCTGGTTTTTTTATACGCCTGTCGTCATTCAAAGTGCGGCGCTGAGTTTGGCACATCGTGATTGGGCGCTGCCGTTGATTGCTAATCCCGCGATTAAGTTAAGCGGTATGGTGGGTGAGTCCAAGCATGACATCTTCGCCTCTGCTGGAGAGCAAACCAAGCGCTGGATTCTGCCGTTTGTTACGTTAACCAAAACCCCATTGCCTTGTGCCAAATTGGTCGAAGAGGCAAAGCATCAACTCGCAGGCTTAGGGCTCGGTTATCCCTTGGTAGCAAAGCCGGATTTGGGCTGTCGTGGCGTGGGGGTAAAGCTGATTCGCAATGATAAGCAACTGCACGATTACATTGAAACCTTCCCTCAAGGTGGGCGTTTTCTATTGCAACAAAAGTCTTCTTATCAAGCAGAAGCAGGCGTGTTTTATGTCAGGCAGCCGGGAGAAACCCGCGGAAAAATTATCTCCATCACGCTGAAGTATTCACCCTATGTGGTCGGAGATGGTAAGTCGACACTCAAACAGTTAATTGAGCAATGCCCTCGCGCTGGAAAACTTCAGCACCTCTACCTTCCTCGTCATTCTCACCAATTAGAGCAAGTGATTGAAAATAAGGACGAGTTTCAATTGGCATTTGCAGGCAGTCATTCACGGGGGGCGATCTTTCGCGACGGTAACCGATTTATCACCGAGCAGTTAGAGCGCAAACTCGATCTTGTACTCGGTGATTTTGACGGGTTTCACTACGGTCGCTTGGACATTAAGTTCCGAGATATCCATGCGCTCATGCAAGGAGAGCATTTCGATATCCTTGAAATTAACGGCGCGAGCAGTGAAGCGGCACATATTTGGGACAGCGACACGCCGCTGAGCCACATTTTTGCCACCTTGCTCAAGCAGTATCGATTGCTGTACCAGATTGGCTCAAAACACAAGAAACAAGGCATTGGCTCTCCGTCATTGGGTACACTTCTTAGCGCATGGCGAGAGGAAAAACTACTGACTCAGCAATACCCCATGACGGATTAATTTGTTTAGGAAGCGCAATAATGAAAAACACCCAAGTTGACACGCTATCGCTCAACCAAACTCACGCTTCGCAAGCGGTGGTCGGTTGCATTGAAACATTGAACCAAGGTTACGAGTTTCTCGAAACTCTGAGTGCCGACGATTATGTCTACCTTGCTCAGCCACATGTAAGCAGCTCAATTGGCGAGCACTTTCGTCATTGGCTTGATCTGTTTCATGCCATTCGCCTTGAACCACGACGGATTGACTACAACGTTCGCCGGCGCGGCCATCAGGTAGAACGAGACATCAACGTCGCCAAACAAGAGATCAGCGAACTGATCGAGTGGCTGTTTGAGCTACCGACTGGAGACCTTCATCAAGGCGTTGCCGTTGAGACCGAGGTGCTGCTATCACAAATGCAAGTGGAGGAAGTCTCTTCTACCTTGGTGCGTGAGCTAACCTTTGCTGCGCTGCATGCAACGCACCACTTCGCGATGGCTAAAGTGGTCGCCTCGATTCGCGGTGTGACCTCTGATTGTCGTTTTGGGGTTGCCCCTGCCACGGCGACGTATCAAAGAGCGCAATAGCCTATGTGTACATTATCTTGGGTCTACCATGGGAATACCCATTATGAGGTTTACTTCAATCGCGATGAGCAACGCGCGAGGTTGCCCGCGATTGAGCCGCAAAACCTCATCATTGATGGCGTGAACTGCGTTATGCCAATCGATCCAGTCGGCGGCGGTAGTTGGATCGCGACCAATGAGCACGGTGTGACCATCTGTTTACTGAACTTCTACCAAGGTGATACCCCAAAAGGGGAGTTGGTAAGTCGAGGCATGATCATTAAGCGACTCGCAAGCAGTGGCTCTAGCCAAATGGTAGAGCGTCGATTGCTAGAGATGGATCTGTCGTGTTTTGCCCCCTTTACTTTGGTGCCTTTTGACACGCGTCGCAGCGCAAACGAGAGCGTTGTCTGGACTTGGAATGGTTCGACACTGGTGCGCAGTCATGCAACGGCACCGATTGTCTCTGCGGCGATGCATTTTGAACAGGCAAGAGAGTTTAGAGTGACGCTGTTTGATGCCCTGACAGGCAGTATTGAGCGCGATAAGTTGGGCTTTCAGTTCCATCACACACATGATGCTGCCGCGCCTCACTTATCCCCTTTGATGAAGCGAGATGATGCACGGACGGTGAGCTTTACGTCTGTCGTTGTTTCGCCTAATCAACAGACCATGATTTATCGATCGTTTGACGATGACCACAAGATTGATTTTCAGTCTTCTTTGCAGTGCCGCAACCATGATGCTATTCAACAAGGAGTTTTCAAATGAAAAAACTATTTGCCCTACTGACGATGTTGGTCAGTTTTTCTACTGTCGCTGCTGATGAAATCTACACCGGCTTTTTTAGCAATAAAGCGCTTGATGGCTACGATACGGTGGCGTACTTCACGCAAGGCAAACCTGTGAAAGGGAATAGCCAATGGCAAACCGAATACAAAGGCGCCGATTGGTATTTTTCTTCACAAGAGCACCTCGACAAGTTTAAAGCGGATCCCAACGCTTATGCTCCCCAATATGGCGGTTATTGCGCTTGGGCGATCTCAGAGAAAAATGATTTTGCCGCCGCCGATCCAAAAGAGTGGGCAATTGTCGATGGCAAGCTTTACCTCAACTACAACGCAGAAGTGAAGAGCTGGTGGGATGATGACCGCGCAGGTCATATTTTGGCGGCTGATAAGAACTGGCCAGCGCTGATTAAGTAGCGGTGTTGCATCTATTTCTGAGGAATGGTTAAGGAGCTTATGATGATCACCAGTCCGTTTCGATTACCACGTAAAACCCCTTTTGGTATCGGAGAGTCGATAGTTGAATGGGCAACCGGTTTATCTACCCTTGACCGTTTATATCGACAAGAATCTCTGCCTGAAGACAGCTTTGAGTTCATGCAAGAGACGCTCTCGCGAATTGGTACTCAGTATCAAGTCGATCATGGGAGCTTAGAGAGTGTGCCCACTGAAGGCTCGGTATTAATTGTTGCCAATCACCCTTTTGGTGGCATTGAAGGGGTGATCCTCGCCTCGTTGATTTCTCGGGTACGCAAAGATGTGAAAGTGCTCGCCAATGAGCTACTTAAACGCATCCCTGAGCTCGACGATCTGTTTATTGGGGTGAATGTCTTTGGTGGAGAGCAGGCAAGGCGGACCAATCGTCTTGCAATCAAAGAAGCCAATCAACATTTAAAGCAAGGTGGAGTGTTGATTCTCTTCCCTGCTGGCGAAGTTTCCGCTTGGCAAGCGAGCGAAAACAAAATCACGGACAAAGCGTGGAGTCAGTCGGTGGCGAAGTTTGTGAAACATGCCGAAGCCACGACGGTTCCGATCTTTATTAATGGCATGAATAGCCCACTGTTTTACCAAGCGGGAAGGATTCATCCTCTGCTTAGGACGGCGTTGTTGGGTCGTGAGCTCCTCAACAAATCTGGTCAAACTATCTCTGTATCGGTGGGAAATCCGATCCCGTACAATGAAGTGAAAGACTTCGACAGTGATGATGACATCACGCAGTACTTTCGCCTCAATACATATTTGATGGGCAGCCAGAAGCGCCATCAAGTCGCGCAACAGCCGTTGAACGGCGCCCATTCGAATAGTTCCGAAGCGTCGATCATCGCCCCCATTACGCCCGAGTTGCTTGAGCAAGAGCTGGAGCGTATGACCGATTTTAAACTACTCGAACAAGGCGAGTTTTCGGTTTACTGCGCGCCCAGTGAGGTGATGCCAAACATGATGCGAGAAATTGGTCGCGTCCGTGAGGAGAGCTTTCGTGAAGTGGGAGAGGGTAGCGGTTTAAGTTGCGATCTTGACCGTTTCGATGTTCATTATCATCAGCTGTTTGTCTGGCATAACACCCATCGTGATTTGGTTGGTGCCTATCGTTTGGGGCTGGTCGATGAGCTTATGGCGCAGGGTGGAATCGACGCGCTCTATTCCACAAGTCTATTTAAGTATGATGAGGCCTTTATTGACACCTTGGGCCAGTCTATTGAGCTTGGTCGCTCGGTTGTGGCGAAACGTTACCAGCGCAATATGCATTCGCTGTTGTTGCTCTGGAAGGGAATCGCCGGCTTTGTACAGCGCAACCCGAAGTACACCCATCTATTTGGCCCTGTTAGCATCAGTAACGACTACAGCCCAGTCGCTCGGCAGCTGATTGCGTCGGTGATGACGGTGCATTATTACGATGATGAAAAAGCCAAACTGGTGTCACCCACCACGCCACTTGAGAAAAGCGGTCAAGAGTTTTGGCGACCGGATATGCTCAGTTCTTTGTCCAAGTTGCCGCTGCTGTCCAAAGTGCTTAGTCGCTTAGAGCAAGGGATGGGCTTGCCTGTTTTGCTACGACAATACCTCGGCATGAATGGAAAGTTGGTCTGTTTTAACGTTGACCCTGCGTTTAACTTCGCGCTAGATGGGTTGATCGTCGTGGATCTCACCTCTGTATCTGCGCGAACTCTGGGTAAATACATGGGTCGTGAAGAAGCGCAGCGCTATTTAGATTCTCACCTCTAACTATTTCACTTAACGCCTAATAAAGCCGTTGATTTCAGCGGCTTCACGGCGCTTTTACATAGATTGATTTCGAATCAGTCAGAAGGTTTCGAGCTAGTCGTATCGGTCGGGCTTGCGATACTCTTCGATTAGATTACAAGGATTGTTATGCCGACCTCACTGACTCTACCCATTGCACTTATTGCATTTGCTGCCAACTCATTTTTTTGTCGTTTTGCTTTAGCGGAAGGCTCGATTGACCCTGGTTCGTTTACCTTGATTCGACTTGTGTCAGGGGCGCTCACTCTGTCGGTCATTTTATTGTTTCGACGTCAGCTGGAATCTTCTTTTTTTAAAAGCCGTTTGAGCTGGTGGTCGGGAATGGCGTTGTTTGGCTATGCGGTGAGTTTTTCATTCGCTTATACCCAACTCAGCACCGGAACAGGGGCGCTGATCTTGTTTGGTATGGTTCAGCTCACTCTCGTTGCATTCCATGTTTGGTCAGGTAACCGCCTTAAATCGGCAGAGTGGTTTGGTATTGCGATTGCGATATCGGGCTTTGTGATTTTGATGCTGCCATCAGCGCAAACGCCAAGTCTAGGCTCTGCTGTATTGATGATGATTTCTGGGGTGTTTTGGGCGGTATTTACCTTACTTGGCAGAAAAAGTGGCGTGGCTTCTGTCGCGATTACTCACGGTTTTGTCCTAGCTAGCGTATTGGCGTTAGCGGTAAGCCCATGGTTGATGAGTGCCCATAGTATTACATTCCAAGGAGCTACTTGGGCGCTGTTATCCGGTATTTTTGCTTCGGGGTTTGGTTATGTACTTTGGTATCAGGTGATGAAGCACATATCCGTTCTGCAAGCCTCTGTGGCTCAACTGGCGGTCCCTGTAATTGCGTTCGCCGCCGGCAGTATTGGGCTAGGGGAGCCAATTACCCTAACCGCAGTGGTTTCATCACTGCTGGTATTGGGTGGAATTGGGGTGATATTTGTGGCTAAGGGGCTATAAATGCAATGAGTATATTATGGCTTTGGTGGAGGGCATTTGTGCTCCGAGTCAACGACAATCAATACTCCACAGCCAATAACACCGCCCACGTCGTCAGTGGCGCTGGTCGTATCTGGGTCTGGGATATCTCTTGGCTCGCTGCGCTTTCCAGAAGTACAGCCGAGCAACAAAAGAGAAACGACCAAGGTGCTTAGTAGGAACTTGTTCATGAGTTATTGCTCTCCATGTAGTTCATCTCTTCGTCGGTCATTAGAATCTCAGCGCGGCACCAAGGTAAACATTGCCATTGCCATCGAATTCGGTGTTGGCTTGTTTGTATCCCGCTCGAACATCGAATAGACCTAAGTTTTGGCCAATTTCAAAACCGTAAACGAGGTGTGCACCTAAACCATCATTAAACTTATGGTAGCCAAGGATTGGTGTTAAGTAGATGGTACCAATCGGGAAAGTGGGCTTCATATTGAGACCAAATGATCGGACGTCTTCTGTGTGTTGTGTGTAGGCTAGTTCATAACCAAATCTGAGCGTTTTGTCTGCGGTAAAGTCGAAGCCGTATTGGATAGAGCCTTGAGAGCCATCAAGAAAAGAATCGACACCAAGATAGCCACTGTCTGCGAGCGAGCTTGCTGTGAATACACTGGAACTGATGAACATGGTTACTAACAGTTGTTTTTTCATATTAAGCCTAATTATTGAAATACTGAGGATAAATTATCTTCACGCAACGTAGGTTTGGTATATTTATCCGCAACGGAGTTATAGGTATTTGCTTTTATTTTGCTTAATGCACTAATTGTCGACTGACTATTAAGCGAATAAAACTTTGGCAGGCCAATTACCATGATAACGGATAAAATAATAATAACGACGACAAACTCAGTGAGAGAATATCCTTTCATCGCTAACCCTAACATTTGAGTTGCTTGTTAATGTTGCATTATCAACAGGATGGGTATAAATAAAGATTGCGAAAAATGCTGCAGTCACTCTTAGAATAATATTCATAGTGTTTACTCCTAAATAACATGGCGAGACAATTAAATACTTTGCTATTTATACATTGAGCAGAGAATTTCAAATCCTCGTGGACTCAATAGATCATGCAAGGTTTTCACTTTTAAATCTTTTCTTTGAACAACCTTGTTCTTTTTTGATTTACACATCAGACACTTGTTTTTATCTGACGAACTGTAAAACTTCCTCGGTGAGATTTTTACAGAGTGTCCGTTGTTGCATATTAGCGTTATCTTTACATCGTAACCAATGAACCTAGAGATGGAGGGCATGCTCCAACCCTTTTCAATCACCGCTTTCTCAAGTCTCTTTCTGGCGTCAATTTTTCTACTATTCATGGTAAACCGTCATTTAAATGGCGAATGGATTTTAACCCATGTTTTTGGAGAATCTAGAGGGGCTTACATTACTTACAAAGCCAGAGCGCCTGGGCTTCGATGGTTTTTTTGGGGTGGATTAAGAGAAAAGCATGGATTTAATAAATGTGATCTCTGACCACATCAGACTTTCAGCGAGTTTTCTGCTTTATGAGTAAGTCATCCTTTGGTGGTTTTATAGGCAAACAGCTCTCTGTTTAAACTTACGATTGCTTACGTTAGTCCCTTATTTCCCCTCATCTGTTTTAAATCAGAACGTATTCCATAGAGTAATAGCGTCCCCATACTGTAAATTTTAACTCTATTGATGGGGATAAAAGATATCGTTAAGCGACCATGTTGTCGGTGTGCAAGAATAAATACATTTTTATGACTTTATAATTGAAAGAATTATTTTCTTAGGTGATATATGAATGTTCTTGAAGTTGATGATTGTAAGTTATTGTAATAAATGCAGGGTTTCTCTTTTCTAAAACAAGATTTGTAATGATTTGTCAGGGCTTTGATTAAAATAAATGCAAAGTTAAGATATGTAAGCATTTGCTGATTATGTTTTTTATTTTGTTAACCTAATTTCAGTTATCAAACGAATAACTAATTTTAAGAATCAAAGCAGTGGATTATATATTATGAAAAAGACTCTATTAGCAATCGCTATTCTAGCTAGCGGTACAGCATCAGCAGCAATTAATGTTCACACATCTGAAAACGTTTCTGTGGACGTTTCTGGTGCGGTTGAAGTACAAGCTTTCCAAAGCCGTTTTAACGTAAAAAACGATAAAGCGTACAACGAAGATGTAAAAGGTCGTCTAGATGACGGTGACCTACAAATCGACATCACTGCGCCAATTAACGATGACCTTAAAGGTATCGCATCTACAGGTTGGAAATACGAGAGCAACGCAGTAGAAAACGACCTGTTGTTTGTTGGTCTACAATCGGCGTCTTTCGGAACTTTGACAGCGGGTCGTCAAGCAACCATCGTTGATGGTTCTGGTATCTCTAACGACATCGAGTTTGGTCTAGGTCTTTACGATTCAAACGGTGACAAGCAATCTGTATTTGGCGTGACATCTGCAGACGAAGTACTGAAGTACAAGTTCGAAAAAGACGGCTACTGGGTAGGTGTTTCTTACGCTCAAGAAAATGACGCATCAGTTAAACAAAAGAACTCTGCATACGATCTTGGTGCGGGAGCAACATTTGCTGACCTAACAGTTGCGGCTTATTACCAAAATGTCTCTGCTAAAGATAAAGACGGTAAAGGTTCTCAGAAAGCTTACCAACTAGACGCATCTTACAAGTTGGATGCACTTACTCTTGGTGCCTCTTACGCAGATTCTGACCTAAAAATCGGTTCAACTAAAGCTAGCCTAGATGTTGCTAAACTGACAGCAGCGTACACGATTGAGAAAACGACTTTCGCGTTGGGTGCAGATCAAGGTCACGTTAAAGCAGACGGTCAAAAAGTTAAGCTAAACAACTACTACGCGAACGTAACATACAAGTTTACAGATAACGTAAAAGCGTACTCTGAAGTGGGTTACCTAAACTCAGACAAGCTAGAAAAAGCACTTAAAGCTGAAGGCGCAAAACTAAAACTAGGCTACGTTGTCGGCCTAGAAGTTAAATTCTAATCATCCACTGCCAAGGATTTAGAATCATCGGGCGTGTTCTCCTTTTCTTCGCCCGATAAAACTTAGCCATCTAAATTGCAATTAATGGATTAAGTTTATAGCCCCAATGCCTCGTATTGGGGCTTTTTTGATTGTTAGTCTTTGATGATTACTTTCTCAATTTTAATGGTGTCTAATGGCACGTCATCATGGCCTTTTTTAGAGCCAGTCATTGCTTTACCAATGTTGTTCACCACCTCCATACCTGCGGTCACTTTGCCAAAGACGGCGTAACCCCAACCGTTATTGGTTTTAGCGGTATGGTCTAAGAAATTGTTGTCATCAAGGTTGATAAAGAATTGAGCCGTTGCTGAATGCGGTGCATCGGTTCGAGCGAAGGCAATAGTACCTGTTAGGTTTTTTAGCCCTCGGTTTGCTTCGTTCGCAATCGGCGCGTGCGTCTCTTTCTCTGTCATATCTTCTGTGTGGCCGCCACCTTGGATCATAAAGCCATCGATAACTCGGTGGAAAATGGTCCCTTCGTAGAAACCTTCTTGGCAGTAGCGGAGAAAGTTCTTTGAGCTCACTGGCGCTTTTTCCATGTTGAGTTCGATTTCGATGTCGCCATAGGTGGTCGATAAGATAATCATAGTGATGAATACTCGATAGGTTTGATTTGGCCAGAGTATAGCAGTCAGTGTGGTGGAATTGCAGCGCGTATGTAGCAAAGGCTTAGCCTGAGTTATTTGAGCTAAGCCTTAAGTGAGTTAGTCTCCTAGTGGTTGTCGGTCTAACCCGCCGCGGTAGGAGTCAAGGGCCAGTTTCAAGCGGCGCAGTTTATCGCGTGAGCGGCGTTTATGGTTGACCGCCAGTGCCATGGAAAGCACATCGACGAGCGCTAGCATGGCATAGCGCGATGCAGACGGTTTATAGATAAAGTCTGTCTCTTGGTGCTCGATAGGTAGAGTTAAATCCGCGATACTATCTAGCGGCGTCGATTTTGGGGTAATCGCAATCACTTTTACTCCGTACTCTTTGGCAAGTTCAGCGGTTTCGACAATCGCTGGGGTATAGCCCGTTGCAGAGAGCATCACAATCACGTCATTGCTGTCGGCGGTAGAGGCAATCATACGCGACATAAGCCCATCGTTATAGGCGACAACCGCGTAACCTAAGCGAAAAAGACGGTGCTGCATCTCTTGAGAAGCAATGGTCGAGCCGCCACCCATACCAATTGAAATAACTTGTCTTGCGCCATGTAGCCACTCGACGGCGGTATCAATGTCTTGTTCGTTGATAAGGTTACGGTTGATGTCTAACGACTGCTTAATGGATTCGTAAATGCCCTGATAACCAGTTTGATCGGGCGGCTCAAGAATAAAGCGTTGACCGACGGTGAGCGTTTGAGCCAGCTTAATCTTCATATCACGAACGTTCTTGCAACCAACGGCTTTCGCAAAGCGCGTAATCGTCGCTTCACTTACTTCGGCACTTTCTGCCAACTCAGTAATGCTTGCGTTGGCCGCACTTTCAATATCGTCCATGATCAGTTTGGCGACTTTCTTTTCAGCGTCACGCAGGGCACTGAATCGCTCGGTAATGCGCGAGATAATATCGACTTCTAAACTCAAGGTGTTGTCCTACTATTTTTTTGTTGGAGGCGACGCGCCATGCCAGGTACTTGAGCCTCCAAAATTTGCCATTCAGTATACTTAAAAATCCATGTCTAGAAACGGGTCTCTACCCAATGGGTGACATGGTAATCATCGTCGCAAATTGCTATCGAGCGCCACTTATCGAGGGTTAAACATGGGTGAGAGGTTGAAAAAGCGACGATGTCACCGACATTCAGATCTGAGCTAGGATCGATTTCAATAAAAGCGTGCTGATCCATGACCGCGGTAGTGGTGGCGCTGCCTACTTCAATCTGTCGACCATGGCGGTAAGCGCGTTCTGGGATCGGCAGACCCGCATCAAACGCGACGTCACGTTTGCCTAATCCTGCTACCAATCGGTTTGGCTCCGGTCTGGAAATGATGTGCGCCCATACTTCGAGTGACGATTGCAAGTCGCCCCCGAGATCGCAGGCTGCGCCTTGGTTTTTCTCTGCGCGCGCCATCACCTTGTTTTGCGCTTCTAGGTAGATGCCAGTGTCATGAATGGCGTAGCAACCAGGGCGAATGATCGCGTCTACATCGTCTAAGTTGGCCAAGCATTCCGAGACCACGTCATACCATGCTGAGCCTGCACCTGTAACGATTGGCTGAGTACTGATGAGCTGTTCTTGCTTCAATGTGCGAGCTAAAGAAAGGCTACGAGTCAGGAGGTCACGCACTAGTTGCTCGGCGTTGTCACCGTGAATCACCCCTTCATACACTTCAATGCCGCGCAGACAAAGTGGTGAATATTGTTGGATCAACTGAGCCTGCTCCATCACTTGCGATTCGGTTCGACAACCACAGCGACCGCCCTCGACCCCAAACTCTATGAGTAGATTCAGGTGAACTTGGCGCTTGGCAAAGAAGTGACCTAAGGCTTGGATATTAAGGGCTGAATCAACACACACATACAGCTCGACATCTTGGCGTTCAATTAAGTTTGCCATGATCGCCATATTGGCTTTACCCACCACCTGATTGGCGATGATGATATGTTTCGCCCCTGCTAATGCGGCAATTTCTGCTTGAGCGGGCGTCGCAACGGTGATCCCCCAAGCGCCATGCTCTAGCTGCTGGCGGAAAAAGTCCGGCGTCATGGTGGTTTTCCCGTGCGGGCAAAGTTTAACCTTGTGCTGCAGGGCAAAGCGCTGCATCCAATCTAGGTTGTTGTTTAGTTTTGAGTGCTGAATGACCGCCGCTGGCAGGCTCACTTCTTCATTGATTAAGCTGAACTTTTCTTGACTAGAGGTTGAATAAGGTTGGCTTTTTTCGCCACAGCTCGGTGGTGTGATGGGCTCGATTTGGTAGTTAATATCACAGTTTGAATTAAAGTCTTTCATCGCAAGCTCACTTCTAACACGTTTTAAGTTGTTGATTTATATTGTTTGTTGGTTTTTATATTAATTGTAATGTTAGAAACTATCAAACATTGTGGGCGCTTTTGTGTGTTTTATCACTGATTTAAGTAAGGAGATTATTAGTATAGGAAGCCTATAAACGACGGACGAAAAGGTGAGCCATGGTGTTCGATACCATTATCAAAAGTGTAGAGGTCTTTGACGGTACCGGCGCTAAGCCATTTATGGCGGATGTTGCGATTTGCGGCACACGAATTGAAAAACTTGAACGTATTGGGCAACTTGAATCTGCACAAGCGAAACAGGTGATTGATGGTCAAGGTTTGGCGATTGCTCCTGGTTTTATCGATGTGCATACCCACGATGATACCAACGTTATTCGTTACCCAGAGTGCTTACCAAAGATAAGCCAAGGGGTAACCACGGTGATTGTTGGTAACTGTGGCATCAGTGCTAGCCCAGTCGTACTGGCAGGCGATCCACCAGACCCAATGAACCTACTGGGAAAGCAAGAAGATTTTAAATACCCAACGTTTGCCCGCTATGCCAAAGCGGTAGAGCAAGCGCAGCCTGCCGTCAACGTCGCGGCATTGGTCGGTCATACTGCGTTACGCAATAACGTGATGGACGATCTGCAACGTACGGCGACGGAAGAAGAAATTACCCAAATGCGAGCAACCCTCGATCAAGCGATGGAAGAAGGCGCATTGGGGCTGAGCTCTGGTTTAGCGTACGCGAGTGCCAAGCAAGCAACAGCCAATGAGGTTATGCGTCTTGCTCAAGTGTTGGGTGAGCATGGTGGCATCTATACCACTCACATGCGCACAGAATTTGAAGAAATACTTGCGGCAATGGAAGAAGCGTTCGAGACGGGGAAGTTTGCCAAAGTCCCTGTGGTGATTTCTCACCTTAAGTGTGCGGGTGCAGGTAACTGGGGCAGAACCGTTGAAGTGCTTAACTTGATGGACAAGGTCTCTAAGCACCAAGACGTGTCGTGTGATTGTTACCCATACTCTGCGAGCTCATCAACCCTTGACCTTAAGCAAGTGACAGACGACTTCGATATCTTTATCACTTGGTCGGAGTCTCACCCGCAACACGCAGGCAAGATGCTTAAGCAGATCGCAGACGAAATGGATCGCCCATTAATGGAGGCGGCGAAAGCGTTGCAACCAGCAGGCGCGGTTTATCACTGCATGGATGAAAACGATGTGAAGCGGGTACTTAAGTACAAGTTGACCATGGTGGGCTCAGATGGGCTTCCGAACGACCCACATCCTCATCCGCGTTTGTGGGGCACATTTCCTAAAGTGCTTGGCTATTACAGTCGTGACGAGAAGCTTTTTCCACTGGCGGAAGCGATTCACAAAATGACGGGTATGTCAGCCAAGCGCTACAACTTGCATGGCCGAGGCGAAATTCGCGTCGGAGCCTATGCCGACTTAGTTTTATTTAATCCAAACACGATTAAAGATACCGCTACATTCGAGAACCCAGTTTCCGTGGCAAGAGGTGTTGAATGTGTATTTGTAAATGGTGAGTTGTCTTATTTTGAGGGCAGCGTGACTAATAAACGAAGTGGTGTATTTATTTATAGAAAATAAATGGCCAAATAAATAAGCGAACATTAATTAAATTATTTTATATTTTACTGGAGAATATTATGTCTATTAAACGTTACGGTGTTGAAGGTGGTACAGGTACGGGTGGTCAGCATCTTCCGTTTGCTCGTGCAACTGAAGCGGGGGGCTTCCTTTATGTATCGGGTCAGACACCAATGACAGATGGAGAAGTGGTTGAAGGCGGCATTGTTGACCAATCTCGCCTAGCCATTCATAACTGCGTCGACATCATGACAGAAGCCGGCTACACGCTTGAGGATGTGGTGCATGTAAAAGTGGTACTAACAGACTCTCGCTACTTCCAGTCGTTCAACAAAGTGTTTAAAGAGTTCTTTGGCGAGCATCCACCAGCGCGCATTTGCATGGTGTGTGACTTAGTTGTGGATGTGAAGGTCGAAGTGGACGTAACCTGCTATCGAGAAGATCGCCGATAACCTCACAAAGATAGAATCTATAGCGCCGGGTTTATGTTTATCCCTGTTAATATTTTCTCGGCGCTCTTACCCTACAAAATAAATTAAAAGCAACAGCACATATAAATAGTGATCTTAATTCAAATTAATAATAGGGCTATTTGTATCTAGGAATAAAAAGTAACTGCTCGTTGTAAATAATTAAATATGGATTTTAATTAAGAGGTGTTCGATGAATAGTACACTGTTTCTCACTGGTTTTGGCGTATATGTCTTATTTTTAATCTGGCTTGGCTGGTTTGTTTCTCGTAACCAAAAGTCAGGAGAAGATTTCCTATTGGGTGGTCGTGGTCTGCCACTGTTTCTTGTTTTAGGTACCACAGTAGCAACCATGGTTGGCACGGGCTCTAGTATGGGCGCGGTTGGCTTTGGTTACGCAAATGGCTGGGCTGGAGCGCTTTATGGCATTGGCGGTGCCATAGGTATCTTGCTACTTGCTCTCTGGTTTGCCCCAGTCCGTAAACTCAACTTTATGACAATGAGTGAAGAACTCGCTTACTACGTGGGTGCAAACCGCATCGTTAAGAACGTGGTTGGTCTGCTTATCTTTATCGCGTCAATTGGGTGGCTCGGTGCACATATTCTTGGTGGTGGGATGTACCTCGCTTGGATTGCAGACATCGAACTTAGCACGGCGAAAATGATCATTGCAGCGGCATTTACCATCTACGTTGTTATCGGTGGCTACACGGCTGTTGTGTGGACCGATACGATTCAAGCTATCATTCTCTTTGTTGGCTTCATTCTAATGGCGGTACTGTCAGTGCAGCACATTGGTGGCTTAGATAACTTATACGCCGCGATGGATCCCGCAGCGACAAGCTTCCTAGCGATTGAAAAACTCGGTCTTCTGCCTGCAATTTCTCTTGCGGTTGTGATTGGTGTCGGTGTACTTGCAACACCATCATTTCGTCAGCGTATCTACTCAGGTAAGGATGTTTCTACGATTCGCCGCTCTTTTGTTGGCTCGGGTATCTTGTACCTTTTCTTCTCTATCATTCCCGCCATCATCGGTATGGCCGCACATGCCATTGACCCAACGCTAACTAACCCGAACTTCTCGTTCCCCTACATTGCGGCAACCGTCTTGCCTGTGGGTGTTGGCTTAATTGTTCTTATCGCGGGCCTTTCGGCAACCATGTCGAGCGCAAGCTCTGATGCGATTGCCGGCGTCTCTATCTTATTGCGTGACGTGTATGTGATGTTCACAGGCCGCGTGCCAAATAAAGAGTCTATGCTGAATTACTCTCGTCTTGCTCTTGTGGTGGTGATTGGCTGTGCTTTGTTGTTCGCTCTTACCTCAAACGACATCATTAGCTACATCACTAAAATGATTTCAACGGTTATGTCAGGCATGTTTGTCTGCGGTATGCTGGGTCGCTTCTGGAAACGCTACAACTGGCAAGGTGCGCTGGCGACACTGGCAGGGGCGTCTATCGCGTCAATTACCGTCATGATGAGCGCAGACCTAACCGCATTCTGGGGCAACCCAGTGATTCCTTCATGCCTGTTCGCATTAACTGCGGGTATCGTGGTGAGCTTAGTGACGCCTGCGAACCAAGTAAGCCCAGAAATGGCACGTGCAATTCTTGATGATGAGCGAGCGCTGATGGAAATGGAACTGTCCGACAAAGGCCAACTAGACGAAGACGTTTCACTGCAAAATCGTCAAGCAGTGAAGAGTGCTTTTTAAACATCCATCATACTAAATTGGGTGGTTCAGCAATGGGCCACCACACTAAACAGGTGAGCCCAAATGACACATCCAATTCATATCGCGTTCTTCGGTGAATGCATGATTGAACTTAGCGGCCTTCCTCTTAAAAAGGGTTTCGGTGGCGATACACTAAACACCGCACTTTACCTTTCTCGTCTGACTAAGCGTACCACTCTTTCAGTGAGTTACGCCACTGGGCTAGGTAAAGATGCGCTATCACAGCAGCTCATCGAAGCTTGGCAGCAAGAGGGGATTAATACCTCGCTGGTGGAGCAATACGGCGACAAACTACCTGGGCTTTACATGGTGGAAACGGACCCTCAAGGTGAGCGCAGCTTTATGTATTGGCGAGACAGCGCCGCGGTTAAAAGTTACTTCCTTAACGCAGAGCTCAGCAAGCTTGAACAGGCAATGAAGCAAGGCCGCGTTGATGCGGTTTATTTAAGTGGTATTAGCTTGGCGATTCTTTCTGATGTGTGTAAAAAGCGGCTTATTGATGCATTAAGTGATTTTTCACAAGCGGGTGGACAGGTGATGTTTGATAATAACTTCCGCCCTCAATTGTGGACAAGCGAACAAGCCAAATACTGGTATGGTCAGCTTCTTCCACTAGTTGATATTGCTCTCATTACTGAAGATGATGATCAGTTGGTGTGGGGAGCGGACGAAAGCGTCGAGCAGCGCAGTGTACGTTTAGGTTGCAAAGAAACGGTGATCAAACGCGGCTGTGAGCCATGTAAAGTGATTTGGCAGCAAGGTGGCGAAACACATCATGCTTATGTCAGCGCAGAGCAGGTCGCCAATGTGGTTGATACTTGTGCGGCGGGCGATTCGTTTGCAGCAGGCTATTTAGCGGCAAGACTTAATGGACAAAGTGCCGAAGCTGCGGCGGCGTTAGGCCATCAGCTAGCGTCAACTGTGATTCAATTTTCAGGTGCGATCATCCCGAAATCGGAAATGGCCCACCTCACTCTTTCTTAACAATTTCTGGGTAATAAACATGAACAACGAAATGATCAACAAACTAAAACAATTCAAAGTTATCCCTGTTATTCAAATCAACAAAGTGGAGCATGCGGTACCTTTGGCAAAAGTCTTAGTGGAAAACGGCTTGCCAGTCGCGGAGGTGACCTTTCGCACAGAAGCTGCAGCTGACGCGATTAAAGCGATGAGCGAAGCCTACCCAGAAATGTGTGTAGGTGCTGGTACGGTATTAAACGCGCAGCAGGTTGACCAAGCCAAAGCCGCAGGTTCTGAGTTCGTGGTTGCTCCCGGATTGAATCCAAACACGGTCCGTTACTGCCAAGAAGTGGGCATGCCAATAGTTCCGGGCGTAAACAACCCAAGCCAAGTTGAGCAAGCGTTAGAGCTTGGTCTGAATTTCCTAAAATTCTTCCCTGCGGAAGCGTCTGGTGGGGTCGCCATGGTGAAATCCCTACTTGCACCGTATGTGGATGTGAGCTTGATGCCAACAGGCGGCATCGGTAAAGGCAACGTCAATGATTATCTAGCGATTGATCGAGTCGTGTGCTGCGGTGGCACGTGGATGGTGGCGCCAAGTTTGATTGAAAACGAGCAGTGGGATGAGATCGCAAAGTTAGTCCGCGAAGCGGTCGAGCATGTGGCGTAGCTCAGAACAACAACCTTTAATACAGGACAAAGACAATGAAAAAAGCGACGTTAGCTCTACTCGTTTCGGGCTTAATGACAGGACCTGCAGCAATGGCAATGGCACCCAATACCGACTTAAACCTTATGCCTTACCCACAAGAAGTGGAACTGGGCTCGGGCTCTGTAAGCATCGACAAAGCGTTTAGTATTTTCATCAAAGGTTACGATTCTGAGCGCGTTCAGTTTAACGCGAAGCGCACCATGGAACGTTTATACCGTCAGACTGGCCTGCCAATGCTCCACTGGCAGGCGGAGTCTGAAAAAGACGCCACCTTAGTGATCGACATTCGCAAAGGACCAAAAGATGCTGTGCAAAATATTGATAGCGATGAGTCATACCAACTTGAGGTAAAAGATGGTCAAATTCGCCTCTCATCTGAACGTCCGTATGGTGCATTCCACGGCCTTGAAACCTTCCTCCAGCTTGTGACCACCGATTCGAACGGCTATTCGGTTCCAGTGGTGTCAATTGACGATGAACCTCGCTTTAAATGGCGCGGCGTCTCTTACGATACTTCTCGTCACTTCATTGAGCTCGACGTGATTCTGCGTCAGTTGGATGCCATGGCATCGGCGAAAATGAACGTGTTCCATTGGCACATTTGGGACGATCAAGGCATCCGCATTCAGCTCGACAACTACACCAAGCTTTGGTCTGAAACCGCTGACGGTGACTACTACACCAAAGATGAAATCCGCTACGTCGTAAATTACGCACGCAACCTTGGTATTCGTGTCATTCCAGAAATTTCACTGCCAGGTCACGCGTCGGCGGTTGCACACGCTTACCCTGAACTCATGTCTGGCATGGGCGAGCAGTCTTACCCACAGCAACGTGGTTGGGGTGTGTTTGAGCCGTTAATGGACCCGACTAATCCAGAGCTTTACACCATGCTTGCGAGCGTGTTTGATGAGGTAGTCGAGCTGTTCCCAGATGAGTATTTCCACATTGGCGGTGATGAGCCAAATTACAAACAGTGGAAAGAGAACCCGAAGATCCAACAATTCATTGCGGACAACAATTTAGATGGTGAACGCGGCTTGCAATCTTACCTCAACACTAGAGTTGAAAAGATGCTCGAAGAGCGTGGCAAGAAGATGTCGGGCTGGGATGAAATTTGGCACAAAGACTTACCCAAATCGATCGTTATCCAAAGCTGGCGCGGGCATGACAGCATTGGTCGTGCAGCAAAAGAGGGTTACCAAGGCGTACTGTCTACCGGCTACTACTTAGATCAACCGCAGCCAACTAGCTACCACTACCGCAACGACCCAATGCCAAAAGGCGTCACGGTGGATGACACGCTACACAGCGGTGAAAAGTTCGAAACGTACGACTGGGTGAAGCCACGCAACAAGGGCGGCCCGCGTAAAGGTAATCTCACCATTATCGAAGCAAAAGATGGCACTTTCCGCGCATTTACCGACTATAACGGCAAATCTCGTGAAGAAGTGCATATTCTAGAATACATACCTGGGGTTAAATTCCGTGGTCACTTCGATAACTTCATGTCCTACACAGAATTCAACTATCAATTTGCAGGCGGCAAGCTGAAAGAGGGCAGTTACCAGATCATTGGTAATGTTCGCTGGCCAGCAACGGGTGAACTGGTCGCAAGCAGCGCAACCAAAGGCAGTGTCATTCCAGAGCCAAATGGCGGCTATCCAGCAGAGCTAAAAGGTAAGGAGAAAGATCTAATCTTAGGTGGTGAAATTACCATTTGGGGTGAGAACCTAGATTCAATGACCATCGAGCAGCGCCTATGGCCACGCAGCTATGCGATTGCTGAGCGTTTATGGTCAAGCCAAGAGCTAACAGACGAGCGCAGCATGTATCAGCGCATGAGCGTGATGGACACATGGTCTGAAATCTCTTTAGGTCTGCGCCATCACGCCGACGCGACTATGATGCTCAAACGTCTGGCTAATGGTGCTGACGTGACACCACTACAAACGTTGGCCAAGTACATCGAGCCTGCTCAGTACTACGCACGTCACTGGGAAAAATGGATTTCAACGCCAAATAAAGGCGATCTTTACAACCAGTATGAACGTCTAAACCGCTTTGCGGATGCCTTGCCAGTAGAGAGCTTAGCTGTGTATGAGATGAACGATCTTGTTGAGGCGTTCGCAAATGGCGATAAAGCCGCACTAGACAAACTTGCGATGCATTACCAAGTCGTGTCGTTGGCGGCACAGCAAGCGAAACCCATCTTTGCCAACAACGTAGCCTCGGTTGATACCGTGAAAGTGGCAGATGCGACGGTTAAAGTTGCAGAGCTGGCAAATACCTTGGTTGAGATTGCCAAACAAGGGAAAACGATTCGTCAGGCGGATGCCGCGGAATATCAAGGTGTGATTAATGATAACGCCATCATCCTAGATGAAACGATTGCCGCCATCGTTAAACCAACAGAGCGTTTGCTTCACATTTTGACCAAGTAGTCGTGAAACCATTTGCCGCTAGCCTGCGCTGGCGGCATTGTGCTGGATAACATTCTTATTGGAATCATGATGATGCAAGCAAGTAACCACTTACTCTTTTATGTAGGAACCTACACCGACTCACCCAGTAAAAGCCAAGGGATCGGAATGGTCAGCCTGAACCAAAACACCGGTGAACTGATCCGTTTAGAGGACGTTTATCCGCTGCGAAATCCCTCTTATCTAACCCAAACTAAGCACGCCTTGTATAGCTTTTCCGAAGTGGCTCAAGAAGATGGAGCCCAGCTCGTATGTCTGCAAGAAAAAGCCGCCTATTCAGTGCCGATTGAAGGTGATTATCCTTGTCATGTGGATGTGTCAGCTGATGGGCAGTATCTCGCAGTGGCGAACTATGGCTCAGGCAATGTGAGTATTTACTCTCTAGATAGCCAAGGTATCGCCAACACTTTAGTGGCTAACTTGTTTGAAGATGGGCAAGGCCCCAATAAAGACCGCCAGCTTTCACCTCACGCGCATCAAGCGGTGTTTCTAAAGCATCAACCCACACTGGCGACCGTCGATTTAGGCAGCGATGCCATCCGTTTTTATACCATTGAACAAGATAAGTTTTCACTCGCTCAGACGGTCGCGTTTCCGCCGGGATCAGGGCCACGTCATTTGGTGTTCAATCACGCTGAAGAGACGGCGTATGTAGTGTGTGAGCTAAGTGAAACCTTGGTGGTACTAACGCAGAAAGAAAGTGGTTGGCAGATTGAACAACAATTACCGCTATTGCCCGATAGTGAGATAGGGCAAGCCGCGTCAGCAATAAATCTCTCTGCCGATGAGCGCTTTGTTTATGTTTCTTGTCGTCACCAAAACCAGATTAGCTGCTTTGATGTCTCTGGTGAAAAAGTTCAATGGCTATTTGGCTCAGAGTGTGGTGGTTCATTCCCGCGTGACTTTACTCTTTCATCATGTGGAGAGTGGTTGGTGGTGGCCAATCAGCACTCCAATAACCTAGTCAGTTACCAACGAAACCTAAATGACGGCACATTAACGCCAACCGGCCATAAGTGCCAAATCGACAGCCCGGTCTGTTTAGTCGAACAACCTAAATAACGTCTGTTTAGGCTGACGGTTCTGTCAGCCTAACAATATTGGGTAGCTCCGCGTGAAATGCCCCTTCCGCCCCCATAAAGCCAAAGGTATAAGGTGTCACTTTTAGCCCTTTTCTTGCTCGTATATCTTGGCTTTCTCGAAGTAAGTTAAACATCCAGTCTTCTAGCTTTTTGTTGATCTCTTGGAACTCTTGGTGAGTTAACTCTGCTTTTAAGCTAATTAAAAACGCTTGGTCATCGTCGACGGGAATATTGATGACCCGCTTTTGTAATCCTGAAAGCACCTTCGCGCTGAAAAACTCTGGGTATTTGGCGCCTTGCTCAAAAGCGGTGTGGCCGGGAACGAGTAGTTTACATTGATTGAAAGGCCCAAGAGCGACTAAGCCTGCTTGCTCTAACTTTCGTAAATAAAGATGAGTGGACGCGGCGTCGAGTTGATAACGCTTGGCAATATCATCGACAGTCTTGTTCTCTGCCAGTTCACTCCAAAAGGTAAACAGCGCTGGGCAAGCGTAAAAAGCGGCATCTTGCTCTGGCGTAAAAAGAGGAATGGCATGTAAGTTTTTTTCCGCTTGTTCAAGCAGTTTCGAGAGAGGAAATTCAAGCCACTGACTGATAGCGATCAAGCGCTGCATCGACATGGGTTGAGCATTGTTCAGTAGCCGTTTGACACTGACTTCCGAGATGTCTAATTCAGCGGCTAAATCTTGATACGACGCGCCTCGACTCTTTAGTTTCTGCTTCACCAAATTACATACTTCTTGAGCGAGCTGCTGATCCATATTGGCTCCTAATCTGCCGTTCGATACCTTGGGTATCATAATAGTGACCTTTTGGTATTTTGATTGAGATTAAAGGTCGTTATGAGATTCTTTTCTCACTATTTTGCTCAGGAAAGTGCCATGTCTCAACAGCAATTGATTCGATGCTATGCCACCCAGCAAGCATTTCACTGGTTTATCACTGGGATGCTCATCCCGGTTTTAATTTTGATATTTCAATCTCGTGGGCTGAGTTTGACTGACATCGGTTTGGTGATGGCGGTATGGATTGGCACCACCACCTTTTTGGAGATTCCCTTAGGTAGTGCCGCAGACCGATTTGGCCGACGTAAAACCTATTTGCTTTCTTTGTTGCTGAGTATGTTGGGGGTCTTGGCCTTATTGTTTGCATCAACAATGCCCTCGGTCCTCGCCAGCGCGATATTGCTTGGTGCGGCTCGGGCGGTCTATTCCGGTACGTTAGATGCTTGGTTTTATGATGCTTATCAGCTGTCACCCGGGCCGCTTTCTTATCATGATGCGCTGGCGAGAATAAACCTTATGGTCACAGTCGGGTTGGCGCTAGGTTCGTTGGTCGGAGGCGGGTTGCCTGATGTTGCCTTGCATCATCAGTGGTTTGAGTCAAAATATGACCTAAATTTGATCCTCATTGTCGCGGCAACAGGTGTCCTTTTCATGGTGACCTTAACGCTTATTCCGAGCGAAGCACCTCCCTTGACTCAACAGAAACCCTCGCAGCAACAATCACTGCTTTCTACCTGCGTGCAGGCGCTGAACGAGGCATTTCGCCACGATGTATTGAAGCGAGTGATGCAAACGACCTTGGTGTTTGGCGTGGTATTGAGTAGCGTTGAAAACCTCTGGCAGCCATATCTTGCCAATATTATGGGCGATGATACGGCCAGCACCTTGATCTATGGGGTTATCTCGGCACTCTACTTTTTAATGGCGGCAGCGGCATCTTGGTGCTCCGTTAAGGGATTGCGTTGGTTTTGTGGCTCCCATCGAATGTTGCTTTTTGCCAGCCGCTTATCTGCTGGCATGGTGTTGTTGTTGATGTCGACAACAACGCAAGTTACGAGCTTTTCTCTTGCTTATCTGATGTTTTTCTTCCTTTTTACCTTGGGTGAAAACTCGCAAATGGTGTTGGTCAATGACAATACTAAGGCCGAGTTTCGTTCGACTATGCTCTCGATCAGTTCCTTTGTTGTCACCTGCGGTGGAATGATCGCGTCGTTAGGGTTTGGCTATTTATCGGATCACTTTGGCATTTCAGCCAGTTGGAGTGTTGCGGCGTTGCTGCTGGTGGTATCGTCTTTTGGCTTTATACGAATTCCAGCACAAATGTCTCGAACTAACGGCGTGGTGGAATCGGGTCGATAGGTTTGATTCACGGCTTTATCATTGAAACGTCATAAACTTTTTACAATTATCTGTTTGAGTTATAGGCGAAAAGTTTTGCTGTGTTGTATGCCGTTCGATGCGTCATCATGTCAAAACCAGAACAATAAAACATAACTCGTTTCCTCAAGGAGAAACAACAGATGAAGCAGATCCTAACCAGTGGTATTGCGCTCTTGCTTGGTATGAGCTCAATGGCGATGGCGGCGAATGAACCTGCACAAGTAGGTCCGCGTCCTTTGTACTTGGTCAGTGACATGGAAGATGGTCCTCTTAAATCAAAATTAGAAAGTTGCAGTGCAGGTCCTTTTTATCGCAGCGACTTTTCGATTGGTCACCGCGGCGCGGCAATGCAGTTTCCAGAGCATACTAAAGAGTCTTACCTTGCGGCGATTGCAATGGGAGCGGGGGTTCTGGAGTGTGATGTGACCTTTACCAAGGATAAACAATTGGTTTGTCGTCACTCACAAAGTGATCTGCACACTACAACGGATGTGCTTGCGCACCCTGAATTGGCGAAGAAGTGTTCTGTTCCGTTCAAACCTGCCAATCCCGAAACTGGCGAAGATGCCCAAGTAGAGTGTCGTACGTCAGACTTTACCCTCGCGGAGTTCAAGACTCTCAAGGGTAAAATGGATGGCGCGAACCCGAAAGCCACCACGATTGAAGAGTACATGAATGGCACTCCGGGCTGGCGCACTGACTTGTATTCGCAAACGGGTACATTGATGACGCATGCGGAAAGCGCGGCGCTGTTTAAAAAGCATGGTGTAAAAGTCACACCTGAGCTGAAATCAGCGGCGGTAGAAATGCCATATCAAGGCTTTAGCCAGAAAGATTATGCTCAAAAGCTGATTGATGAACTCAAAGCAGCCGGCTTCTCTGCAAAAGAGGCTTACGTGCAGTCATTCAATCTTGATGACGTGAAGTACTGGATTAAAAACGAGCCTGAGTTTGGTCAGCAAGCGGTCTATCTTGATGATCGCGTCTATAACCTAAAAGACTTCACGGCGACGCTGGAAAACATGAAAGCGCTCTCTGATCAAGGCGTTAACATCATTGCGCCTCCTCTTTATGCGCTGATTGATTTAGATGAGAAAAACAGCATTGTTGCCTCTGAGTATGCCAAGCTGGCAAAACAAGCGGATTTGGACATCATCGCATGGACGTTAGAGCGTTCAGGGCCACTTGCGCAAGGTGGTGGTTGGTACTATCAAAGCGTTACCGAGCAGATCAAGCAAGATGGCGATATGATGAAAGTGTTGGATGTGTTGGCGAAAGATGTCGGCGTACTGGGGGTCTTCAGTGATTGGCCTTCAACAGTCACTTACTACGCCAACTGTATGGACATCTAACCACGGCCATAGAAGAGAAAAGCCCGAACCATGTGTTCGGGCTTTTTGGTTTTAAGTTAGCTTAAAGTTTAAATGAACCAATTTCCTGGTTCAGTTTATCTGCTAATGCGGATAGCTTGGCCGCTTGCTCGGCGGCATCGGCAGCCTCAGATGAGAGCTGATCTGACACGGAGCGAATCCCTTCCGTATTCATCGTGATCTCATTCGAGACTAGGCTTTGTTCTTCAGCTGCCGCTGCAATTTGAGCCGCCATATCGCTTATCACATCGACCGCCGTATTGATGTTGACAATATTGCCATTGGCAGTGGTGGCGTCGTTGACACTGTCTCGGGCTTTGGTTTGGCTCTGACCCATGATTTGAACCGCTTTGTGAGTTGTCGATTGCAGCAATTCTATCGTATGTTGGATCTCTTTGGTGGAGGTGTGGGTACGTTGTGATAGCACGCGAACTTCGTCAGCAACAACAGCAAAACCACGACCTTGGTCACCCGCTCGAGCAGCTTCAATGGCGGCATTCAATGCAAGAAGATTGGTTTGCTCGGCGATGTCTTGGATGGTAGATAAGATAGTATTAATGCTCGTCGCGTGCCCTTCTAAATCTTCAATCACGTCGGTAGCAACTTGTACATCTGCTGCCAGTGCTTCAATTGATACCAGGGTTTGATTGACCTGGCTGGAGCCATCGACACAAGCGGTGACCGCATCTTGAGAGTTTTTCGCGGTATTTTCCGCATTAGAGGCGATTTCGGCGGTAGCTGCTGCCATCTCACCGACCGCGGTAGCGACCATATTGATCTCATCTTGCTGGCTATGGATACGTTGGCTGCGCTCCTCCGCTTGATGAGAGGTAATAGAGGCTTGATCGCTCAGATCGTGGGAAATCCCTTTGAGCGTCATGACCATTTGGTGCATGTTGGCAACGAATTTGTTGAAGCTGGTGGCGAGTTGGCCAACTTCATCTTGAGTCCGCGGGCTTAGTCGTTGGGTTAGGTCACCATCTCCTGACGCGATTTCCTCCAAGGCTTTTGTGACGACGAGAAGGTCTCTAAACAAGTATGAGATGAGCGCCGAAACCAAGCCAATCAGAACGATCGCGCCAATGACTGCTGTAATGATTAGCTGAGTCAGCAGTTCGTAGTACGCTGACTCTTCGGTTGTCTTATCCATCTGAATGGCGACAACCCAGTCTGAGTCTTCAATCTTGTTGAAGTACATCAACTGAGGCTCTTTTTGTGCGCTGAACTCACTGATCGTGCCGTCTCTTTCTGCTTTGAGTATTGCCGGGAGTGTGAGTTGTGAATCCCAGCGAGTAACGGGTTGCATCGCTAAAGATGTTTGTGGGTGCGCAAGGAAGGTTCCGTTAGCACTGTCAATCAATATCGCCTGTGCATTTTCACCAACATCAAGATTGACGATTTCTGATATCAATTGGTCGATTAATAGATCTGCACCAATTACGCCCACGACGCGACCATTCTGGCTCACGCTTGCCGCGATTGACACCATCATTTTATTTGAATTGATGTCTTTATAAGCTGGGGTAATAACAGGCTTGTTGGAGTTGATCGCCGCCTTGTACCATGGGCGAGTGCGGGGGTCGATATGACTGAGATCTAGGTCAGCATGTGAGGTGACGACCACCCCTTCGCTCGAACCGAAGTAGACGTCTTCAAAGCCACCGCTGATGCGTGCCTGATACAGCGCTTCGTTGATATTGTCTGCGCGAAGTAAGCTACCTGTGGCGGTGACTATATTTTCTCGGATATCGATCCATTTGCGAATAGCATCAGACTCGGTTTGGCTGACACCGCCAGCATGTAAGTAGATTGCGTGGCGGCTTTGTTCAAACAGCTTTGAAGAGGCTTGCCAAGTTAGCAACGAGGACATGAGTACAACAGCGAACAAACACGCCATTGTCAGTTTTTGCTTTAACGATAGATTCATTTATTAACCAGTATAAGTGTTGAGCAGACTGAATTTATGGAACGGGAGATTGTATAGGTTTTGAATGTGGATTTATAGGGGGTGATATACTGTTTATTTGGATGGGTCGTTTGATTTATGAGCAGTCAAAACAAAGCATCGATCGAAGAGGTCATTGTGGGCTTGGATAGGCCGTTTGTCGGGTTGTTAGACTAATTTTTCAAGGGGAAAGGAGCTCCCTACGTTGGGAGCTCTCGTTTAGTAAATCGAACTTATGCCTCAGAGGTATTTCTCTATCGGCAGTAATTGCAGGAAGTAAGATTGGAATCGAGGCCATTTCCCTGTGTCTGGTTCGCGATTTAGTCGTCGTTCTCCCGATTGCCAATACACATCGCCCTCTTGCAAATGCAACGACCAGCTGTGCGTTTCATCCATCGCATCACCAATCGTTTCTGCCAATTCTTCGGCAACCGCTGGGCTGTCGATGACTAGGATCGATTCGCTGTTTAAGTAGGTTGAGCGGAGATTGAAATTAAACGAACCAATCACAGCAACCTGCTTGTCGAAGACGGCGGATTTTGAATGAAGACCGTAGCTCGCCTCTGGTGCACACTTGCGGTTATCTTTGGTTGATGCGAAACAAAGCGAGCTATCGGGTTGGAGCTCAAACAGCTGCACGCCATGTTGCAACATATCTTCTCGGCGGCCAGCATAAGCGGAATGGTTGGTGACCAGATCGTTTGATGCCATCGAGTTGGTTAATGCCTTAACATCAACGCCACGCTCGTTGAGTGTTTGCCAATTGTCCAGTTGGCGGTCGTCAAACACTAAATAAGCCGATTCAAGGAGCACTTCCTTATGGGATTGTTCGGCAAGCTGGCTTAGGTATTTCGCTGTCCTTTTTGGCTCTGAGGTGTTGCTTTCATCGCTCGGTACAGGTCTGTCGGCAATGTAATGGGCTTGTACTGGGGTCATTGAGCCAGTGAGCTGAGTTAACAACTGTTTCGCCGCCATTGGCTTTGTGGGCAGCGGAGGGTACGCAAGATACTCAGGAACGGTTACCGATTTGAGTACAGAAAGGCTGACGTCTTGATCTTCACCAAGTAAATCAACTGGGTAAGACCAACGACTATCCCAATATTGGTTGAAGCTTGTTTGAACCTCTTCAACCACATCCCCCATCACCAATGCGTCTCGATCGCGAAAGTTGATGTCATCGGATAAATCGAAGTACTCGTCGCCAATATTGCGACCGCCGACCACAGAAAATGCGCCATCCACGGTGAAGGATTTGTTGTGCATACGGCGGTTTAAGCGTGAAAAGTCTCCCAATACATTGAGCCATTTCGCCACACCGCGGCGGGTTGGGATTGGGTTAAAAACGCGTATTTCAACGTTGGGATGGGCATTGAGCTCGATCAAAAGCGACTCGCGCTCATTGAGGTTAATGTCATCGAGCATGACACGCACCTTCACGCCGCGGTCGGCGGCAGCCAGTAAACGGCTGGCAAGGTACGCGCCTGAAACATCGGAGTTCCAGATATAGTATTGAATGTCTATGGTGCGCTCCGCCGTTTCAACCAACGCCAATCGCTGAGCAAGGGCATCCCACCCTGATTCTTGCAACAAAACCGTGCTCGAAACCTCAGGCCGATCTTTCCAATACTGGTCATTGAGCTTTGATAACTGGGTGTCGGATGGTAATGGGGTCGTGGATGGAGTGTGGACGATGTCATCGGGAAGCGTGCCACAGCCAGCTAAAAGGCTGACAATAAAAAGTTGAGAAGCTAAGCGCCTAAGCTTAATCATGAATGCGCGTCCTTGGGGATAGTTAGAGCAATCGCGTGAGTCTTGACTCCAGTATAACAAAAACCGAATGGGCGTAGGTTTGTCGCTTTTGAGGAAAATGAATGGCTATGCAATCAGGTTGTTATTTTGCTGAGCAATAGTACGTGCTTCATTGATTAAAATCACATCAGCGGTCAAGTAAATCCAGTACTATCGGCGCAAAATAATAGTCATTATCAAATGAAAGCAATGAGTCCCATGAAGCAATCTGCACTCGATTTACAAACCATAGTCGATGCTCTGTCGAAAGTAGAAAGAGCAAACAATGTCGATTTATGTCCGTTGAAAACGTCTATTTCCAACATGCCAGTGGATACACTAAAGACCTTTGGTCGTATTGGTCATCAAGATTCCATTGACGCACGTTTCAAGATTTTGAGCGAAGGCTTTCCTAATCTGAGCCACCAAGTCAACTACTTGCTCGAAGCCTCTGTGCTTCTTTAGGGCTTCACTCTCCGTTGAATCAAACCGCCACTCTAGTGCAGTTGCTAGAGTGGTTTTTAGTGCGCGCTATTTATTTTAGAGCGTTAACTTCGGTTGAATGAAGTCAATGAACGCTGAAATCCTTCTCGCCACATTGGAGGACTTATAGTACACCGCATTGACTAACTCGCGGCCGGTGCGGCTGATCTTTTCGTGTTCAAGCACTGGTATCAACCGGCCTTCCTCAATGTCGCTATTCACCATAAAACCTGACAAACAAGCAATGCCATTGCCTGCCAGAGCAAGTTGTCGCACCGCCTCACCATTGCTTGATGTAAGTGTTGGCTGCAAACTTTGAAACCCTTTTAACGGCCATTGATTGAGTGCTTTTGGTCCGCTGAACCCGATTGTGGCATGGTGGATTAAATCAGCGGTCGTGTGTGGCTGTCCCCGTTTTGCTAGGTAGTCAGGAGAAGCCACTAAATGGAGTTGACTGCGTCCGAGCGGTCTTGCATGCAGAGTGGAGTCGCTCAACTGACCGATTCGAATCGCGACATCGGTTTTCTTTTCAAGCAGATCAACAAATCCCTCGTTAGATGAGAGTTCAAGTTCGATGTCAGGATATTGCGCTTGGAAATCACCAATTAAAGGCACCAATTGGTGAAGAACAAATGGGCTGGCGGCGTCAACGCGTAATCGACCTTTGGGAAGTTCACCGCGTGATATCAGCTCCTCTTCTGCCCGTTGGATCTGGGTTAATCCTAGGCGGATTGAGTCGATGAACTGCCTTCCTTCATCGGTTAACTCGATTCGGCGCGTAGTTCGATTGAGAATCGATACCCCAAGTTGTTTCTCTACTTTGCCAACGGCGCGTGAGACGCGAGCCACTTGAATATCAAGTGTGTCTGCCGCCGCAGAAAACCCGCCGCTATCCACCACGGCTAACAATATTTCAAGATCATCTGAGCGGGTAAGCATACGGTTTCCTCTAGGCCAACTGATGAATGGGTTATTACCTTCATTTATAGCAAAAATCATTTGCTAAAACTGCTGATTTTTACAATGAAATAGAGAGGCATAATACCGCTATTCCCAGTCATCGCCGATTTCAGGTGAGGCTATTAACGTGATAGTGAGTATTTACCATGCCTTTAGCTCTTTTTGCATTGACGCTTAGCGCCTTTGCCATTGGTACCACGGAATTTGTCATTGTTGGGTTGATCCCGACGATGGCCAGCGACCTTGGTGTTTCTTTGCCTTCTGCTGGTCTACTGGTTAGCTTGTATGCGCTTGGTGTTGCCATTGGTGCGCCAGTGTTGACTGCACTAACCGGAAAGTGGAACCGCAAGTATGTTCTGTTGGCTGTCATGGCCTTGTTCGTATTAGGAAACGTGTTAGCGTGGCAAGCCCCTGGTTACAACACCCTTATTGTTGCGCGCATTCTTACTGGACTGGCACACGGTGTGTTTTTCTCTATCGGTTCGACCATTGCGACTGGATTGGTGGATAAAGATAAAGCCGCGAGTGCCATTGCCATTATGTTTACCGGACTCACAGTGGCATTGGTGACAGGTGTGCCACTGGGTACATACATTGGTCAAACATTTGGTTGGCAAGCGACATTTCTGATCGTCGCGATTCTTGGAGTGATCGCGTGGATCGGTAGCGCCTGGCTAGTGCCTAGTAACTTAAAGCAACCTCCGGCCACTAAGTTGTCAGCACAGCTTAAAGTGTTGACTCAGCCAAGGTTACTACTGGTGTATGCCATTACGGCGCTTGGCTATGGCGGTACGTTTACCGCGTTTACGTTCCTCGCTCCCATCTTAGAGCAGCAAAGTGGCTTCAGCTCTCAGTCGATTGGTTTGATTATGCTGGTTTATGGCGTCTCGGTTGCCGTGGGCAATATTTGGGGCGGAAAAATGGCCGACAATTTTGGCCCAATCAAAGCGCTGACGATCATTTTTTCGGGCCTTGCGATTGTGCTTTTGGTCTTTAATGTTGCGGCGTTCAATCCGATTACTGCTGTGGTGACCATTTTGGTTTGGGGCGCATTTGCATTTGGTAATGTGCCGGGGTTACAGGTGTACGTGGTTAAACTCGCAGAGCAATATACGCCCGATGCCGTTGATGTCGCGTCAGGGCTAAATATTGCGGCGTTTAATGTAGGTATCGCGCTTGGTTCATGGGGCGGTGGACAGATTGTCTCTAACGCTGGGTTAATGCATACCCCTTGGGTTGGGGCTTTGATCGTGATGCTAGCACTGATGTTGACGCGTTGGAGTGGTCGTTTGGATAAGGGGCAACCTGTTGAATCTACAAGTGAAGGCGTGGTGGCTTCTTGATTCCGTTGCTGAACATGGGTCACGAGGGCAATTGCTACTAATAAAATTGTCATTTACAAACTAAACTTAAGTTGTGCTTAAGTAGTTTGGAGGTAAGCATGGATGTTCTGATTCAATTCGATGAGAAGGGGATGTACCAAAACAACCCTTGGGATATACCAGTGCCTTATCAGAAAGGGGAAGTACACTTAGTGAGCCCGCTCTCTGCTATGGTATTGATAGATCAAGCTCAGGCGCATCTCTACCTCAATGATGAAGACCGACGCATGACACTCTTAGAAAAGTAACGTGCGATGTTTACTTAATTGCAGGCGAGCGAGAAGCGGGGCGTTAACCAGAAAGGTGTCGCCCTGCTTTTTTATGCCGTTCAACCATGAATAACGAGACTCTGTTAAAAGGGTTACTTTGGTAAAGTGTCTACAAAGCTATCGTCATCATCTGGCTGCGGGGATGGGTGTTGCTTTTGCCAGTCAGGGTTGTTGTGTATCGCGTCAATCAGCTCTCTATCAAGCCGCGCAAAATACAAATCTTCCTCTGCCTTGCCACGCAGTCTGAGTTTTTCCGTAAAGTCCATATTAGCCTCCTGCGGAATCTTTCACTCCCACATTAAGTATAGTGGGTCGTGGTCAATTGCTCACACCAAGGGTAAGCAATGCTTCTCATTATGGCTCCGGTGGTGTCAACCTAGGTTTACTTTGTTGTGAATGATTATCATTTTTGTGAATAATTCTGTTATCATCGCTGCAATAGTGGCAGATGTATCAATAGTTGAGTGGTGTCTGAGGAAAAAGTGTCAATGGTATCTGACAAGACAAAATCGGCGACTTTCAATCGGATCAGCAAGGTGTTGGGGTTTATTCATCGTCACCTTGATACGCCACTTTCACTTGACGAGATTGCCGCACAAAGCTGCTGGTCAAGATGGCAATTACAGCGCGTGTTTCAAGCTGAAACGGGTTTAACGGTAGCTAACTACGTTAGGCAGTTAAAGTTAAGTTTGGCGGCAGAACTGCTTCTTGATACCGATCAGCGAGTGATTGATATTGCGTTAGCGACTGGGTTCAACTCTGAGATCGCGTTCAGCCGAGCCTTCAAGCAATTTTTCGCTTGCAGTCCGCGCGTCTACCGTAAGGCGGGGCAACGCACTGGGCTCAAAAAACCAATTGAAATTTCTGAGGTGCAAATCAACGGTGAGCGTGAGCAGTCGTTTGTTGAGGTTCGTGTAGAAACCAAACCAGCCTTCATTCTTAAAGGCATGCGTGGTGAGATAACAGGGCTGTTTTCTCTTGATCCTAATTTTGCTGATGTGGTACCTAAGCTTTGGCAGCGCCTCGATGCTGAAGCTAACAGCACGTCACTCTCTTTTGGTCACTGCCTAGGTGTGGTTGATGTGACCAAAGTGGCGTTCGATGGCAGTAACCTCTTCTATTGGGCGGGTATTGAATTACGCTCAGATATCGCCATGCCTGCATTGCCTAGTGTGGTCTCTGAGCAGCTAGCAATCCTCAATGTACCAAAACAAACCTACGCTGCCGTTAAGCACAAAGGGCCCATTGATCGCCTGCCTCAAACGCTTGAATGGTTCATTTTGCATTGGCTTCCGACGTCTGGATATCGTGGTGTTGATGGCTATGAACTGGAGGTGTATCCAGACGACTATCAAGCGGACGCTGCGCACGCCGAAATGGAGTATTGGGTGCCGATCGTCCGGGTCTAACAAACCAAATAGCCAGCTTCTTTTTCCCATGTTGCACCAAATTGTTAACTTTCTTTTTTGTTGAACAATAAAATGCAAATGATATTTATTCTCAAGAAAAAGAAACACATGGGTATTAAGGACATCATGGACAACTCGACGACATTTCCGCGCTCAACTTTAGCGCTTGCATTGCTTGCGACCTTCTCGCTTCCCACTATCGCCTCCGATCACCACAGCTCCGAATCGACTCAATTGGAAGAGGTAACGGTGCTGGGCAAGGCCTATCGCAATACAGCGACCAAAACCGCACTCGAGCCAGAGGAAACGCCGCAAGGTATTACGGTGATTGAGGGTGAGTTGTTGGAGCAACGCGCCGTCCAATCGGTATCGCAAGCGCTTCGTTATGCGCCGGGTGTCGTGACAGAGCAAAAAGGCGCGGCGGTCACCATGTATGACAACTTCTCTATTCGAGGTTTCGATACCAACAACGTTAACTATTACGATGGTTTGGTGCTGCCTTTCCTCGTGGGTTGGAACTTACAGGCACAGATTGATCCTATTGCGATTCAACAAATCGAAGTGTTCAAGGGGCCAACGTCTGTCCTGTATGGCTCAATGCCTCCGGGCGGGATGGTGAACATTATCGCCAAGAGCCCACAACAAAAACAGCAGACATCGGTGGGCTTAGCGACGGGCTCAAGAAACCTAATGGAAGTCTCTATCGATACAATGGGGCAAATTGCTCAGAGTGACTTCTCGTACCGTTTGATTGCTTTGGCACGTAAACAAGATAGCCAAGTGGATGGCGCACAAGAGCAGCGATATGTCATTGCGCCTTCTTTAGATTGGCAAGCGAGCGATCGTACGCTTATCAACGTTAACCTCTATTATCAGAAAGATCCGGCGATGGGGATCAACTCATCGGCACCACTTGAAGTGATCAAGAGCCAATCGCCATCGACGTCGCTGGGGGATGAAGACTGGAGCAAGTTTGAACGTGATGTGTTGATGATCGGGTACAAAATCAACCATGAGTTCAATGATACCTGGTCGCTGCTGCAAAATGCGCGTTATATGGATGCATCGCTGTACCAAGAAAATACCTATCACAGAGGAACCAGCTTCAATCCCGTGACAGGTAGCCTGGCGAGAAACATCTATACGACCGATGAAAGCTCGAAGAGTTTTGTGATTGATAACCAAGTCTCCGGCCAAATGACCGCGGGCGATTGGCAGCACAACTTGCTACTTGGCGCGGACTACCAAAATCTCACAGGAGATTCGCTATACAAAGAGTATACGGCGAATGCTGAGTTCTATGGCTTTAATGCTTACAATCCCGACAATAGCCTACTCGATCGCAGCAAAATCAACGAAGTTTATCGAGAGTCTCACGACATTGACTACAAACAACTGGGTTTTTATTTCCAAGACCAAGTCAGAACAGGGCGCTTAGTGCTATTGGCGGGTGGTCGCTATGATTTGTTTACCTCGAGTGATGACAAAGTCAGTACCAGCCCGACTTATGACGGCAAAGATAGCTCTGATCACAAGCAGTTTTCGTATCGTGTTGGTGCTTTGTATGAACTCGACAATGGCATTTCCCCCTTCTTGAGTTACGCGACCAGCTTTGAGCCGGCGGCAGGCACGGATGTCACCGGTCAATCGTTTAAACCTCAAATTGGTGAGCAGGTCGAAATCGGCATGAAGTATATGTCTGCTGATATGTCCCAGTCACTGACCGCTTCGTACTTCCATATCACCAAGAATGATACGATTGTCGCGGACCCCTCTGACCCGAGCTATCGCGCGAAAATTCAAGTGGGTGAAGTGACCTCGCAAGGTGTTGAGCTAGAAGGTCAGATGTTCCTGACAGACAATTGGGATGTTCAAGCTTCTTACGCTTACATTGATATGGAAATCAAGAAAGCGTACGACCCGAACTTAGAAGGCACGACGCCTATTTATGTGCCAAAACACAGTGCGATGGCTTGGACCAATTACTACGTCTACAGCGGCGCATTTGAGGGAGCACGCATTGGCGCTGGCGCCCGCTATGTGGGAGAAATGGAAATGGACGCGTCCAATACACAAGGCAAGGTGCCTGCTTACACTGTGGTGGACATGTCTCTAGGCTACGAGCTAGGTGGTGTCAGTGAAATGTTGTCTGGCGCGCAAGCGAACCTTGTCGTCAACAACCTTTTTGATCAAGAGTATTACTCGTGTTACGACAAAACCAACTGCTGGTTTGGTGCCGAGCAGTCTATTGAACTCAACGTTAACTACAATTTTTAACCGACAATCTTACTTAACATAGCCGCTCATTTTGCGTGGCTAGGCTAGGTTTACAATGTAAATCGCCCCAGCATTTAACTGGGGCGATTCAATCTGGTTTGTCGACTATTTAAAACACACGTCTGCCCAGCGGGCTAATCCAGCCGTGACGGAGCCAAAGTAGTTGCCGCTAACGACATCGATGTTTGGTAGGGTTTCTTGCACAGCGCTGCGCAAGATGGGTGAGCGTGCAGAACCGCCAGTCATGAAGATCGCATCGGGCTTCACGCCGCCTTGCTCTACCGCCTCTTTGACCAACTCTGCCATTTTCTGTTTTGGCGTCTCGATCGCTTCGATCATGTCCTCAAAGCGAATATCCACCTCGAGCTGCTCAGACAGCAGTTGAATCACACCGTGATAGTGGGCGTGATCGGAAAGCGCAATTTTGGCTTCTTCCGCTTGGCGCACAAGGCGGTAGCCCAGTGTTTCATGGAATACTTCCAGTAGACGAGCGAGTTTTTCTGGCTCTTTTGCTTCTTTCTTCAGCTGTTTTAGCGTCGCCAAGTTTGAACGAGAGTAGAAATCCGCTTGGGCATCGACACTGTTAATCGCAATCGGATTCCAAAACTGGATGGTTGGCATAACGATGTTTGCGGTGGTTTTACTGCCAAGACCAAATGGCGTCATCAGTTGTTTAAAGGCAAGGGCGATATCGAGATCGTTGCCCCCAACACGCTGGCCACTGTGCGCTAACAAACTTTGTGTTCTGTCCGCTTTACCACGCCAGCTTGGTCCCATCTCGATCAGTGAGCAGTCTGTGGTACCGCCGCCAATATCCACCACCAGTACAGTTTTGTTCTCGTTTAACGAAGCTTCGTACTCAAGGCCCGCAGCGACAGGTTCAAATTGAAACTCGACATGTTTGAAGCCTGCGCGTGTTGCTGCCTTAAGCAGGATGCTTTCGGCTTGTCGGTTTGCGGCTTCGCTGTCGCGGCCATGGAAGTTTACAGGTCGCCCGATCACGGTTTCTGTAATGGCTTGCTGCGCATCTGCTTCGGCGTTGCGTTTGATGTTATCCATCATGGCGCAAACGAGATCTTCAAAGAAGCTGACCTGAACATCACGCAGTCCAGAAGCGCCTAAGAACGACTTTGGCGACTTAACGTAATAGCTTTCGCTGGGATCTTGTAGGTAATGATCCAACGCTGCTTGGCCAAACGCGACCTCTTCGGCAATAAACTCGATGCCTTCTTCGCGATTGATGTTGATCGCGCGTCGAAGTACCTGCTCGCCCACTTTGTCGATGGGTTTAATATCACGGTGCTTAAACAGATACTCAGCCACGGCTTCGCGGCTCGGTGCGGATAGGGTAGAAGGAATGTATACGCTGTCGCCTTCTAGCTTGAGCAGCTTTGGCTCCCCTTGCTCTATTTTTGCAACTGAGCAATTTGCCGTCCCGTAGTCAAAGCCAATAAACATTCGAACCTCCTACCAATGAAAAAAGGTCGGCAATGCTACCTTAATGCGAAAATGAATGCCACTGGTGATTTGTTAAGCATGTCTATTGCGGACAACTTATAGTAGTCTAAGTGAATATGTGAATTTCTAATTTATTGATTGTATTGAACTAATAACCATAGTTTCGTAAGAGGTGGTATGGATACCGAAAACGTCATGCTGGCATACAACCAGTACGAAAGGCAGCAATTTAATGCCCTAGGTGGAGAGAAGATAGATACACCGGAGCTAGTCCGTTTTGTCTCTCCCGAGCGATATGGCAGCTACATCGCTTATTTTTGCTTGACGGCAGAGAACGCGCAAGCGGTCATCGATCGCGAAAAAGCGTTTTTTCAGCGGCAAGGAAAATGCTTTGAGTGGAAAACCTACCAGACTGATAAGCCCGATGATATTGCACAAAAACTGCTTAATAGTGGTTTCGAGAAAGCCGAGCAAGAATCGTTTATGGTGCTTGATCTGAGCACCATCACCGCAAAACCTGTTGACGAGTCGCTGCTGACCGAAGTGCACGATGAACAAGGCATACGCGATGCGATTCGTGTCCAAGAGCAAGTCTGGGGCGGCAATTTCGATTGGCAATTCCAACATCTACTCAGCTTGAAGCAACAAACGCCCGACGCGATTTCCATTTACGTGGTCTACCACCAAGGTCAACCTGTCACTTCTGCATGGCTAACCTTTAATGGAGAAAGCCCATTCGCGGGAATCTGGGGTGGGAGCACCATTGAATCTGAACGTGGCAAAGGGTTTTACTCGCTTTTGCTCAACAAACGCATCGCCGAGGCTAAATCACGTGGCAAACAGTACCTCACCATTGATGCGTCAGATATGAGCAAACCGATTGTCGAAAAATATGGTTTTCAACTTGTGACGAGCACAACTGGTTACGAGTTTAATGTGGAGTAGTGGATATGGACGCTATTGAAGCTAATGTCGAACTGGAAGCGGCGCTCCTTGATTATGCGACCGAATGTTGTGATTCCGGCATTGAGATGTACCAACGGGCAATCGCTGATCCAAAAGGGTATTTAGCCAGTCTTGTCGCGCGAAAAAGTGCAGATTGCGCCGAACTCCCAGAGGGTTGGCTCCCTAGCACCACATATTATTGCGTTGAACACGGTCGAGTATTGGGAGCCATTCGTGTGCGCGCCGGTACGAATGACTGGGTCGAAAACGTTATTGGCCATATCGGCTATGAAACACGGCCATCCGCACGTGGGAAAGGGGTAGCAAGATTTCTTCTCGCTTGGGTGGTAAAAAATGCGATTGAAAGCCGAGCCATCGTGACCTGCAACGTGGCGAATCTTGCTTCTCGCCGCGTGATTGAATCTTGTGGTGGAGAGTTTTTGGGTGAGTTTGATGGCGGCAGTGAAGGACGCGTGCGTCGCTATGCGTTTTATCGAAACTGAGACAGTATGCATTGATGGTGAAAGAGGCGATCTTGGTCTCAGATACATGCCATCTTAGATGTTAGGGTAGTACACATAGTAACCAGTTTATTCGGCAGAAATCAGCATTTTGCTATCACAACGAAAGGGGTAACTATGTTAGGTGAAGATCATTCATTACTCAGTGAGTTTCCAGAATTTAAGGAGACAATCCTTGCTCTAGCGAAAACAGACGATGTGTTTTTAACCGACATGAAAGCGTATGACGGGCTAGATAAGGAGATAAGAACGTTAGAGTTGAGAGACTCTCCGATCAGCGATGAAGAAATGCATCAAATGAAACACGATAGGGCGATGCAAAAAGATAATCTTCACCAGCGTATTCTTAAAGCTCATCAGTAGCGACATGATTGAAGAAAAAAGAGCGATTCGTCGCTCTTTTTTTGTGGTTGATAGCGAAACGTGAACATTCAATTGAGGTGTCGCCCAGTTCACTGTTTTCCGGTTTGCGCTCGTGCTAGCATCGAACCTTGATTTCGACTTAAGGTACAAACATGTCATCAGATCGTTACGGAACCAGCGCAAGTTACAAGCGCCAAGAAGCGGGTTACAGAGAAAAAGCGTTAAAGCTCTATCCTTGGGTATGTGGGAGTTGTGCAAGAGAGTTTGTTTACTCAAATCTGCGCGAGCTCACCGTTCATCATAAAGATCATGACCACACCAATAATCCAGAAGATGGCAGCAACTGGGAGCTATTGTGCCTATATTGTCACGATCATGAGCACAGTAAATACCTAGAACATGAACGCTATGGCAGTGAAGTAAAGCCGGGTGAAGATGAGCACCAAGGAGCGACGTACAACCCATTTGCGGATTTAGCCAACATGCTCAAAAAGTGATGATTGAGCAACCAACGTCAATCCTATGAGGTTGGTGCTCAACATTGTCGCTGTAGAAGACTCAAACAAGCCTCTTCGACTTCCTTTCGTGCTAGCGTTTTGCCAACCCTTTGCTGTGCAAGTAAGGCAGAATATGAGGGCGAGACTCGCCCGCTAATTTTCCTGTGACTTCCTGTGACCAAGTACTTTGCTTCTGATTGCTAGAGCGATTCGCATAGTAGTCTTGCATCGTTTGGTCATAGGTTTTAATCGCTTCTAAATCAAGCGCTTGATATTGGTTTTCGTGCAAAATAACTTCGCTTGGTAGCCGCGGTTTTACCTCGGGTTTTTGGTCAGGGTGCCCTAAGCACATACCAAACAGAATTGCGGTATTGCTTGGTAAACCGAGTAGTTCATCCACATGCGCCGCATTGTTTCTTAGACCGCCAATATACACCCCGCCCAGTCCCATCGATTCTGCGGCCAGTAAGCAGTTTTGCGCCATAATGCCTGAATCCACCGCACCAATAAGCGTCAACTCGGTGAAATCTACCTGCACATCCGGTCTGATCGCTGTATGGCGTTGATAGTCAATACAAAACACCAAGAACTCTGCCGCGCTTTCAACATACGCTTGGTTACCCGCGTATTGTGCCAGTTGTTTGCGTTTTTCTTTGTCGGTAACGCGAATGATCGACACAACCTGCAATAAGCTCGAAGAAGAGGCAGCTAAGCCCGCTTGAATGATGGTTTGTAACTGCTCACTTTTAATTGGATCTTGAGTGAACTTTCGAATGGAGCAATGGCTGAGAATGGTTTCAATGGTACTGTTCATGATGGCATGACGTCCTTGTTTTTGTTATTCGATAGGGTTACGAATTCACCATAACGGTATTTGCTAAACGCGTAAATCGAAAACCATTATCAATCGTAGTTTGCTGCGGGTGAATCCATGACCATCATGTTGAGAAACCGCTCAATCTCTAGTTCCCTTGCCAGTGAACCGTGTTAATCTCGCCTAACAAACTAATAACCATATAAAGACTCAACCATGAATACCGCTTTGCTGGGAATGTTTATTCCAACTTTCTTTTTTGTTTCGATTACGCCGGGGATGTGCATGACATTGGCGCTGACACTTGGCATGAGTGTGGGCTACAAACGCACATTATGGATGATGGCCGGAGAGCTTGTCGGTGTGGGGCTGGTGGCAGTGGCGGCGGTACTCGGAATCGCCGCAGTGATGCTCAACTACCCTTGGTTGTTTGTCGCATTGAAGTTGATTGGCGGAGGATACCTGTTCTACTTGGGTGTTCAAATGTGGCGCTCGCGCGGCAAACTGGCGATTAATGTTGAACAACAAGACTCGGCGCCGCAAAGCGATTGGGACTTGGTCGTACAAGGGTTTGTTACTGCGATCGCCAACCCGAAAGGATGGGCATTTATGATCTCGCTGTTGCCGCCTTTTATCGACCAAAATGCGGCTCTTACGCCTCAGTTGATTGTCTTGGTGTCGATCATATTGTTGTTCGAATTTATCTGCATGACACTTTACGCCACAGGCGGAAAAGGCTTAAAGCGTCTTCTTGGTCAATCTCAGAACGTGCGTTTAATGAACCGGATTGCTGGCACATTAATGATGGGCGTCGGTGTCTGGCTACTCGCCAGTTAAGCCATCAATCGAATCCAAGTGTTGGACAATAAAATCGATAAATGCGCGAATGTGAGGTTTCGGGTAGTGAGATGGCTTGTACAGCGCGTAGATTTCATCGCTGCGTTTCTCTCCATAAGAGACCTGCCATTCGGGCAAAATATTAGTCAAGGTTCCCTGCTTTAGGTAGGGAGCGACCATCCAATCTGACAGCAGCAACACGCCGCTACCATGCAGTGCGCCTTGCAATATGGGCGAGCCACCTCTTGAGCTAAAATTACCCGTGACTTGAACTTTGTGTCGCTCGTTTTCTCGGCTGAAATACCAATGACACTTCTGCCGCTGCTGGCTAATCAATAAACAATTGTGTCCACTCAGATCGTTTGGCTCAGTGATGGCTGGGTTCGCTTTTAGGTACTGAGGTGATGCGACCAACACGGTGCGGTTAGTGAGGAGTTTTCGTGCCTTTAATCGGCTGTCTTTCGGCGTACCAATACGAATGGCTAAATCGATGTTGTCACTATTTAAGTCGACCACATGGTTATCGAGTTCAAGCTCGATTTGAACCTTTGGATATTGGGCGAGAAACCTTGGGATCAAAGGCGCTAGGAAGACATTACCAAAGCTCTCAAATGCCGAAATACGCAGTAATCCTTGGGGCTGGCTGGGTGATTGCTTCATTTGATTGACTAACGCATCCGCTTCTTCCACCAGAGATAAGGCTTGATGATGAAAGTAACGCCCTTCGTCAGTGAGAACCAGTTGGCGGGTGCTGCGTTTAAACAGAGTCGTTTGCAGCTTTGCCTCTAGATTGTCTATGTTTCGTGCTACCGAAGAAGGCGCCATGCTCAGTGCATTCGCCGCTTGAGAAAAACTCCCCGATTCGACCACCTGATTGAACACTCTAATCAACTCAAACATGCCATGCCTCACCTTTGCGTTTTATGCAAAACTAAACTGCGCTTGGTTGGTATTCTGCAGATATTTGGATTGATGCACAATGAATTTGACTTCACAGAAATGAAAAGGAACGAAGATGAATTCACGAATTAATATTGCCAGTGTTGAACCTAAAGCGCTCAAAGCCATGTTGGAAGTGGAAGGTTACTTGGAGGGGGCAGAGTTACCTACGCCATTAAAGAAACTGATTAAGGTTCGTGCATCGATGATCAACCAATGTGCTTACTGTATTGAGATGCACGTCGCTGAAGCGGACAACGTTGGCGTGTCTACGCAGAAATTATTTGCGTTAGCCGCTTGGAGAGAGTCCCCATTGTTTAATCCGCAAGAGCGTGCAGTGCTTGCCTTAACCGATGAAATGACCCAGATCGCGCAACACGGCGTTTCTGAGCAAGTGTATGACGCGGCTCTGGCGGAATTGGGAGAACCGCTTCTTGCTCAGGCGATGATGCAAGTCATCATGATCAACGCGTGGAATCGATTTGCAGTGGCGACTCAAATGACGCATGGCTAACCATAGCCGATCAATACTCTTTCCCATCCTCCCAGCCTAGCGTTCAAACGTTAGGCTTTTTGTGTCTTTCTTTTTCAGGCTACGGAGTTTTTAGTTTTGTTATGATATAACATAACCTTAATTGGAAGGGAGAGCGCTGTGCAGATCGAAGAACTCATTGAAAGAGTAAAAGCCGAATGCAAGCAGCAAGGGAAGCAGCTGACTGCCAAACGTCAGCTCGTTTTACATGCTTTATTGAAAGCCGATCAAGCGATGTCTGCTTATGAAATTGTTGATTATTGCCAACAAGAAATGGGGCATTCGATTCAAGCCATGTCGGTGTATCGGATTCTGGAGTTTCTAGAGGATCTGAAACTTGTGCACAAGATACAGGCTTCCAATAAGTTTATTGTTTGCGCTCATATTGAGTGCGAGCATGAACATGGCACACCCCAGTTTTTCATCTGCTCAAAATGCAACAAAATCAGCGAACAGATCGTCGATCCTTCTTTGATGTCTGGGTTGCAACACCATGCTCGTCAACAAGGATTTACGGTGATCCAGCCCCAAATTGAAATCAACTGCGTGTGTGACGAGTGTTTAAAGTCTTCGTAGCTTGTCTTTCCTCCTTTCCGACCACGAACTCTAAACCTCAAGGAGAGCCGAATAGATCATGACATCGACATTGATTAAAAATGCCCGAATAGTAAATGAAGGAAGTGTACAACGAGCCGATCTTCGTATTGTGGATCAACGTATCGCAAAAATAGATGCGCATATTGAAGCTCAGGCAGGTGATACCATTATAGACGCAGACGGCGCCTATTTATTGCCCGGAATGATTGATGATCAAGTTCATTTTAGAGAGCCTGGCTTAACCCATAAAGGCACCATTGCATCCGAGTCTCGTGCGGCTGTTGCTGGCGGAATCACGAGTTTCATGGAAATGCCCAACGTTGCACCTGCCACGACGACGATTGAAGCGTTGGAAGACAAATTCGCCTTGGCAGCCGAAGCAGCTTATGCCAACTATTCGTTTTACCTAGGAGCGACAGAAGATAATTTAGCTGAAATTAAGCGCCTTGATCCCAAATCGCACTGTGGTGTGAAAGTCTTTATGGGAGCATCCACTGGAAACCTTTTGGTTGAGTCACCAAAAGCGTTGGAAGATATTTTTCGTGAGTCGCCAGTGCTGATTGTGACTCATTGTGAAAGTGGTCCAGTTATCGCAAAAAATAGAGCGCGACGATTAATGGACAATGCGCCTCTTACCATTCATGACCATCCTATTCTGCGCGATGACGAAGCGTGTTACGCCTCTTCGTCGTACGCGGTTAGCTTAGCGAAAAAGTATTCAAGCCAACTTCATGTACTCCACATTACCACCGAAAAAGAGCTGGCTTTATTTGAAGCTGGCCCTGTTGAGGGTAAAAGTATTACCGCAGAAGCTTGTGTTCATCATTTGTGGTTTAGTGCCGACGACTACGCAGAGCGTGGCAATCGAATTAAGTGCAACCCAGCCATCAAGTACAACAGCGACCGAGCTGCGCTTTTGAACGCGCTATCGACCGGACAAATTGATATTATCGCGACGGATCATGCACCTCACACGCTGGAAGAAAAACAGGTGGAGTACGATCAGGCGCCTGCTGGGTTACCTTTAGTTCAGCATGCGCTGCTGACTTTGTTGGATCATGTTCATCATGGCCGTATGACCATGGAACAAGTGGTTGAGAAAACCGCGCACAATCCAGCTATTCGCTATGCGATTCAAGATCGTGGTTTTATCCGCGAGGGGTACTATGCCGATCTCGTTCTGGTTGACCGTTCGACGACGACCGACGTCAGTGATGAGAACACCCTTTATCACTGCCAGTGGTCCCCCTTTGCTGGTCATCAGTTTCACGCTGCCATTAAGCAAACATGGGTCAATGGGCACTCAATGTTTGTGGATGGAAACATCAACCAAGCGCCGGGCAGTGCAATGCGACTGAGTTTCAACCGATAGATCGCGCCATCAATCAAATAGCCCGAGTCGTTGCTCGGGCTATCTGCACATAGGCACTATTTGACGACGATGGTTTTTTTCTCTGCTAATGCCATCGCAACATGAGACGAAGCGTAAGCACTTTCATTGATGAAGTGAGGGTAGATATCATGGTCTTTTTCCCAACAGATGTCATAACCAGAGAGTGTCGTCAGTAATGGTTCGCCCGGTTTGACAACGTTGAAGTCTCTGCCACAAATGGTTGGGTGGACCAGAGCACTTCTCAGCCCGTCTTGCCCAAGCGGTATTGTCACCTCTTCGGTGTAGAAATAGGCGTCGTAATTGCTGAGGCTATCTAGCTGCCCTAGATTGTATTTTTCAAGGTAATCCAATACAAAACTCAGCATCTTTTTCATGTTTTCCAGTACATCAGATTTTAAAGCGCCATGAGCTTGGGCTCCTACCTCAATCATGATTCCATACTTACCTGCCGTGCAAAGGTAGGGTTGCTCCTGCCAAGTTTTCCTATCCTCAAACAGTATGTTTGCCTCCGGCATTCGCTGCTTAACGTAAGCCCCCATGTGTGTGTAAAACGGGTCTTGTGAGAGCAAAATGAGCGTTGCTCCCATATTGCTGGTGGTATTGTGAAGATCGATGACCAGTTGGTTGGCGGTTGTATCTAGGTTTTCTATCCATTGTCGAGCGACACCGTGTTCATGTAAATCAAGTGGCATGGTCTGAGCACGGTCAGAAAAGCATCGATTGAGGTCGGTATCGACATAGCGAACATTCCGTTTTACCGCTTCAGGGTTAGCGATGACGCTTGATGACGAAAAGGTGGTTCGATTTGCATCGAACAAGCGTTCATTGATGAACTTCTGTAGATATATCCCTGAGAGCTCGTTGCCGTGTGTTCCAGCTACGAGTAAAACTTGATTCAATTGTGCCATGCCTTGCTGTTCCTTTGGTTCACTTACCTAACGCGTAAGCTGATCTGTCTTTTAAGATATGTTATAACATAACAAATGTTACATACTTGGCCACCAGAAATGAAACACTTTAAAATTCTCGCCTCTGCTGTCGCGATTGCTGCGCTCTCCGTTGCGTTTTTGATTCCTACAGAAGACCCCGAGCCTCTATCACCACCGACAGAAATACAAATAACGCAAGCCCCAGTAACGGTACCAATAGCCACTAGTGGAGAAGTTCGTGCGCACTATTTTGTTAAAGTCGGAGATACACTCAGTGATATTTTCTCTGCTTGGGATATTCCTTACACCACGTTGCTAGAAGTGCTATCAGCCGATTCCGCCCATTTGCAACTTGATACCATTCAACCGGGAGATCACTTGGAATTCGTGTTTAAGGGAGAGCAGCGACAGCTAGACTCTTTGACTTATCATGTGAGTATGGTTGAGCATGCTACTTACTCTAGGGATAAAGCGAACCCAGAAACGTTTCAATATCAACTCGAGGAGGAACCTAGCGAGTGGCGTGAGGTCCTTTATAGTGGAACCATTGATGGCAGTTTCTCTTTATCGGCGCATAGGATGGGGTTATCGGCCAGTCAAATCGCCAACATCACACGCGTGTTACGAGATAAGGTAAATTTTGCTCGATCGTTGAGAGCTGGTGATCGCTTCGATGTGCTTGTGAATCGTCAATTTCTTGGTGAGCATCCAACTGGGAAAAGTGAAATCCAAGCGATTTCGTTTAACCTGTCGGGCAAAGAGGTCTCTGCATTTCTTGCTAAAGATGGACGCTTTTATGATCGAGATGGGAACAGCTTGGAACGAGCGTTTAATCGCTTTCCGGTCGATTCTCAATATCGCCGCATTACCTCAGCATTTAACCCAAGGCGCAAGCACCCAGTGACAGGTCGAGTGACGCCACATAATGGGACCGATTTCGCCACCCCAGTCGGTGCCCCCATCTATGCGACGGGTGATGGTAAGGTTGTCGGGGTGCGAAATCACCCTTACGCGGGGAAGTATTTAGTCATTAAGCACAACAGTGTGTACACCACGCGTTACCTACATTTAAGCAAGTTCTTGGTTAAGAAAGGTCAAAGGGTCAAGCGCGGGCAAAAAATCGCCTTGTCTGGCGCGACGGGGCGGTTAACTGGACCACACTTGCACTTCGAGGTATTGGTGCGAAACCGAGCCGTGGATCCGATGAAAGCGGATCTACCTTTGGCGACATCCATATCACCGGACGATAAACCCGAATTTATCGCCCGTATTCACTTTTTTGATCAAAAAGTAGGGAATCAACTTTCTGAAGTTAGCCAGCCATTACAAGGGTGATGATCGGCTGGTTTTATCGCTCAATTTCGCCCTGAAGTTGAGCGAGAAAGCCTTTCATATAATCAGTGCGTCTTTTCGCCTCTTGTTTTGCCGCCGGTGTGTTCATCATGGGTTCAAGTTTAAACAGCTTGTTATAGAAGTGGTCCACCGTGTAGCGTTTGTCATCCAACTCGCGCTGGTGACAAAATGGATCATCAACGTGATAAAGGCTAGAGCCAAAGCTAGCACTCACTTGCAAACATCGGGCAATTCCGACCGCGCCCAACGCATCTAATCGGTCCGCATCTTGAACGATCTGGGCTTCTAACGTGGTTGGCGGAATATTAGCGCTATAACTGTGGGCGCAAATGGCGTGGTGAATCTCCGCTAGACATTGTTCAGGGTAGCCAATGCTCTTCAAAAATTCCGTTGCTTTGTCCGCTGCCATAAGAGAGCTTTTAGCGCGATCGGGGTGATTCTTAGGGAAGGTAAAACAGTCATGCAAATAGGCGGCAGGAAGGACAATATCAATTTTTGCACCTTCCTGCGCGCACAATGCGCGTGCGGTTTTGACGACTCTAGCGACATGGCTAAGGTCATGTGCAGGGTCTTGGACCATCTCTTGGCGAATAAATGCCAAAAGCTGAGGTTCGAAGTGTTCGATTGTCGCCATCTTATTGTTCCATAAACGATTATGCAGAGATGGTATCACGACAACTTGTCGCAAGCTGTATACAAGGTCCTAAAGTGGCGGCGAAGAGGATGGGCAAGTGGTCAGTAATCGAAGTTCGCCTCTTTAGCTCACCAAGGCTTTACTCTATAATTGCCGCGCTTTTATTTGGGTTACCCCTATTACCTTGGACAAATTATGATTTCAAAAAACCAACTTAAATTACTTCGAGCTCTTGGCCAAAAGAAACAGCGCAAAGCGCATGGTCTGTTTTTGGTGCAAGGTGAAAAGAACGTACTTGAGTTGGCTAATAGCTCGCTAACCGTTAAGCAGATTTTTGCTACGCAAGAGTTTCTCGCACAGAACCAAAGCGAACTGAGCGGCTTTGAGTGCATAGAAGCGTCGCTTGATGATTTAACTAAAGCGAGCACACTGGTTAGCAACAATGCCGCGATTGCGGTGGTTGAAATTCCAAGTGTCGAAACACCAAAAGCACAGGGCTTAATGATTGCCTTAGATGGCGTGTCTGATCCAGGTAATCTAGGTACCATCATTCGAGTTGCTGATTGGTATGGTATTAAACACATTGTAGCGAGCACCGATTGTGCTGACCCATACAACCCAAAAACCATCAGTGCGACAATGGGTAGCTTTGGCCGTGTGACAGTAAGCCAGCTAGATTTACCAAGCTATTTAGAACAATCTAATCTGCCGGTTTATGGTGCATTCCTAGAAGGTGAAAGCGTGCATAAAACCGAGTTTGCTGCCGAAGGCATTTTGTTGATGGGCAGTGAGTCTCACGGTATTCGCGAACAAGCGGCAAAGTTTGTGACCGATAAGATCACGATTCCAGCCTTTGGCGGTGCAGAGTCGCTGAATGTCGCGATGGCTACAGGCATTATTTTGGATAACTTGCGTCGCCAGCACAGTTAAGCCAAATCAAGATGTTAAAAAAGCGCAGTGATGACCAGTCACTGCGCTTTTTTTGTGCCTACGAAACTCAAATACGTCTTAGCTTGCCTTAATAACGATTTCTTACCGAGTGAGAACGTTATACAGAATGCCACTCAAGCTACTTTTTCCATGTGATATGATTTGCACATAAATTGTTAGATAGCGCCGTGCTGCATCACGACCTGGTCAGCAAGAGATTAGACCGGTTCAGTGAAGCTAATAATAGTTACGCGGCCTACTCAAAAATACACTTTTACTGTTTATTTATACAGTTATCATGTGTATGCTTCGAATGCAATAAAGGGAGATGTACATAATGGCAATAAAATACGAAGAGAAAGTTCCTAGCCCATCAGAGTTCTGCGAAATGCGAGTGAAGGCAGGTCTGTCTCCAAAATCGTTAAAGGCTGCCACTATTGCTTTGCCAAATAGCTTGTACGCTATCTCGGTTCGAGATGGTGACACGCTAGTTGCGATGGGGCGAGTAGTTGGAGACGGTGGATGTAACTTTGAAGTTGTGGATGTTGCAGTCGCTCCGGAGTATCAAGGCCAAGGGTTAGGTCGGAAGGTTATGGAGCATATAGATAACTATTTATCGTCGGCAGCGCTTGAAGGCTCTTATGTTTCAATGATCGCAGATGAGCCAGTGTTTTACGAAAAACTAGGGTACAAGCTTGTTTCTCCATCCAGCCAAGGAATGACGAAGAAATTTAAGCCACACGCATAACACACTGCTTAAGAATGATTCGCAACGCGTGGCTCTTTCAGTCTATCGTTGGGTTTCATGTTTATACGGCAAGCGATAGCTTTGCTCGCACCTTAATGCTGCGTTACATGTTTTCATCAATTCAGGAGTAATTTTATGTCTTACGCTGAGACTAGCTGTCTATGTGGTTCTGTAAAAATCACAGCAGAAAACATCAACCCTAACTTTACAGTTTGTCATTGTCAGTCATGTCGGACTTGGGGTGGGGCTCCATTTTTCGCAGTTAAATGTGGGACACAAGTGAAAATCGAGGGCGAAAACAAAGTTAAAATGTACAAGTCATCCTCTTGGGCTTCTCGTGGTTTTTGCGCAGAGTGTGGTACTCATTTGTTTTACAAGTTCAAAGAAACTGGTGAATACAATATGCCTGTAGGCTTATTTCCAAACTTGGAAGGTTTGAAAATGGACATGCAGTACTTTAGCGACATGCGTCCAAGTTACTACTGCTTTTCCAACGAAACTAAGGAAATGACGACAGCAGAAATCATGGCTTACTTTGCGGACAAGGTTTAACCAAACATATAACAAAGCGTTGCGTATAAGGAGAAGTTAAGTGGTAGAAAGGATGACTTACGACGGGTTACCTCAAATCGCAGGGCCGTATGTTCATGCAGCAAAGCACAACAAAACACTTTACGTCTCTGGGCTCACCGCTTATGGAACAGGTGCTCAAGTGTCTGGTTTAATAGAGCAGACTCAAGAGATTCTCGGACAACTCTCAGAAATCCTTAAGGTAGAAAAACGCTCAAAAAGTGATTTAATCAAACTCACTATTTTTGTTCGCGACATGTCTATGTTAGGTAGCATCCGAGAGCTTCTATTTGATTTCTATGACGGTCACTTGCCCGCATGTTCTCTGGTAGAGGTTTCAAAACTTATTCATCCGGATTTGCAGATAGAAATCGAGGCTATCATAGGACTGTAAGCGGAGTGAGGTGCGACGACACGCATCATAGCAAGTATCACTTTGCGTATAACCACTAAAACGAAAAGAGGGCTGACAATCACTGTCAGCCCTCTTTGTGTATCTCGTTATGTGCAGAATGGTGCTCGTTACTTCTCAAGCATGCCTAACTTATCAGGCACGCCATTCCATTTTTCTGCTTCATCCATTGCTGGTTTGACTTCGGTTTGTACTGGCCAAAGCTCCGCTAACTCTGCATTGAGTTCTACGTAGATTTTTTGGTCCTCTGGCACTTCATCTTCTTGGAAGATCGCGTGCGCGTCACACTCGTCAACACAAAGACCGCAATCAATACACTCGATTGGATTGATGACCATAAAGTTTGGCCCTTCATGGAATGCATCTGCCGGACATACAGCGACACAGTCAGTGTATTTACATTGGATACAGTTATCGGTTACGACAAACGCCATGATGGGTCTCTTATCTTTAGTCAAAATTAAGGAATGGGATAATACTCATCCCCTGCCAAAATTCAATATGTTTGATTTAGTATGACAGACAAATCAATTTCTCGTAAAATGCGCGCCATTGTGAGCTGACCGCCTCTCAAGCGGTTTTGGCTAAGACACCTATCTATACGAGACATCTACATGATACGTTTAAACGAAATCAAACTTCCTCTTGATCATGAGGAAGAGGCGCTGACTGCTGCCATCACCAAGAAACTTGGTATCTCTGAAGACCAAGTCATCTCTTACAATGTTTTCCGTCGTGGTTACGATGCTCGTAAGAAAGCCAATATTCTCCTTATCTACACGCTAGATGTGATCGTTGAAAACGAAGCTGCATTGTTAGAGCAGTTCGTGAGCGACCCGCACGTGAAAGAAACGCCAGATATGGAGTACAAGTTCGTCGCGAAAGCGCCTGAAAATCTCACAGAGCGTCCGGTCGTGATTGGCTTTGGTCCGTGTGGTTTGTTTGCTGCGCTGATTCTTGCTCAAGCAGGCTTTAAACCTATTGTGGTTGAGCGCGGTAAAGAGGTGCGTGAGCGTACGAAAGATACCTTCGGCTTCTGGCGTAAGCGCACACTCAACACGGAATCAAACGTTCAGTTTGGTGAAGGTGGTGCAGGTACGTTCTCTGACGGTAAGCTTTACAGCCAAGTCAAAGATCCAAATTTCTACGGCCGCAAAGTGATCACTGAGTTTGTTGAAGCAGGCGCACCAGAAGAAATTCTCTACGTAAGTAAGCCGCACATCGGTACGTTCAAACTGGTTACGATGATCGAGAAAATGCGCGCGAAAATCATCGAACTGGGTGGTGAAATCCGCTTTAGCACTCGCGTCGATGATATCCATATGGATGGCGATCAAATCACTGGTTTAACGCTGTCTAACGGCGAAGAGATCAAGTCTCGTTACGTGGTACTTGCGGTTGGCCACAGTGCGCGTGATACGTTTGAAATGCTCCACGATCGCGGCGTGTACATGGAAGCAAAACCTTTCTCGGTTGGCTTCCGTATCGAACACAAACAGGCGATGATCGATGAAGCGCGTTTCGGACCAAATGCGGGTAACCCAATCTTAGGCGCGGCAGACTACAAATTGGTTCACCACTGTAAGAATGGTCGCACGGTTTACAGCTTCTGTATGTGCCCAGGTGGTACGGTAGTGGCGGCGACGTCTGAAGAAAACCGTGTGGTAACAAACGGCATGAGCCAATACTCTCGCTCAGAGCGTAACGCCAACGCGGCTATCGTGGTGGGTATCGACCCAGAGCGTGACTACCCAGAGCATCCACTCGCAGGTATCGAGTTGCAGCGTAAACTTGAGTCAGGTGCCTATGTGCTAGGCGGCGAAACGTACGATGCGCCAGCGCAGAAAGTGGGTGACTTCCTGAAAGGTCGCGATCCAAGTGAGTTAGGTGATGTGCAACCGTCTTTCACGCCGGGTATCCACCTAACGGACATCTCGAAAGCGCTACCGGATTTTGCAATCGAAGCGATTCGTGAAGCGATTCCTGCGTTCGATAAAAAGATCAAAGGCTTCGCGAGTGCCGATGCTTTGCTAACGGGGGTTGAGACTCGTACGTCTTCTCCTGTGTGCATCAAGCGCGGTAAAGACTTTCAGAGTGTTAACCTGAAAGGCTTCTACCCTGCAGGTGAAGGTGCAGGTTACGCTGGTGGGATTTTGTCTGCGGGTATCGATGGCATTAAGGTGGCAGAAGCGCTATCTAAAGCTATGGTCGAAGACGCGGCAAGCGCATAAAGCGAACAGTGTTGAAGAAAGGCTGCTAAGGAAACTTAGCAGCCTTTTGTTTATTAGAGCGGTGTATCTGAGAATTTCTATTATTGGCAGATGCCCCTTTGATTAGCCTGCCATTGACACGCCAAGCGAGAGCACAACGCTATTGAGGACGACAAAGAAAGCCACCAGAGGCGCTATGAATTTGAGCCAAGTAATGTAAGGAATTCGAGCAATCGCCAAACCGCCCATCAAGACTCCATAGGTCGGGGTGATAAACAGAATCGTACCAATACCGCTCATAAACGCAGTCACGACAAGCTCTCGGCCTGTGTTGGCAAAATCACTCAGTGGCGCCAAGATTGGCATGCTCATGACGGCAAGACCAGACGTTGATGGGACAATAAACGACAGCATCATTTCAATCACGTAAACGGTATTGATAAAGAGCACCGAGCTTTTACCTGCAACTAAACCTTCTGCATAGTGAAGAATGGTATCGGTAATGTTGCCCGCTTCCATGACCACAACGATACCGCGAGCCACGCCAACAATCAGCGCAACGCCAATCAAATCGGCAGCCCCAGCAACGAAAGCGTTGATCAGCTTTTCTTCGCCTAAACGGCCCACAATGCCACACAGAATACCCATAAAGATAAACAGGGTCGCCATTTCTGCCATCCACCAACCGAGCGCGGAGACGCCATAAATCATGATGGCAAAGGTGAGAATGAATAGAACCAATACCCCCTTCTGCGAACCTGTGAGTTCTGGCAATTGCGCGCTTGGATCTTTGTCACCAAGAAAGTGTTTTTCGTTCTCTTTGCGCAGGTTGGCAAGCAAAGAAAGCTCTGGGTTGTTTTGAACTTTCTTGGCATACCGCATCACGTAAGCGATTGAAACGACTAAAGCAATGGCGAGAATGGCAAATCTGAGCTCGATGCCACTAATGAAATCGACGCTCGCTGCGTTAGAGGCAATCACAGTGCCAAACGGGTTAATGGTTGAACCTAATGTCCCGACCCCTGTACCCACGAAGATAACGGCGACGGCGACCATAGGATCAAAGCGAGCAGTCATAAAAATCGGAATCAACAAACCGTAAAACGCGAGGGATTCTTCTGCCATGCCATATGAGGTTCCACCCAATGCAAACAGCACCATCAAGATGGGAATCATATAAATCTCTCTGCCCTTTAAACGCACCATAATCCGTGCGATACCCGTGTCAATCGCGCCTGTTTGCGTGACGATGCCAAGAAAGCCTCCCACCATAAGCACAAATAGGCTCACATCGATTGCGCCAATCAGCCCAGATGCGGGGTCATAGAAACCAGAAATCGGTGCCATTAGCGTGTCAAAGAAACCTTGTGGCGAAGACTCAATCACATGATAAGAACCGGGAACTGGGACTTCTCTGCCTAAGTTCTCATTCATCTCTCGGGTATATTTTCCTGCAGGCAATAAGTAAGTGAGGGTGGCGAAAAAGGCGATCAACAGGAAAAGAATGGTAAAGGTGTTGGGAAATTTCTTTATTTTGAACATAGTGGGTCCTTAACGAGTGTTTGTACTCGCACTGCTCAATGAAGTTCTAGAGAAAACGCTTGGTGATGTATTCGGAAGTCATGCACTGCAATACGCCGCCGTATGAGAGCTCAAACTCAATGAGGCTGCCCACGTGGTAAGGCATATCGCTGTCGTTGATGTCGAGAATAAGGTGATCGCTACTGCCGCCAATCACAATGATGTTCCTATCTTTTGGGGTCATTTGGCTAATATCGATATCTTGCTTGCCGATGGCACAAATCGCGCGTTTGCGAAGACCGCGATCTGTGAAGGTAGGCTTATGACCAAAAGCATCTAGTGCAGTTGATTCGGCAGGTACGGAAGGTTTCACTTTGATTTCGACAATCTCAGCCGTTAAATCAAAGGTGTCTTGGCGAGTGTTGGGCACAGGGTCGTCATTTAATCCGATGCCCATAAGCACAGAAGCGCCAAGTCTTAGCTGGTTGATGCCTTTGGGGAGTTCACCGCGCAGCATTAAAGGTAGCCCTGCAGAGCTTGCTCCTGAGAGATAACTCAACCTAATGTTGTGTTCTGTTTCGATCTGCTGCGCCAGTGCAATCAACTGGGTTTGGTTGTCTATTGAAGGTTCAACACCACCATAGCAGGCGAGGTTAGTGCCAAGGCCAACTAATTGAAGCCCTTCAAGTTTCATAACTTCTCTCGCCAGCTGTAAAGTTTCCTCTTGGTAGAACGAACCTTCACGAAGGTCTCCCATGTCATGCATGATAATGACTTGATGGATCTTGTGCTGTTTGACCGCTTCGATCGCCAGTGCTTGAAGAGTTTCTAGCTCTGAGTTGAGAGAGATATCCGCGTATTGCACTACTTCTCTTGCTTGGCTAATGGCTGGAATTCTCAGCAGCATGGTTTCACCATCAAGGTGACGAAGTTTTTTCAGGTTTTGAATTCTAGAGTCGGCGAGAATGCCAATGCCTCCGGCGAGGATCGCTTCTCCCACTTCCGGATAGGCACAGGCGAGTTTGGTAACGCCTGCGGGTTTAACGCCAAAGCGTTCGCACGCGCTAACCAGATTGTGTGCATTGTGGGTGATCGTATCCAAATGAATATTAATGCATGGGTAATGTTCCATATAAATACCTATGTCGAATAGTGATATTTATATGCATTTGGCGCTTTTTGATGGGTAAGATAAATAACGGGTTATTTATAGATACTTTGCCAGTTTTCGATGTTAGATATTATGCGCATATTTGTTGGCAAAGCCGATGGATGTGCTTTGCCATCAAAGATACACAATGGCTGATGAGGCTTAGCTTTTGGCGATGTTTGTTGAGTTCAAAACAGGGCTTTCGGCACGCGGGTTGTGTTCTAATGAATGAACAGCAGCAATTTTATTCATCAACTCCGTGGCCGCGAGAGAGCGTTCCTGTGAGTCCAACGTTGTCAGGTGAAACGATGCGAGATACTCCAACGATGGCGCGTTGATCTTGACCATTTTTCCCCGGAGTTCCCATATTTCGGCATAGTGATCGGGTAAGTAGCCGACAAAAGTACCAGAGAGAATCAAATGCGCGGTGGCTTCCATGTTGGTGCTACTCGCTAGGTGGGATAGGTTTTTTGTGTCACTGAACGGCGTAATCTTGTGCGGCAAGCCGCGATCGACGATGGGAAATCGAATCAAGTCTTGGGTCGTGATTTCATGCTTTAGGTTCAAGATAGGGTGATCGGGCGTACAATATAGGCACTGTTTCTCGTTGAACAACAGGTGGTAGTTGAGTCCATCTTTTTGCACTTCCGACGAAGTGACACCCAAGTCAATTTCTCCTTCAAGCAGTTTCATTTCTATCTTGTAGGAATCCCAAATATCAGTGTCGAGGGTGACTTTCGGGTGATCGTGACAAAAACTGCCAATCGCATGCTGAATGCGACATTTTGGGTTGGTGGCAAGGTTGTCGGTAAGCGCCAATTTAACGTGCCCATGAGAAATCTTGCGAATGTCATCAAGCTGATTCTCAAAGCAATGAATATTGTCGAACAGTTGCTTGCTAAGTTGGTACACCTTCAAACCATCGGGCGTGAGCCGAAATCCTCGACGTCCTCGTTGGCACAGCGTCATCCCCAAGCGGGTCTCCAAATCATTCATTCTTGTACTGATTGTAGACTGATGCATGTTGAGTTTGAATTGCGCTGCGGAAAAGCCGCCGGAGTCGGCGATGGTAAGAAATAGGTGGAGCAGCTTTAAGTCAAAGTCATTTATTTTGCGCATATCGCCTCAGATCTTGCTAGGAACTCTTTGCTGGGATGGTAAAAGAAAACCGAACGATGATCTGAGAGATGCCGCACTGACTGGACTTTAACATTATGAATAAAAAGATATTTTTATTCAGGCTAGTCTCCGTTTAGACCAACCTGAGCCTTACTTTAGTTTGCGCGGTGTCGTTTTGCGGTGACGCTTGTGTTATTCAAAGCTCCAAGAGAATCCAACCCCGTAGCTCCCGTAAGGATCGCTGTGGTAGTAAGTCTTCACATTGCTATCGCCCAAATCATACTCTGTCACGTAACAATCTGTGCTGCCATGGCCTGCTGACATGCCACTGCCACTGAATGGTCGGCTGGTGGAACCGTAGCAGTCGTGTCCAGCAAATCCTTGTTGGCCGGGTAGGCTAGATGGACTGTCGAGCTTGCTCATCGAGTCGATCAGGTAGTTATTGGCCTCGATGCTTCTTAACAACGCATCATCTGCCATTGCAGAGCAAGAGAACAAAATCATTAAGGTGCTCAAGGCGGAGTGTTTTAGTGACATAGGGACCTCAAATAATCAATGGTTGAGCTAAATTTGATTTATAAGGTAAATGTTAGTGTCGATTAAATCAATAAAAAATTATCGTAAAACGATAAGTTTTTATTGTTTATTTATGATTTGGCCACTAATATACACATGAATTATTTGTTATGAGGCCTAGTATGTCGCACCAATCCATTAGTACTTTTAGTCGTAAGTTGCTTATTTTGTTTTGGTTTTCTTTCTTTTTCGTCGCTGCACTTGATACCACTTTATGGTTTAGCGCCACCATGTTTAATGCGCAATGGTTTACCGCTAGCTTCCCTGTTGAGGTGGAGTTACCCTTGTCGGTCACTCGCTCATTGGTCGGGTATATCCCGAGTATGTTCTCTGCATTTTTGACAATGGCGATGCTGTGGCAGTTGATCGTGTTGTTCAGGCTCTACGAGCAAGGCCAGATTTTTGAGCAGAAAAATGCCTGCTGTTACAAGAAACTGAGTTACTTATTGATCGCAACTCCTTTTATTGGTGCGTTGAGTGACCTACTGCTTAGCCTCGCTTTATCGTACAATGGCGAGTCTTGGTACTTTTCGGTACAAGTCGATGACGTGGACATCACAATGATGGTAATCGGTCTTATTGTCCGTGTTATCGCGGTGGTAATGGAAAGAGCAGCAGAACTTCAAGAAGAAAGTGAGCTGACGATTTAACGGAACAAATATGGCGATTGTAATCAATCTTGACGTAATGTTAGCCAAACGGAAAATGCGCTCAAATGAGTTAGCAAAACGGGTGGGCATTACCGAGCAAAACTTGTCGATACTGAAAAACGGGCGTGCGAAAGCGGTAAAGCTGGCGACGCTGGAAGCTATCTGCAAGCATCTCGATTGCCAACCCGGGGATATTTTGGAGTATGTGCCAAGCACTGAAGAGATAGAATCTCTCTAATTGGTGATGATTCCATTGACAACACAAGGCCAGAGTCTGACTCTGGCCTTGTGTTTTTTGGGCTATACCATTTGGTGTTAAAGCTGCTCCATAATCTGCGAGATCTCGTGTTGCCACTGTTTTTGCATCGCTGGTTTTTGATGCTTGGGCTTTCGCCCTAGATCCGCTTCCAGCAAGGTTTCCAGCTCCAACAGCCTTTCCAGCATTTGCTCTTCTGATTGCTCATCGGCGCTTGCTTCGGCTTCAACTGCCACAGCATCGTTTGCATGATGCAACATGGCAGATTTTGGAGAAGTCTCGGTTATGCGTTGGTACACCTCTTCCGCAGACAGGTACTCGGTCAGCAAACCATTTTCAATAAACCAGAATCGATTGCAGCTTTGCTCTATCAGGCTTCGGTCGTGACTCACCAACAGGGCAGCACCTTCGAAGTTTTGCAGAGTTTCAATCAACTCCTCTTTGCCTTCCATATCCAAATGGTTGGTCGGTTCATCTAAAAACAACATGTGATAACGAGCGAGGGTTAAGCCAACAAACAGCAGCCTTGCGCGTTCCCCACCACTTAGACTTGCGACGTTCTGATCGTGTCTTGCGTACTCGAACCCTGCACCAATTAGCGAACGTTTTGCCTGTTCACTGCTGATGCCGGCAAACGACTGCAACGCATCCGTGATGGAGTGAGCATCGTCGAGTTGCTTTAGGGATTGATCGTAATAACCTAATCGACAACGATCGTGGAAAGTTACACTCTCATGCTGGTTGCTTAGGTCTGTTTGGATGACATCGTACTGACGATAAAGCAGATTCAACAAAGTCGATTTACCGCAACCATTACTGCCGAGAACGGCAATTCGGTCGCCACTTTTTACGCGCATTTCTGCCATATCAAACAAGTGATAATCACTGTTGGGTGGCGTGACCGTGAAAGGCAAAACCTCTAACAGTCGATTTGCTGGCAGTGACTCACCTTGAAGTTGCAGCGCCCAAGGTGTGCCTTCTGTCAGTTCGGTTTGTTCTTCCTCTAAACGTTCTTTGCGCGCAAACATCGTCTTGGCTTTTCGAGCAAGATCTTCGTTGTCATAGACTTTGCCCCAAGTGGCTAGACGCTTGGCGCTTTTCTCGATTCGGTCGATCTCTTTCTGCTCGCTGGCATGGCGAAGTTGATCGGTTTCATCTTTCTCTTTCAATGCTTGTCTCGCTTGAGAACAAGGCAAAGAGAAATGATGCAGAGACCGATCTCGCATGACCCAAGTGGTGTTGGTGACGCGATCGAGTAAGGTTTGATCGTGAGATACCAAAACGAATGAGCCTTTCCAGTTTGATAGGAATTGCTCTAACCAAAGGAGCGATGGCAAGTCCAAGTGGTTGCTTGGTTCATCCAGAAGCAGTAAGTCAGGTTGATGGATAATCGCACGAGCAAGCAGCAGTCGCATTTGCTGACCACCGCTGCAATTCTCAACTGGCATTTGTCGTTCTGTGGTCGAAAAGCCTAGTTCATCTAATAAGAGTTCGGCGCGCCAAATTTCATCATCGGATAAAGAGTCTGCTAACGCCTGTAAGACAGAATGTCTGTTTAAAGATTCAGGTAAATGCTGCTCAACATAACGCATCAAACATGAGCTGGCCTTGGCAACCGTTCCTTGGCTTGGTTCAAATTGACCGCTAAGCAGTTTGAGTAGGGAGCTTTTACCACAGCCGTTATGACCGATAAGACCAATTTTGTCGCCACGATGAATGGTAAACGTCAGATCTTTGAAGATGGGTGTTGCTGTGTGAGAAAGGGTTAGTGATTGTGCAGTTAAAAAAGTACTCATAATGTTCTCAAGAATTTTGGGCGTAAGACGCCATTGTCATAGCTGACAATAATTCTTCGAGCTTGAGGGATAGTACTCGGGACGTGTTTTCGTCGAAAGGTAATTATTCGCTCAAGTCGAGATTATCGCAGCGCGAAATCTGAAACTCTTGAGCGGTCTTTCATGCCATAAAAACGTGGGTTGATTGAACACCACAAAGACATAAATTCCTCCTTAATTTCGTTGTAAGTGTTGCCACTTTTGGTGATTCGATGGGGCAGAGTCTAGCGGCAGATTCACCAATATGCAGCTTAAAGAGTAAATTTTGCCCGCCGGTTCATATTAATCAGAGAATAAGTGCTCATTATGTATAAAAAAGCACCGACGTTACGGTGCTTTTGTTTGATTGCGAAACGGCACTCAGTATATTGTTAGCGACTAGAACTTCGCCATAAACGATTTCGTCAGGGGTAGGCGGAAATCTTTGCCCATCATTTCATAAACGTTGAATTTCACCGTGTTCCAGTTTTCTTCAAAGTTGTATTCGAACACGCTGTCACCCGTATCCAAGCTTTGTGTCATGGTCCACTCTGTTGCGTAACTAGACATACCATTGCCGTTGCTAAAGTCTTTGTATGGCGCATCCGCAGGCACACGGTAAGGAACTGTCGACAGCTTCATCATACCGTTGGTGATGCTGGTCGGTTCAGTGAGTTTGCTCATAAAGTAGCTCGCGTGAACAAAGCGACTGTGTGAGCTACCGTTGCCAATGGAGCCATAGTCAGTATCACGACTCGCGTTTTCCCACGTTGGTTGAACCTGCTTACGCATTTCGATGTGCTCTTTCATCGAAGGGTCGTTAGTCATTACCATCGCTTCTTCGCCGCGGTAGGTGTGCAAACCGTCTTCATCCACCTCAATCACTAGGCGATCACCGCTCTTATCCGTGACAGACCAGTGAAGTTTGATTTCAACGGGCATGCCTTCCATAGGGATAGTCGCGTATTCCAATGTTGGCAGCGCTTTAACCACATCATCAACCGTTGCGTAGTTAGCCAGTAGGTATTCAGCGATGGTAAATTGCGTGACTTCTGAACCTGTTTCCGCCTTTTTCATGGTCATATCCGGATAGAACAGAGCGTTGACTTGCATGCCCTCGCTGTTTACACCATCGGCAACCAGTTCACCATAAGCCAGTACCGCAACCATGTCGTATTTCACCGTGTAGGTATTGCCCAGACCATTACCTTGAAGCGAACGAACGTCGCCTTTGTTAATCGTACCTAGTACAGGTGAGGTTGATTCCATCCAATCCATCGTTCTAGAAGTGAAAGTGCCCAAGTCGGTATTCCATGCGACTGAGGTACAAGCGTGCGCTACACCAGTAGTAAGAGTGCCAGCAAGAAGGGCTAGGGTGATTGCTTTCAATTTCATAGTAACTCCGATTCATGTTTAGGAACGATTTGGAGTGTACGGTGGAAAACAAAAATACCTAAATCACGTTATGAGTATTCAATCCTCACTTCGAATGGTGTGAGTGTGACTGTGTTCTTTAAACAGTCGAATCATTTCTCGTGTGACAGGGCCTGCTAAGCGGTTGTGTTGCCAAAGGTTGATGGGAAACTGAAGCACGGCATGGAGTTCGTCTATCTCAATGGTCTGTAATTGCTGGGTGGCTAAAAGATCCTCCACGCAATGGGTAGGGACAATTGCCCATCCATCACCTGCGACTAACAGGTTTTTGAGCACATTCACACTTTCAATTTGTTGAGCGAGATTCGATATCGTCAATGTTTGTGCGATGCCAGTATGGTGAAAATCTGCCATCAATAGTTGTCTTGCTCGCTTTAGAGAGGTGAGGTCAACAACCTGATGTTGCTTAATAAATTCGCTGGTGGCACAAACAACAAAAGGAAGATTGAGCAGATAGGTGTAGCTGAATGCTGTCGTGGCATTACCCGTTGGAACGAGCATGACAGCAAGGTCTGCGGCGTCTTGTTCGAACAGCGCTTTCGTTTCGTGATTGTTTTTGTGAAGCCAGTTCACTTTGACTAGCGGGAATTTTTTGCGAACCCCAATCATCACATCTTGAATCAGTTTTCCCGGTACCAATTCACTATGGCAGATAGTAATTTGGCTCTCATTCCCTTGTTCGGTGCTCTGACAAAGACGCTCAAAAGACTTGGTCGTTTCCGCGAGGTTTTTAGCATGTTGATACAGTGCTAAGCCTTCTTCCGTCAATTGAGGATAGCGTGTCGAACGGTCAAACAAGGTCATGTTGATTTCAATTTCGAGGTTGGTGATCACCTGACCAAGCGTCGTGCGATGCTTATTTAATTGTTTTGCTGCTGCGCTAAAGGAGCCACACTCGGCAACAGCGACAAAGGCGGTGACTTGCTCATAACTGATGTGCATGATGGTTTGGTCCTACAAAAGTGTCTTATTCAAACCTAATGTAAGACGCAAACAGAGTCCAGATAGAGAAGAACAAGTTGTGATGAGTTTACTTATCTCAACACTCGCTCAACTTGCTCAATAACATACGAATCTTCTAGCGCTTTACCCAACATCAATTGATGGTTCAGTAGTCCTAGCATAAGGGTATAAAGCGATTCTTTGTGTTGCGCTGAAACGTAATTTTCTAGCATCGTCATGTACTTTTGATTCGCAAGTAACATGCATGGATCGGTAGCTAAGTTTTCTTGCCCAATCACATCAATGTAATCAGAGACAAGCTTCATTTCTTGGAGGAAACGCGGAGCCATTTGCTGGAAGATCAATACGAAGTTTTCGACTTGTTGCTCTGTATTCGCTTCACTTGAGTTTGGTCTATCTGCTAGCACTTCTGCATCAAAGTTAACGATGGCCTCTGTTGCGGCTTTGAACAGTTCATCCTTACTTTTGTAATAGTGATAAACCGCACTTTTGCTCATTCCTAACTGTTCGCACAGCTGTCTCATACCAATATTTTTGTAACCGAACTCAAGGAACACTTCGGTTGCTTTTAAGGCAATTTCCCTACGTCTGCTTTCATGATCGACGATCTTAGGCATGGTTTTCTTCTCAGCTTTTGTTACCGCAATGCCTCGCAGTATAACACAAGATCCTTTATTTAGACCGAGTGGACAAAAAAGATCTTTACCTAGCTCTCAAAGCGTACTAATTTAAAAAGACCACTTGGTCGAAATAGAGTTTAGTATGAAAACGCACCTTCGAATTTTAATTGTGGGCTCAACGGGGTACTTAGGCTCGAATATTGTTGAGCTACTCCTCTCTGAGCACATTGATTTTAAAGCCATTGCGAGAAACAAAACCAAGTTACTCGCAATAGGTGTGGAAGAGTCACAAGTGATAGAGGCGCAAGTGACTCACCCCGATGAGCTTAAAGGTGTTTGCGACGGTGTCGATGTTGTCATCTCATGCTTGGGCATTACTCGCCAACAAGACGGATTAGGCTATTTAGATGTCGACTACCAAGCAAATTTGAACTTGCTTGAAGAAGCAGAGCGAGCAGGTGTCGGCAAATTCATCTACATCTCTGCGTTTAATGCTCAGAGATACCCTCAAGTTCGTTTGCTAGAGGCGAAAGAACGCTTTGCGAATCGGCTTTTACAGTCAACAAAATTAACCCCTTGTGTGATTCGCCCGAACGGCTTTTTCTCTGATATTACCGAGGTGTACAACATGGCGAAATCAGGTCGAGTCTTTACTTTTGGCGATGGTGATAACTTGCTTAATCCCATTCACGGAAAAGACTTGGCGAGATTTTGTGTTGAAGCGATTGAACGCAATGACACAGAATTAGATGTCGGTGGCCCAGATGTTTTGTCTGTCAATGATATTGCTCGGCTCGCGTTCAAATCTCAAAGTAAAGCGGAGAAAATTACGCACCTACCGGACTTTCTGCGCAGAGTCGGGTTGTCGTTAGTGCGCCACTTGCCGGAGAAATTTGGCGGTCCTGCGGAGTTTTTCTTGACGATGTTGGGGCGCGATAGCATCGCTCCTACATATGGCGTTCACACGCTTGATGATTACTTTAGTGCGCTTTCAAGCTGTGAGTAAGTTTGGGTGGGGAATCGTTAGCTTAAACTACAAAGGCACTGCAGAACGCAGTGCCTTTAGGTTCGCTAGCTAGTTAAATCGATTTCACCCCCATATTAAACAGGGTAAAGCTGTACATATCGGCATAAAGGTCGATCACCTTGCTGGTCGGGGTGCCCGCGCCATGGCCTGCGTCGGTTTCGATTCGAATCAACCTAGGTTGCTGACCAAACTGCTTAGATTGCAATTCTGCGGCAAACTTATAAGAGTGAGCAGGTACAACGCGGTCATCGTGATCACCGGTGGTAATCATTGTTGCAGGGTATTCAACCCCCGCTTTCACGTTGTGCACAGGCGAGTAGTTTTTCAAATATTCGAACATCTCTTTGTTTTGATCGGCGGTGCCGTAGTCATATGCCCAGCCAGCACCTGCGGTAAACGTATGGTAGCGAAGCATATCCAGTACCCCGACCGCTGGTAGAGCCACTTTGAACAGCTCTGGACGCTGCGTCATTGCGGCACCAACAAGCAGTCCGCCATTGGAACCACCGTGAATGGCGAGTTTGTCTGACGAGGTGTAGCCTTCATCAATCAGGTACTCTGCTGCGGCAATGAAATCATCAAATACGTTTTGCTTTTGTAGCTGTGTGCCTGCATTGTGCCACGCTTTGCCATACTCGCCGCCGCCACGAAGGTTGGCTACCGCGTAGATACCGCCAAGCTCTAACCACGCTGCTCGGCTTGGGCTAAAACCAGGGGTTAAGCTGACGTTAAAGCCGCCGTAGCCATACAGAATGGTTGGTGCTGTGCCATTGAGTTTGATGCCTTTTTTGTAGGTCAAAATCATCGGTACTTTGGTGCCATCTTTCGAGGTGTAGAAGACTTGCTTAGACTCAAACAGATCGGAGTCGAATGGCGCCGCTGACTCATGATAAACGCTGCTCTCGCCCGTTTTGATGTTCAGCTTGTAGGTTGTGCCCGGCATCTTGTAGTTGGTAAAGGTGTAGTAAAGCTCGCTTTCGTGCTCTTTAGCGCCAAAGCCGTGAGCGCTACCGATGTCAGGCAGAGCAATATCGCGAATAAACTTGCCATCCATGTCGTATTGTTTGACTTGTGAAGTCGCATCGACCATGTATTGCGCAAACAGATTGCCGCCTGCGGTGGAGACGTTGAGCACGTGCTTGGTTTCGGCGATCACGTCTTGCCACTGCTCAGGTTGCGGCTTGGCAAGATTGAACTTCGCAACACGCATATTTGGTGCGTTGAAGTTGGTCTCGACGTATAGGGTGTCACCTTGCGAGTCGATGATCCAAGTGTCCGAATCGGTATGGTCCAACACAGTAACGAGCTCGCTGTCTGGCTTGGTTAAGTCTTTCACGTAGAGTTTGTTGCCCGACGTCGATTCCATTGCACCAATTACCAAGTAGCGACCATCTTCTGTGGTGTATCCTGCCACGTAGCGATGTTTCTCTTGCTCTGTACCACCGAATACAAGCGTATCTTCACTTTGCTTGGTACCCAGTTTGTGGAAGTAGAGCTTGTGTTGATCGGTTTTTGCCGATAGCTCACTGCCTTCTGGTTTGTCGTAACTTGAGTAGTAAAAACCTTCGTTGTTGAGCCAGCTAATGCCGCTGAACTTGACATCAACCAAGGTCTCGCCAATCTGTTGTTTGGTTTCTGTGTCGAGCACAATCACTTTGCGCCAGTCACTGCCGCCCTCAGAAATGCTGTACGCGAACAGAGAGCCGTCTTTAGAAAAACTTGTTCCACCCAGCGAGGTTGTGCCTTCTTCGCTAAACGTATTTGGGTCAAGGAAGACTTCAGGCTCACCGTCGCCAAGCTGGCGATACAGAACATCTTGATTCTGAAGACCATCATTTTTGTAGAAGTAGGTGTATTTCCCTTCTTTGAAAGGGCTGCCCACTTTTTCGTAGTCCATCAACTGGGTAAGGCGTTTCTCGATTTGATCGCGAAACGGAATTTGGCCGAGATAGTCGTTGGTGACTTTGTTCTGAGCTTCAACCCAGCCTGCGGTCTCTGCGCTGCGGTCGTCTTCCAACCAACGGTAAGGATCTTTGACGGGAGTGCCAAAGTATTCGTCCACCACGTCCACTGTTTTGGTGTTCGGATATTGTATTGTCATCTGCTGTACCTGTTGTTGTTCGGTTTGATTTGCAAGTGCGGTTGGTATGCTTCCGCCAAGTAAGACGGAGGTCGCCAGAGCTAAGGCCTTTAAATGCATAGCCTTTCCTTTTGCTGATGGATTTTATAAATAGGAATGAGACTCTACTACATTTCACTGCTTAGAGGCGAATTGTATGGTGAAGTTCTCTGGACTCTGTGAAAAAAGCCGAAAAAACAACGAGAACATTGACCGATTAGGTATCGAAATGTATCGACTTCCTGTTTTGCAAAGAATTGAGTAAGCAACGCAATGAGTAGGTGCTTACTCGCTTACATCATACGTCTTATTTGGCTTGCTGCATTTCCACCAAACCACCCGCGTTGTGCAGGTTGGTAAAGCCTTGTGATTGAAGATAACGGAAGGCTTGACCAGAGCGATTGCCACTGCGGCAATACAGTACGATCTGGGTATCTTTGTCGATGTTGGCAAAGTGTTTGTCCAGCTCTGACAGCGGGTAGTTCTTGGCGTTATCTAAGTGGCCAGCGGCAAATTCCTGAGGTGTGCGGACATCAACAATCACTGCGCCTTGTTCAATCCACTCCCAACCGATATCAGCCCGCTCTGATGCCACCACCGATGGCGCAACAAAACTCAAGCTCAAACAAGTCAATGCAATAGCAATTTGGTTTTTCATTCTTCTTAGTACCCTTTTGGCAACGGTCTGACACTGATTATACGTGCTGTTAGGTTGGGGCGATGAGGGGAGGATCTAACTCTGCTGCTTCAATATCCGTTGTTACTGAAATTTCGATTATTAACTTTAATTGCAACGATAAATATTTTTTATCAAAATTGACCCTTGAACTTGTTTTTCGTGACCCTATTTATTTTACCGAAAGCGAGTTGACCCATTCGCAAATCAATCAATTGTCTAACCCTGTCTTTTATTTTTGGTACTAAGTAGGAGGCACTTCAATATGAAAATTCGTCCTTTAAATGACAAGCTGCTTGTTGAACGACAAGAAGTGGAAAACAAATCTGAAGGGGGGATTGTTCTCACTTCCCAATCTGTCAAAAAGTCCAACCGAGGCAAAGTTATTGCCGCGGGCCTAGGTAAACGTCTTGAAAATGGTGAGCGCGCTGCGATGGAAGTCAAGGTTGGCGACGACATTATCTTTAATGACGGATACGGTGTGAAAACCGAAAAGATAGATGGGACCGAATATTTAATTCTGTCGGAATCTGATGTGTTAGCTATCGTCGAGTAATGGTTTTTGGTCGTTTTAAGGAGATAAATCATGGCTGCTAAAGAAGTCTTATTTGCGAATGACGCACGTCAAAAGATGCTTACAGGGGTTAACCTGCTTGCCGATGCCGTAAAGGTGACGCTTGGGCCGAAAGGTCGCAATGTGGTGCTGGATAAATCGTTCGGCTCGCCGACCATCACCAAAGATGGTGTTTCGGTTGCTAAAGAGATCGAGCTAAAAGATAAGTTTGAAAACATGGGTGCGCAGATGGTCAAGCAGGTGGCATCCAAAGCGAACGATGAAGCAGGCGATGGCACCACAACGGCCACGGTATTGGCGCAAGCATTTATTAACGAAGGGCTTAAAGCGGTCGCATCGGGCATGAATCCGATGGATCTAAAACGTGGTATCGATAAAGCAACCGAAGCGGCAGTATGCAAGTTGCGGGATATGTCGAAGCCATGCAGTGATAAAGAATCGATCACGCAAGTGGGCAGCATTTCCGCCAACAGCGATCGAGCGATTGGTGAAATCATTGCGGAGGCAATGGAAAAGGTGGGGCGTAATGGCGTTATCACCGTTGAAGAAGGTCAAGGCCTAGATAATGAACTGTCCGTGGTCGAAGGTATGCAGTTTGACCGCGGGTATCTATCGCCATACTTTATTACCAACCAAGATAACGGCACTGTCGAGCTCGACAATCCTTACATCCTGTTGGTGGATAAAAAAGTCAGCAATATTCGTGAACTGCTCCCTGTATTGGAAGCAGTGGCTCAGGCATCTTGCTCGCTATTAATCATCGCGGAAGATATTGAAGGCGAAGCGCTTGCGACATTGGTCGTGAACAACATGCGTGGCATCGTTCGTGCGAGTGCGGTGAAAGCGCCTGGCTTTGGTGATAACCGTAAAGCGATGATGGAAGATATTGCTGTCCTTACTGCGGGCACGGTGATTTCTGAAGACCTCGGCCTAGAGCTTGAGAAAACAACGCTTGAACAATTGGGTTCGGCGAAGAAAGTGACCATCACAAAAGACGCGACCACCATTGTGGGCGGCGCTGCAGAGGCGAGCACCATTGCTGACAGAGTCGCATCGATTGAGAAGCAAATCGAAGCAACCACCTCTCAATACGACAAAGACAAGTTGCAACAGCGCATTGCGAAACTGTCTGGTGGCGTTGCGGTGATCAAGATTGGTGCTGCGACCGAAGTTGAGATGAAAGAGAAGAAAGATCGTGTTGATGATGCGCTTCATGCGACCAGAGCGGCGGTTGAAGAGGGCATTGTCGCTGGTGGCGGTGTGGCTCTGACCAAAATCGCGAAAGAGCTTTCTGATCTGCGCGGTGACAACGACGATCAAAATATGGGGATTCGTGTGGCGATTCGTGCCATGGAAGAGCCATTGCGTCAGATTGCCATTAACGCAGGTGATGAAGCGTCTGTGGTTGCCAATGCGGTTAAAGCGGGTGATGCCGAATACGGCTACAACGCTGCGACTGGTGAATATGGCAATATGATTGACATGGGCATCCTTGACCCAGCCAAAGTGACGCGTTCAGCATTGCAATTCGCCGCATCGGTTGCAGGTCTAATGATCACTACTGAGGCAATGGTGTCGGATTTGGTGGAAGACAAAGAGCAAGATAAGTAATGGTCTTACTTAAATAATATAAGTCTTTGAGCCTACAGTTAGCGGGCTTGTAAACCCGCTAACTTACCGTGTTGAGGTGAGTGTTATGGTCCGTTTACCCGCGTTTTCGTTCTCAATATCAGGTCGTGGTGAAGCGTCATCTGATTGGCCGGCTTCACTGAATTTCCCTCTCGTTCCATCCGGGCAGGAGTTCTCGATTATGGGTGCCTTGCCACGTAAGCCGACCGTGATGATTTTCACGATTGATCTGTCACAGGTATGGCGACAAAGCGCGCCGTCTCGGGTCATTCACTAGTTTGAGCAGCCAACCGATGTTGGCTGCTTTTCTTAGTTCTCATAATCAGTGGCGCTCTAGCTTCATCAACATCTCATCTATGTACTATAACTATAAGATTCCTAGATGGTTTTCGGTAAGAGGTTTCGATGAGTTTGGCGATTCAAGATCAGATCCCCAACAACCACTGCTACGGCTGCGGTACTTTGAACGAGCAGGGCTTGCAAATCAAAAGTTATTGGCAATCTGACACCGAAGCAAACTGCAGTTTTACTCCCTCTCATCATCATTGTGCTGGCCCCACCCACTTTCTAAACGGTGGGATCATTTCCACCATTATTGACTGTCATTGTGTTTGTATGGCGATCGCGAAAGGTTACGAGTTGCAGGGGCAAATGGTAGGCGTTGGTGACCCGGTTTGGTATGCGACAGGCAGCCTTGAGGTTTCTTTCTTAAAACCCGTTTCTATTCATCATCCCGTTCAGCTCATGGCTCGCGTTTTAGAAGCCTCAGATAAGAAGATCACCATAGAATGCGAACTCTACTCGCAATCGCAAGTCTGTTGCCGAGCTAATGTGGTGGCGGTGAGAGTTCCTAATTCGTGGTTTGAGTCTTCTTTAGATACTAAGTAGTTAGATTTGAACCATTTGCGGAATAGGTTTAAATTTCGCCGAACATATGGGTTGAAATCACAACACATGTCTTACCCTATCAAGCCAATCGGGTATGTGGTTGCGATACCAAGTGATGTATTTTTCTTTATCGGAGTTGTCGCGGCTGACTAGAATATTGACAACTTCAATGATGATCCAACACTTCGCAATGACAAGGTGTCTTTCAAGCTCTTGTTTCGTCAACAACGTGCTGTATTGAGTATATTGCCGAATGATCTCTCTATAATCTTCTAAGGTTCCAAGGCCTGCAACTAAGGGGGCGAGATCGATAGCAGGGCTTCCCTTCCCGAATCGTTCCCAATCGAACAACACAAGGTCACCGTTGGCTCTTGTCCCCCAGTTCCCGTCATTGGTATCACCAGATATTAAGTTTGGCTGCTGAAATAAGCATGACGACAGCTGTTGTATCTCGATAACTTTCGACGCGTGGTACTCCGGAAGGCGCAATACATTGAGAGCGTCTTCCGTTGCTTTTGTTGTCCATTGGTGCGTTTTAACAGGGAACGGGGGCGAATAGTTTGAGTGATGAAGGCTCGCCAGTTGAGAGAACAGCTCCTTAGGCTTTGAGCGTAGAGCAGTTAAGGATATTGGGTTGGGCACCCGCTCAATATAGAGATCTTTCTCATCAAGTTTAACTAGAGTTGGAATGTTTACGCCAGTCAGATGTGGAGCGGCGGTTTGATAAAGATTGATTTCCACTTCAGAAGCGCCACGTTTTCGGATGCACTCGACGCCGTCAATCATCTCAATAGAGACTCTGGCTGCACCCATTCGAGATAAATCTTGATTGCTCATAGGTATCCTTACTGTTGCGTTGGATATCGCACTTTGTCGTATTGAGTGATAAGCGAATATAACAGGTTTTTTTAACGTAAGCGGGTGCTTATTTTTCAATAGGTACGATTGCGATTGAAGGGGGGGCTTGCACATGAATGTTGTTATGGCCGGCATTCGCGGTACAATTGCGAACTCCACACGACGGGCAATAAACCATGCTATTTAACAACAATATCGACGATATGCTGCGCTATTTGGATCGTTTCTGTAAGGAAACACAGATGATTGAAGTAGACAGTGTCTCGGATGAACAGCTCAATTTAGCGCTTGATTTTCTAACGCTCGCCCACAAGCTCCGGTGCGATATTTACGCGACCAGTAACCGTAGTTGCTCACACTTTATTGGTGTTGGCGTGTTTGCTCTCTCACAAGAACGCGCACCACAAGGCAATTTGTTCCTAAAAGTAGAGAGTAATAACCTCTACCTTGCTTTTGAACTTGAAGACTGCAACGACGAGACGCTCTTAACGCCGTTGCGAGTGATTGATGCCTTGATGTATCTGGCCGAAAGTCAGGGAGAGGCTCTCCTTCCTGAAGACTACGTCAAGTAGAGACCTTTCCATGATTGCCGTTCTCTAGCTTGAGCGGTTTTCTCTCCTGAAATTAGGCTAGCTGTTGTGAGTCTCTCGATAAGTTTTTGGTAGATGCTCAGCTAAAAAGTCCATCAGTACACGAATTTTCTTATTGTGTTGAACGTCTCGGTGACACGCTAGGTATAAGGGGAGTTTGGGGATGTCGATGCCAACCTTGATCTCTTGCAAGCTGAGCTCTTCACACAAGTGTTTATGCGAGACCACAATGCCGCCATGATTTCGGGCTAATTCTAGATGCATCGGCATAAAATCGGTGCGAAAGAGAAATTGTTCATTGCGGATTTGCCAACCCAACTCTTGTCCGCCTTTCTCAAATTGTCGGTCTCGGTCGTAGCCGATAATTCGGTGTTGAAACAGCGCTTGAGCGGTATCTGGCGTGCCATTGACACGCAAATAGTCGCTGCTTGCGAAAAAGCCCAAAGGGATGTCAAACAGGCGTCGACAGATTAAATCTTGCTGTGTGGGTGGAAACATTCTAATCGCCACGTCCGCATCACGCTTGTCCAGACTGCTGACTTGATTACTGACTTCCACTTCGAGTGACACTTCTGGGTAGGTATCCATGAAAAGAGGCAAAATCTTAGGCAGATAATGCAGCGCAATCAGTTCGTTTGCTGCCAGTCGAATTCGTCCACTCAGTGATGTTGCTTGCCCCGCCGCAAGACGCGCTAAACGCTCTGCGCTCGCCTGCATGTTGCGGCACTCTTCCAATAAGCTTTCGCCAAATCCAGTCAGTGTTAGGCCTTGCGTACTGCGATCGAATAGGGGTTGTCCAAGGCGCTTTTCCATAAGCTGTAGTTGCCTGCTCAAGGTTGGCTGAGAGACGTCTAACGAGATTGCCGCTTGGCTGAGACTGCCGTGCTCGGCGATCGCCAGAAAGTAGTGCCACCATTGCCAATTGCTATTCATTTTTGCATATCCACTAGTAATTAATACGGCTTCATTATTCCCAGGTGAATCTTAGAATAGTGTTATCGACTGGAGGGAACAAGATGAAAACTGCACTGATTTTAGGAATATCTGGTAATTTTGGCGCGCAGATGGCAATGGCCTTGCATGAGGAAAACTGGCAAATACGAGCGTTAGTCCGAGATAAATCGAAAGCGCCAAATTGGATCTCGTCAGAGAATGTTTGGGTGGGTGATGCCAGTGATGAGAAGGCTGTGGAGCAAGCGGCGGCTGGCGTTGACTTGATTGTTTACGGCGTTAATCCCACTTATGACCGTTGGCCACAAGATGCGCTTAGGCTGTTAGAACCATCGGTTCGGGTTGCGGAAAAGCACAATCTGCGCTTGCTGTTTCCTGGCAACGTATACAACTTCGCCCCAAGTTCTGAGCCAATCACAGAGGATACCTCGATGTCCCCTGTTACTGAGAAAGGCGTAATCCGTGTGAATATGGAACAAAGGCTTCGTTTGGCGAGTCAGCAAGGAGCAAGTATTACCATTGTGCGGGCTGGGGATTACATCGGGCCAAAGACACAGCTCGGTTGGCTCGATGCCATCTTAAAGCAAAAACAGGATCGCGCTACGATGCAACTTCCTCATGATGAGCAGCATGAGCATTTCTGGTGTTATCTTCCTGACTTTTGCGCAAATACTGCGAAGCTGATGTCGCTCCCACAATCGCGTTTTGAAGTCTGGCATGACGAAGGATTAACACTGAGTCAAAAGGATTGGCAGCAGGCTTTTCTCGCCAATGGTCAGTTGCTCAAAACAACGCGCTTTTCTTGGTGGTTGCTAAAAGCTATTGGCCTGTTTAAGCCGGTAATTGGCGAAGTGGTTAAGATGCGATATCTGTGGCAACAACCGGTTATTCTGAGTGGTAAAAAGATGAGAAAGGCGCTGGGTGAGAATTTCCAGTCCACACCGCTTTGCGAGATATTACTCACGCTACAAACGGGGCAATAGGCTCAAACTCGGTTCACTTACCACGTCATACGTAGACGTTCACAGCGTAATCAAAAAGCCCACGGAAAAGCGCCAGCGTTTCCGTGGGAGGAAAGGGGAGAAAGGCAGTGGGAGCCGAATTACAACTTTTCCGCCGAGACTGTTTTAATGGTCGGCCAGTTGCTGTCGGCATCTTGAATGAAGCCTTGGGTATCTTCTAACCAGCGTTTCTGGACGCTTTTATCAAGATTCAAATAGAGTTTTCCATCTTCCACTTTCCACGCTTGTGGGTCGGTTTCAAACTTCTTACCCATTGCTACGCCAAATGCACAGTAGCCACCGTATTGCGGTGCATACGCTTGTGGATCGGCTTTAAACTGATCTCGGTTTTCACTACTCGCGAAATGGTAAATGGCATTTTTGTATGTGGCGGTAAATTGTGGATTGCCTTGAACGGCGCCTTCTTCGGTGAAGTAAGCGACAGGGTCATAGCCTTTAATGGCAAGATCGTTCGCGTCTACGCTCATGTCGATGTCTGCCGCCATCAGTGAAAAGCTAGTACCAAGCAACGCTGTCATCAGCGTCAATTTTTTTCCGGTCGATTTGGTGTGAGACATAACAAGCTCCTTGTCTGTATGAGTTATCTCTGATGAATAAATTAGCCGACCTCTCCGGTCTGTAGAGGGACTAAAAACCGAAAAACTGCGCGAATCGTCCGGAGGTTACATGGATTTGCTTTCTCAGTTGATGGAACACTTTTCAATACGCACAGGCGTGTTTCATTCGGGGCGTCTGTGCGGCATCTCCTCATTTAAAGATCGCAGTATCAATCAGGGCCATCTGCATGTATTGAACGCGGGTCACTTAAAACTGGTTAACGGCGAGGGGAAAGCTCAGCTCTTTACCCAGCCTTGCGTCATTTATCTGCCGAGTAGTGCCCCCCACACGATTGAAGCGGTTGGAGAAGTTGTAGAGTTGGTCTGCGCCAATGTGGAGTATCGAGCGGGGAAAATGAACCCCTTGTTGTCTGCGTTACCGGAGTTGATCGTTATTCCCTTTGAGTCTGCGCCGAGTTTAACGTCGGTTGTCGATATGCTGTTTACAGAGTCAGACAGCGTGAGCGTAGGTCAGCAGTTTTTGATGGATACATTGAGTGATACGCTGATGGCGCTGATTTTCCGCTATCTTATTGAGGCACAAAAAATAGAGCGGGGGCTGTTTTCCGCATTGGCGCATCCCCGTCTAGAGCCGGTCGTGAGTGCGGTGCATCAGCTTCCTGCTCGTCATTTTCAAATTGCAGAGATGGCCGCATTGGCCGCCATGTCTCGCAGTCAGTTTACGGAGACATTTAAACAAGCGGTAGGAGAGACGCCAGGGGAGTACGTTCAGAAATGGCGAATCTCGGTGGCTCAGTCCTTGCTGTTACAAAGTAAGCCTCTCAACTGGGTGGCCGATGAAGTGGGGTATAGTAGCTACTCGGGTTTTGCGCGAGCGTTTCAGCAGGTTTGTGGTGTGTCGCCCAGACAATGGTTACAAGACAGAGCGGGCTAGTGTGCTTGCTTTTTGGGATAGGGGCTTTCTGCTATATTTGGCGAGTTGTGCTGTACTTTATTCCATTTCGGCTCGCAGGGTTATGTTACTGCTAAAGTTTGATTAATGGAAAATTAAGCCATTTAAACGTTTACTTTGAGTGAGTGGCATGAAAAAGGTGGACTTTGCGAAGGCGTTGTTCCATCCTGCCGCTCCTAATTCATTCAACCTAATCAATGAGACGAAGTGCCTGCTGAACATTTAATCAGCCTCCCGTATCTCATTAAGTAGTAAGGAGTTCAACTTGAACCTATTTGTAAGAGATCTTACCGTTATCGATTCTTCATACATCTGTGAAACCAGAGGGGTCGTAGGAGATAGTTGGATTTTAGACGTCACCATGTCTGGTGAGCTTAATGAGATGAGTATGGTGCTGGATTTTGGTCGCGTTAAGAAGCAGATCAAGCATCTGGTGGATGAATTTGTCGATCACCGTCTGCTTGTGCCGATGCAAAGCACAGCCATTGTGTTCCAACCAAGCAAAGCGGGCTATGCAACGCTCGATGTACTGCGCGGAGAGAAAAGCCTTCACCTTCATTGCCCAAATGAAGCCTACTGCTTAATTGACTCTGACAAGATTACAATCGAGAGCATTACCAAGCATGTGTATGACATCCTTCGTGACAATCTACCAAGTAACGTGACTGGTATCGAGATTACTCTACGCCATGAGAATATCGACGGGGCGTTTTATCACTATACCCATGGTCTGAAAAAGCACGATGGTAACTGCCAGCGTATTGCCCACGGTCACCGCTCACCAGTAGAAATTTTGGTGGATGGTCAACGTGACAGCGAGCGAGAAGCGGCGTTTGCCCAGCGTTGGGAAGACATTTATTTAGGATCAGAAGAGGACGTAGTGACGCTGGATGCGCTGAACCTAAGTGACAACGCTAGCGCCATTACTGATGAGAGTCATTATGGCTTTCGCTATACCGCGCCTCAAGGCGAATTTGAGTTAGCCATTGCGAAGAGCGAAACCGAGATTCTGCCGACAGATACAACCGTTGAGCTGCTTGCAGGCTATATCGCTGATCAGGTAAAACCGACTTTAGACGCCGGGCAATCTTTGCAAATCATCGCCTATGAAGGTGTTGGTAAAGGTGCAATGGCTTTTCGTTAAGTTCTATTGATTGATACAAAAGTACTGAAAAGGGTAAGTGATTCGTCACTTACCCTTTTTTAATCAAGATTGTCAGGCGTGTTGAGATAGGTACCGCACTTAGTACATTTGTAATCACCACTTGCTGCTCCTTCCATTAACGCACTGGCGATAGCGTAAAACAGGCCGGACAAAAAGCCTCGGGTCGCGGTTTCATTGGCAGGTTGCTCTTGACTAAACGCATGGTATTTATGCTGAGTGACTGTCTTACAGTTGCAGCAAAAAGCGCCCATCTCATCTGGGCCATAAGAGTATTTCAAAGTCTTTTTTCCAAGAGCTAACTAGCGAAGGGAAAATAAGGTGACATGTTTCTCTGCCACATCATTGTTAGGTAAGGTTGTCATTGATGGTCTTCTTACCACACTTTTCGCAGATGCTATGCCGTGAGAAGTCATCCATTGTCGCTTCAAATGCGCCCACTGCAGAGCTCTTAATAAAGCCGCTGAAGAAGTCTTTGATTTTATTTGCTTTGGGCTCATCTCGGACGAGTACCACAACGTGATTGGTGTTCATATCACAGTGTGAGCAATATTGCGTTTCATTATTTGTCAGCATTCGGTATCCAACTTTATTACCTTGATTCATACGTAAGCTAACAAATAATTGCTGAGCTTATATTTAGTAAAGTCACAACTACGAGGAAACTTGTTGTGGCTTTCTATCAATATTAGATGACCATATGCTGTGCCAAAAAGTCATACACTAAACGGACTCTTTTACTGGTGTGCAATTCGCGGTGACTTACCAGCCACGCATCGATTTCAAAAGGGTTGAAGTGTTCTTTAAACGCGATGCGTAAATCTGGATGGGCGCGAGCAATGTGCTCGGGTAAGAGGATGAGCGTTCGCGTATGTTGAGCCAACTGCCATTGAACCAATTGATTGTTGCACACTAGAGTAAATGGATTGTGTTTGAGTTGCCAGTTCGAGTGCTTGAGGTGTTGAGTTAGATGGTCAGTGTAATCAAAACCGATGATCTGGACGTTAGCGACCTCGTTCGGTGACTTACCTTCAAAGCTGTTGACCAACTCTTTGCGCCCATAAAGGTACACGGTCTCCCGGCCGATTTTTTTGGCAATCAGATCAAGGTCGGTGGGCCTTTGATAGCGCAGGGCGATATCCGCTTCTCGACGTTTCAAATCGCTCACTTGATTGGAGACGATCAATTCGATATCGATGTTTGGCGCTAACTCGTTGAGTTGACTCACTAACGGCGGAAAGCGAAAAAACGCATCGAGCTCGGTGAGAGAAATGCTCACTTTGCCCGCGATGCTTTCATCTTGGCCAAGAGCAGTCAGTAACAGTTGGTTGGCGGACTCGGCCATGTGACTCACATGCTGATAGAGTTTTTGGCCACTGTCGGTCAGTACCAGTTTCTTGCCTACTCGCTCGAACAGCGTGAGTTTTAGCTCGTGCTCAAAGGCCGCAATTTGGCGCCCAAGCGTTGGCTGGCTCATATTGAGCGCTCGTCCGGCAGCCGAGAATGACCCTTCCTCGGCGACCACAAGAAAGGCGCGAGCATGATTCCAATCAAACTGAATGTGTTTCCAATCCATGAATCGTTCCTAATCCATTCAATAATGAATGATTGTTATACACTACTGGTGGATTTCCAAACAATTTTGAATTGTTAAACTGACTGCTCATCCAATAGATGAAGGAAATGGCGATGAAAGTGGTGGTTTTAGGCGCAACAGGTGCAACGGGACGTTTGGTTGTCGCGCAGTTATTGGACTCTGGGTGCCAAGTGACTGCGTTGGTGAGAAACTTAAGTGTGTTAGAGGCGCATGCACATCTTCAACAAGTTAAGGAAACCGCCTTATCAATGGAGAGTGAACAGCTTGAGTCCTTACTGGCCGACAGTGATGCGCTTGTCTGTTGTTTAGGCCATAACCTGACGTTGCAAGGCGTGTATGGCACACCCAGAATGCTTGTCCGAGATAGCCTGCAGAGAGTGGCTTCTTTACTCTCAGTCAAGAGAGAGCAACCGCTTAAGATCGCATTGATGAGCTCGACGGGCGTTCGCAACGTGTTGTTAAAAGAGTCTGTTCCATCGCTAGAACGGTCGATCAATGTCTTGCTGCGCTGGCTGCTCCCTCCTCATCGCGACAATGAACGCGCAGCGCAGTTTCTCCAACGTCAAGGAAGTCGCCATCACGCTCTCCAATGGGCGATGGTGCGCCCAGACACGTTAATTGATAGGGCCGAGGTCAGCGAATACTCATGGCACTCTAGCCCAACACGGAGCGCATTGTTTAACGCAGGGGAGACGAGTCGAATTAATGTTGCTCACGCGCTATGTCAGTTGGTGTTGGACGACGCTCTGTGGCAACAATGGCAGTCTAAAACGCCAGTCATCTATAACGTCGAGTGATACACCATTTTCGTTACTCAGTGTGCGGACGATTGTCATTAAGGGGGTAAGTAAATATTTGAAAATTAGGCAATCGTATTAGGTAGTGGGTTTTTCTTGTCTATACTTGTTAGAGCGTCTTTTCGGTCACTAACTTAAGGAAGAGCATAAATATGATTCATCGGCTGATTACATTATTAACGTTGGTGGTGAGCTTTAACGCATACAGTATACCCACCCCACAAGGTGAGCCCATTTTGTGGGTCAACGGCAATCTGAGCCAACTCAATACCGGTGATGGCGTTGTGTTTGATGAGCAAATGCTGCAAGCGCTAGATATCCAAAGTATCAAGACAAGCAATCATGTTGTCAGTCAAGCAGTGGAGTATCGTGGTCCGACGATCAAGAGTTTGCTTGATTATGTGGGTGCAAAAGGCACACATGTTCGTATTACTGCGTGGGATGATTATGTAGTGAGGATAGCCGTCAGCGATATAGAGAAATACGGCGTCCTACTGGCAACCCATGAAGCAGGAAACAAAATGACGCTTGATGACAAAGGCCCATTGTTCGTGGTGTTTCCATTTAGTGAATACCCTGAATTGAGAAACGACTTCTATTACAGCTTATCAGCTTGGCAAGTGAAGGAAGTGTTTGTTGAATAGCACACGGGTAAGTCAACACCGACATGTTCGGCGAATTGTTATGGTTGCGATCGGAGCACTGTGTTTTGCGCTCATTTTATTGATTGTGAATTTCTTCTCTTCGTTGATCGAAATTCGCAACATTTCTCCACAGCCTTACGTCACCATCGTGAATAATAATATGTCTGCCAAAAACAAGGTGCTGTTGTTAAAGGCGGAGTTGCAGCGTTTTGAACTGGCGCCATCAGTTCAAGCGTTACGAAGTTTGCAGATAAAAGCGAGGATCTATAAATCCAGTATACTGCAAGATTTCAACGCTAGGCGGACATTGAATGTTCACGAGCAATATGGTGACGTTACCATACTGAAAAAAATCGTCTCCCAGTTGGAAGTGTCATCTGCGTTGATCCAGCAGATAACGCTAGACAACAGTCAGCCCCTTAACATTGCTTCTCAAAAAGTGGATGATATCTATGTGATGCTCAACAGCTATCTCTCCGACTTTATCTCCCAAGTTCAAAAAGACCAGTTGCAGTTTAATCAACACAAAGAAGATATCTACAAGGAACAGTTTTTCAATTTGGGTATTATTTTGCTGTGTACCATTGCGATGATTCTGATCGTTTCGTGGTTGTACTTTAATCAAACCAAGCTAAGCCGAGACTTAACCGAGCGGACGTTGAATTTGGAAGAGGCAAGACGGCTTGCGGAACAAAGTGCGATAGCGAAAGCGCGATTTTTAGCCAACATGTCCCATGAGATGCGTACCCCTCTGAATGCGATCATCGGGTTGAGCCAGAAAGAGCATTACCTTGCGAGTGATGAACAAGTAAAAAACTATGCGTCATTAATCAATCGTTCTGGTCAGCACTTATTGAAATTGATCAATAGTGTGTTGGATCTCAGCAAGATCGAGCAAGGGAATGTTACCTTGTACGAGGAGCGTTTCTACTGCAGCGAACTTATCGATGCCGCGAAAATCGTCTTTGTTGAGGCGGGTAAAGAGGATGTGGATGTGTTCTTTTCCCATCAATTAGCGGCTGATTATTTGCTTATGGCCGATAAAACTAAGTTGCTGCAAGTGATTACAAACCTTGGCTACAACTCACTAAAGTTTACCCACCATGGCCATGTTGAAGTCAATCTTACGCTGGATTCTCAATTACAAAGGTTGATTCTGACCGTCTCCGATACCGGTATAGGTATGAGCGAAGCGCAACTTGGGCAAGTCTTTAATGAATTTACCCAAGCGGACGATTCTATTTCTCGTCTTTACGGAGGAACCGGCTTGGGCTTATCGATTAGCCAATCGTTAATTGAACTAATGGGAGGCAAAATCGACGTTGAGAGTGAGCTTGAGAAAGGGACAACCTTTACCGTCCGAGTTCCTGTGATGTTAATGGAGCAAAAGCCGAAAGTCCCCACCGCCGCTACAGGGCAAAAAGTACGAGTACAGGCGTCCAACGAATTTGCTGAGCGCCTTATCAAGCGTGAGTTAATCAATGCGGACTTGTATGATGAAGACGCGGATATGACGCTCACATATCTTTCAGGCAGAGAAACCCTGTCACAAGAGGGAGTGACGAATTGCCATCATATTGTTTTGTGTAACGCGACAATGGCCCTTGACCAAGATGACGTGTTCAGAGTGAGCAAACCCTACGACTTTTTCTCTGTCGTGAATGCCATTGGTTCAATGGCTATGGGATCAGAGCGAGTGCCTGACACCCATTCGCAGTCATTTCCCAACTCCTTGCGTGTGCTGGTGGTTGAGGACATGGAAATCAACCAGATCGTCGCGCAGAAGATGTTATCGCTACTGAATGTGGACGCGACCATTGTCAATAATGGCCAAGAGTGTCTCGACTGTCTGCAAAACCAAGAATTTGATGTGATTTTCATGGACATTCAAATGCCCGTTATGGATGGGTTGGAAACGCTCAAGCAGATCACGCGCCATCAACTCGCGCCAAACTCAGCCATTATTGCACTCACCGCTAATACCTTTGACAGTGATGTGAACGCGTACTTGAGTGCAGGATTTGATGATGTGTTGGCGAAACCCTTTCAACTGGAGTGGATGCGTGAAATGCTCGAAAAATATGCATAAAAGCTGTTGAACCGCCGTTTATTGTGTGCTCTACTCTCGCCCCCAATTTTATTGCCTATACAAGGAGTTGCAGTGCGTAGAGTAAATGTGGTTGGCACCAGTGGAAGTGGTAAATCGACGTTTAGTGCCGAGCTTGCGAAAGTGCTGGGTTGTCAGCATATCGAAATGGATACTCTTTTCTGGCTACCGAATTGGCAAGAGTCTAGCGATGAGGTATTTTTCTCTAATATTGAACGTGCGTTAGACTGCCCTAGTTGGGTATTGGATGGTAATTACAATCGTACTCGTGAGACCAAATGGAGAGATGTTGATACGGTGATCTGGATTGACTACTCCTTCGCTCGAACTTTGCTGCAAGCAGTAAAGCGGGCGATTCACCGAGTGTGGACAGGTCAAGAGCTTTGGCCAAATACGGGCAATAGAGAGACATTTCAAAAATCGTTTTGTAGCAAAGACTCCATTATTGCCTGGACAATAAGAACGTATCATTCAAACCGAGAGCGATACTTAGACGACATGCGCAATCCTGATTATCAACACATCCACTTTATTCGGCTTGGTAGCCCGAAAGAGTGCCAAGCTTTTCTGTCGCAAATCACACAGCCTTCTTGCCCCCAATAGCTGATCAAAAAAGCCCGCGACTGTGTCGCGGGCTTTGTCTTATAAAGCTCAAATTACACTGTAAATCGGTCAACCAATTCGTATAGCTCGTTAGCTCTTTGGTTGAGCTCTTGGCTGCCTGCTCGGTTCTCGTTCGCCAGTTCGGCAGACTGGGCACTTTGGTCTGAAATTACCACAATACGCTGTGAAATCTCCTGACCCACTAGGCTTTGCTCTTCGGTTGCCGTTGCGATCAGGGAGTTCATATCCATGATGGTGCCAATCGACTCTTGAATCTGAATCAATGCTCTAGCGGCAGCATTGGCTTCTTCAACAGTACTCGCGCCACGTTTCTGGCTTGATTCCATGGCTTTTACTGCGTCGTCAGAAGCGGCTTTTAACTGCTCGATCATTTTATGGATCTCACCCGTACTGTCTTGAGTGCGGCTCGCGAGTTTACGAACTTCATCGGCAACGACAGCAAAGCCTCGGCCTTGCTCCCCTGCACGCGCTGCCTCGATTGCGGCATTCAGAGCGAGTAGGTTGGTTTGCTCTGCGATATCTTGAATAACCTCTAGGGACGATGAAATGTTTTGTACATCGCCTTCTAAGCGAGAAATAACCCCACTAGCCTGCGAAACTTCCTCTGCTAGCGCTTCCACCGATTGAGCCGCAGAGTTAACAATATTTTGCGCGTCTTTGGCATTATCGTCCGCTTCTTTTGCTGAATCAGCTGCTTGGCTCGCGTTGTTTGAAATCTCGGTGGCCGTGGTGGTCATCTCTGTCATTGCTGTGGCAACTTGCTCTGTTTCTTCACGTTGACCTGATGCGAGCTCATCTACCTTGGCTGCACGTTGAGACATGTTGGTTGTTTCTGACACGACTTGTTGGCCAACATCACTCACGCTACGAATGATGTTTTGCAGGCTGGCAACAAAGGCGTTGAAGTTTTTGCTGAGTTGGGCGAATTCAGGCGCCTTAAAATCTTCCATTCGAGCCGTTAGATCTGCTTCACCACTTGCAAACGAACGGATCGAATCATCAAACATTTCCAACGGTTTAAGGACCGTGCGGTTAACGGTCACAGCGAACATTGCAACACCAACTGCGATGACCAAACAAAAAATAGCGATAGCACTTAAGGTTGATGAAAGGGCACTGTGAGCCGTATCTTCCATTTCTTTTAAGATGACTTCTATATCGTCAGTGTAGAAACCTGTTCCGAGCATCAAGTCCCATTCGGGAATATAAATCGAATAACTGAGCTTAGGAAGGGAAACAGTTTCACCCTGCTTAGGAAAGTAGTAAGTGGTGAACTCACCAGTTTTCGCGTTGCGGATCAGGTCCTGAATGAGATAGTTCCCTTGTGTATCTTGGAGTGTCCAGTAGTTATTACCAATCCCCGGCGCTTTTTGTCCTTGTACCATTCGTGTTCCTTTCGAATCGTACCCGAAAACATAGCCAGTTTTACCATACTCTAGAGTTTTTAATGTTTCATAGGCTTCCTCGAATGAAGCCCCTCTGTCGAGGTAAGGTTGAATCGCTGACTTTGCCATTTGCAGATAGTTTTTCAGCTCAGCTTTTTTCATCGCCATCATGTTTTGGCGAGTAATTTCCACTTGCTGGTCGTTCAGCTCTTTGGTTTTGATATAGGTAAAACTGAGCATGCCCAAAGCAATAACGAGCAGTGGCACAAGCGCTAAAATATAGAGGCGGCTTTTGATTGTAAGACTCATACAAACATCCTGATTCCGTGATGCCTTAACACAGTAATTGTCGTTAAGTGTTGTTAAAGTAGTTGTTGTTATAGATTTAATAGTAGTCAATCTTAAGTTTATCGTGCATAAGATTAGCTAATTTATCGGCAGTCATCTGTGATTCTTGATGATTAATTAGGCATCAGTTATTAGACATTAGTACTAGGTCAGCGGGAACATTGACCGCTGTCACATTTACTCTTTCTTGTCAGCCACTTAGAGACGGTATAGCGGTGGCATTTTTGCTGGTTTACGAGGTGGAGTGGGAAATGACAAAGGGTGCGGTTTCGCACCCACATAAGGTTTATAGGGTAAGAGTTTTTAGGGTCTGTTGATCTTTCGAGCTGATTTTTGCAGCGGTTTGTGGGAAATTTATACAAGGCAGAGGCTTTGAAGTGTAGCTAGCCTACATGAAAAGCCGATAACGCAGTAGAAATGAACCACAAACGCTGCCCGAAGGGTTCGGCTAAAATCGTTTGATGCTTTGTTAAGGGGTATTTACTTAGAATGACTAGGCTACACACCCCTTGCCGCGCCTAAAACGATTTTATCTCGAACAAAATTTAACCGCAAAAGGTCAACAGACCCTAGATAAGAGCCGCTGTTGGTGTTTGGCGTGTAGCGCGAGGAATTGCCATCGGTGTTTTGCTCTCCGGATCTTCAATCACTCTAGCGTCTAAATTAAACACTTCAGAAAGCATCTGCTCTGTGAATACTTTTTTCGGTGAGCCTTGGTCATAAATAGTCTGTTTATGCACGATCACGAGTTGGTCAGCATATCGACATGCCTGATTTAGATCGTGAAGCACGACGATGACGGTTTTTCCATAGCGGTCTACTAAGTCTCTTGCAATGTCTAAAAGTTCATATTGGTGTGACATATCCAAATAGGTAGTGGGTTCATCCAACAAAATGGTTTCAGTGTCTTGTGCGAGCACCATAGCTATCCAAGCGCGTTGTCTTTGGCCCCCGGATAGAGCGGACACCGAGCGATCAGCTAGGTCACTTATATCTGCAAGCATCATCGCTTTGTCGACATGTTCCTTGTCGTCTTCACTGAGTTGACCAAGAAAGTTTAAGTACGGCGCACGTCCGTAGCTGACCAACTGTTTTACCGTTACGCCTTCAGGGGTAATGGGCGTTTGTGGCAGCATAGATATTCTTTTTGCTAACAGTTTGGTGTCTATTTGGTATGTGTTTTGACCATCAGCCAATGTTATCTGGCCAGACTGAGCGCGAATATTGCCATTAATTGTTTTGAGCAGTGTTGATTTTCCACAGCCATTTGCACCAATTAATGCGGTTAGGTGATTGTTTTTAAATGCGCAGCTAACTTGGTCTAACACTAGCTTATCGCTATAACGTACAGTGAGATCTAGGATATTGATTGCGTTCATATCGATTACCAATGTTTGTAGCGGCTTAATAAGAAAATGAAGTATGGACCACCGATCATGGCAGTCATGACGCCAGCAGGCAGCTCGGTAGGGGGCATTAGAATTCGGGCAAACAAATCGGCACTTAACAGTGAGCTGCCGCCTATCAACATGCATACAGGTATCAATGCTATATGCCGGTTCCCCAGAAGAAAACGTGCCGCATGAGGTGCAATTAGGCCAATAAAGCCGATGTTGCCGCAAACGGATACCGCGACACAAGCCAGAGTGATTGCAACGCACAAGGTCAGTAGCCTCACTTTGTCGATGTTCACACCTAACCCCTGTGCTGTTTCATCGCCTAATGCGAACAAATCCAACTTGTAGGCAAGAACAACCGCGATAGGCAGCAATGCTAATAAAAAGCCGATAAGGTAGGGAATGTGCGTCCAGTTACGCCCCCAAACGGACCCCGTTAACCAAATCATTGAAACGTTGATTTCCAAGGGGAAAGCAAGCAAAAGAAAATCGACGCCTGCGCTAAATAGCGCCGCTAGAGCGACCCCGATCAGTGCGAGAGCGGCTGCATGGTTGAGAACGTGCCTGGCGAGGGAAAATAGTACTAACGTTGCGATACCACCGCCCACCATGGCAATGAAGGGAAACAGAGTCGCGGATACATCGGGAAACATCGCATTTACTGCTACGACCGCTAAACTCGCTCCAGTCGTAACGCCAAGAATATCGGGCGATGCGAGAGGGTTTCTGACAATACCTTGTACCAGCAATCCGGATAAAGCTAACGAAGCCCCCACGAGTGTTGCGACTAACATTCGAGGTAGACGGTAGCCCATGACAATGAACTCATTATCATTAGAATTTCCAAGCAGTGTATTGACCACCTCTGTCGCTGATATTTGTACTGCGCCCGCTCCAACATGCCAGATTGCAAATAGAAGCCAGACAACAAAAAGGGACAAGGTTACTTTGATCGCGTTAGGCATATTGCTTTTTAACCTGATTTTTGGCCAGTAGGAGGAAGAAACTCGCGCCAATAAAGTTAGTGAGAATGCCGACTGGACTCTCTGAACCTCGGGCTAGTAGTTGAGTAATTGCGTCTGCGTAGACCAATAAATTGGCACCAAGTAGAGCGCAGACTGGCACGAGTAGGCGAAGATCATGCCCGACTAAGCTGCGCGAAAGATGGGGAATGACCAGACCAATGAAAGCGATGGGCCCCGCTACAGACACAGACGCTGCGATTAGTAAAATGAGCGTTAAACTCGTACCTATGCGTACGAGGGCAAGCTTCCCACCCAAGTTTTTCATCATGGATTCACCCAAGGCAAGCAGGTTAAGTTGGTAGCTTAGGTACAGTGCAGCGGCAAGACCTACAAGCAAACTCCAATAGAGCACCTGCACGTGGCTCCAATCTACATTCGCTATCGTACCTGTTATCCAATGCATAACCCCATAAGCGCTTTCGTCGGCAAGAATAACGGCGGCACGAGTAAGAGATAAGAAAAGGAAGTTCAGAGCAACGCCCGCGAGAACAACGCGCACTGGATTGACTTGATGTTGGTGCAAGCCTGCAAGGAAAAAGACCGCAAGCCCTGCGATCGTTGCGCCGATAAAGGTGACGACCAATATCGGTAGAGCGGAAAACCAGCCGATAAGTCCGGTAGAGGCAAAAGCAAACGCAAAGGAAGCGCCTGCACTCACACCAAAAACAGAGGGGGAAGCGATGGGGTTTCTTGTCAATGCCTGCATCAATAAACCCGCGACAGCCAGACTGGCTCCCACACCAACAGCGCACAACACTCTCGGCAAGCGCACTTCCTTGATGATGTGCTGATGGATTTCGTTACCCGTTGCACCGATTAACCAATGCCAAACGTCAATCCACCCCATTTCGAAATCGGAGCCAACAAACAAAGACCAGCCAAAGCCGAGCACGAGTAGCCCTAAAACGACAGGGATGAAAACAGAAAAACGCCAGCGAGACGCTGGCGCGGAGAGGGCTAATTGAGACATTACTGAACCAGATTTACTACTTGCTCTGCCATGATTTCAGCCGCGATCATCCCACGGTTGAGAGACCATAGACGTGGATCGGTTTCAACATATTTGTCATTTTTGACCGCTGTCATCACCTTCCAAAGACCGTTTTTCTTAAACTCGTCAATCGCTGTTTCATCGCCATACTCACCGACTAAAAAGTAGTCAGGGTTAGCTTTTAATAGGCGTTCCATGGTGATACGTACATAAGCCTTTTCCGTTTCTTCCGGCACTGGGGAATTTAGACCCAATCGATTAATGACGCCACCTGCGTAGGCTTTAGGTGTATGCATAGTGACACCGCGTGAACTTGATACGGCAAAAAGGACTGAGGCATCAGAGTTGATTTTTGTGGCGTATTCATCCATGCGAGCGCTGTGCTCGGCAACCAGCCGTTTCATCTCATCTTCACGATCAAATGCGGCTGCGACTTTCACGACAGCCTTGAGGTTATCCTCGTAAGTCTCCCCGCGGCTTTTGAGGATTAGAGTCGGTGCAATTCGTTTGAGGTCTTCGTAAATAGCTTCATGACGTTCGCGGTCAGCAATGATGAGATCCGGTTTTAGTGATGCAATCACTTCTAAGCTCGGCTGAGAACGTTTGCCAAGTGATGTCCAATCGTCACCAATTCGGGTTCGAATCGGCTCTATTACTCGTGTTTTATCACCATCATCGGCGACGCCAATGGGTTTAACGTCTAAGTTAGCTAGGGCATCAACAAAAGAAAACTCTAGGGCAACAACTCTTTTGGGTACCGATTCTAGAACCAGTTCACCAAGTTCATCTTGAACCGTTATTTTGGCATTAGCGCTAAACGCTAAACATAAAGTGGCTAGCAATGCGATTGATTTATTAAACATAGTATTCCATCCGTTTTGTATACGTGTGGATTATCACAAGAAAACAAACTCATAAAAATACAAATGATAATAAATATCAGTTGTATTTGAATTTAAGTGATGGCAATCACGATAATATGAAACTGTGTGAAATGGAATGGCGAACGTAGGAAGCGAAAATGGGTAAGAGCTAAAGCTACCCTCCTTTAACAATGGTTTGGAGTCGTTGGATGAGAGCCAAAGTTTAAAAGTAGCCGTCGAAGAAAGGCATGCACATCGTCTGGAAATGCATGAGACTTTCTACGACGATTTTAATCTATTCTTTTGAATCCGCCTGCTTTAAGTAGTGGTGCCAGTTCTGGCTAATAGTTTGATATTGATAGATGCAAAAGTCTTTGCGCTCCGTTAGGTAATCTTTTTCGACTACATCTAAAAGTTGTTTGTGCTTTTCTGGATCGCTGCCATACACCAGACACAAAGTAGAGAAGTAACGCTGCAAGTCAAAACTGTGCTCATCAATGTATTCGCCAAATTCGTAATAGTCGGGTTTGTCTCCCGATTCAAAAGCAAATATGTCGGCGGCACTGATCGCAGCGTCATCGCCATTCTCAACATAATCAATCATCAGCAGAGCGGCCAAGTTGTCTACAGCATCTTCTTCTTTTCCGAGAATGGGAATGTTTTGATCCGCGATATAGGCGTGCCCAGCTTCGTGAATGAGGGTATGCAGTATGGTGTCGATTGCACCAAGTTCGGCAGACTTACCATACTTTTCATCGTATTTGTTCTTTTTGAAGTAGCTCCATGCTTCTTGATAGAAGGTGTAAGGCATTTGAACGACATGCTTTTGCGGATCATAGAGTGGACCATCATCACTGCCATACTCAATAACAAGCGGCTTGTTGAACGGCATCAAGCGTTCGGATAAGGCGACCATTGTGTCGTTGACGCCGCTTTGCTGAATCTCTTTGAGTGCCTGTGCTTCTTTTGCATCAAGTGGCTCAAGGTAACGAATGGTGATATTGTCGCTGGCTACGACCGCCTGTGCGCTAAGCAATGTGCCAACAAGCAGCAGAGAACGAGAAAGCATAAAAAGTCCTTATTATTCTAATCAATCGATAGCTTTACTTTATACTGACATAAAAATGGGCTTTTCGCTTACTCCGATACTCAACATTGATACGGTTGGTGAATTGAATGGTCCTCGGGCGATTAAGGCAAGTCGCTTAGATAATTGTTAGGGTGGTGGGGCAGCTTGTGCTACACTCGCCGCCCTTTTCTGTCACAGTGAGATATATACCATGAGCCTAAAGAAAGAACTGCAAAACCTTCATAACCGTCTAGACGCGTGTCAACGTAAGCTGGATGCAGCGAAAGGTCGTGGTGATCAGGAAATGATTTCTAAGTTTACTGATGAGATTGAAAAGCTGACCAAGAAAGCGAGCTCAGTTAAACACAAGCAGCAATATGATATGAACAAGGAGCGTAAGAGCTTGTTGGACATGCCATTTTCGCGCGAAATCACTAAAGTAGAGCAGGCAGATATGGGTAAACTCAAAAAGTCAGTAAAAGGGTTGGTTGTGGTTCACCCAATGACAAAATTAGGCAAAGAGCTTCACCTGAAAGTGATGACAGGTTACGCGCCTAAACCATTTTAATCAGATTCATAAAAAAAGCGCCTTCACGGCGCTTTTTGCTTATTGGATGTCCAGTTTATTCAGTAAGGAAGGATAGCCCCAGCCGTTCTCGTTTACGACCACCTCTTCTCCCGTTAGGTACTGATACAGTGTTGGCGTCAGCGAACCATTCGCCTCACTCTGCAATGGCGTAACGTTTTTGCCAATGGGCTCGCCCCAAAAACCGATAAATGCGTCTTTCTCTAAATAGCTTTCACCTGCATGTCGCCCGGGCACCTTGGTGTTGTAACCGACGCCTTCTGCTGGGAACAAGTTAATGGTGCCTGCTCTATCTTCTGCATATAACTGAGCCAGCTCGACGACAGAGTCTGGGCGAGGTGTGAAGCGAGTCAGTGACTTCCATTCTTCGGCGTTGCACCAAGAGTTCGGGTTGCTGACCTCGGCTTGGTAGAGGCATTTGTCGACCAACTGACCAAATCGTGACAAGGCGGCATCTGTCGGTGCTGGTAGGTATGGGTTCAATATTTGGGTTTGCAATAATCGAGGTTTGTCGTTGAGCCCACGATAGAAGAACCGGTCTCCTTTGCGGATGATTTCCTCATCAACGCGTTGACCCTCTCGAGTTGATACCAAACGAATGTGGCAAGACAGTTCACTGCACTGAGACTCTCGCACTACGAGGTAGTCTAAACTTGTGCCCAAGTAATCCAGTGAGCGTTGAATAATATCAACGGTTTCACCTTGTGGCGCATTGACAGGCGCCCACTGTGTCAACTCATGGTAGACGGGTTGTACATGCCAACCTTGCTGCGAGTTAAACATATCCATCATGAAATTACCGCCAGCTGTCGAGGCGACAACCACATCGATGTTCTTGTTACTTGGATAGCTAAGCGCATTGGTGATCTTAGGACCTTCGCCTTCGTCCGATGAAATTTTGCGGATGATTAGCGGGTAGCCGAGCTGTTTCTCCAGCGGTGGGAAAATGGCTTTTTCAGGGTTAAGCGCATGATAGACCGGCGCTAAACCATGATCGCCTGCCATGCCGAATAAAGTGTTGTGATACACCCCAGCGCGCTTATAGGCTTGCTCAACTGAGGTAATCCAGTAATCGAGTCTATTTAGCTCACCGCTTGGCATGATGATTTCATCACTAAACGGGCCAACAAAATGGGCAAAGTGATCCGGCCAAGGGTTATAGATTAAGGTGAAATCGGGCATCCCTTTGCCATCAAGTTTGGTGTAGTCTTCCAAATCTTGTTCAATTTTCCATTTGCGCGTTAAGCGGGTGTAGAAGTCCCACACTGGGATGTCTTGATAGCCTCGGATGTTATCGATCAGAGATTGACGTTTTTTGGTTAACTCAGCCTCAACCACAGAGCGTTCGTCTAGCTCTCTTAGGCAGCGTTTTTCGCCAAAGTCCCTCAACGCTTCGCCTGCACCCAAGTTGACTAATCCATCATAGCTAGTGTGTGCGTTCCAGTCGTACTGCGCGTTACAGTTAAGAGTTTTCAAGTGCACAAGACGATCAAACATGGTTTGAACCTTGTTGACTTGCATCAGCCTATCGAGTTGCAGTGCATCGTTGCCAAAAAAGTAGTAGGCGCGGTCTTGTTCTCGATCGACAAAATGGAAGTTGGGAATACCAGTCCCTTCTTTTCCAGAGACCTTTGCACCAGTTTTAATGATGGGTAGGTTGCGCACACTGATGGTCGGCGTTGAAGAGATGCCCACCTGAGCGATGGAATCCGAATGGTCTCGGTAAAGGCGTTTGAAGAACGGCAGGTAATGCGGATCTTTGTAGGTTTGCTCAGATAAAATCTCTAAGAATCGAACACTTTGGACATGATCTGGCGTGGCTTGAGCAAAAGCAGGTTGCTTGGCGGTGAGTGTAAGATGCTGTTGATACGCGTGCTTAATGAAGGGCTTTTCAGGGTCGACTAAGCCTTCCATCAAACCTTGCTGTAACCCGTCGACGGTAATCTGAACGGCAAAGCGTCGATTCTGCTGCGATTCTAAGAAAGCAATCACCGACTCTGGGTTGTCATCAAAGTTGGTTTGTAGCCAGTCGTTCAGCTTATGCTGCCTTTCGTCTTGAAACACAAACTGTCGATACGCTTTAAGCACATTGAGTCGCACAAAGTCGATCAAACTAATGGTAATCGCTTGAGCTTTGTTGTTGGTTTTGTCGACGTACTGTGGCAAGCCATCTTGAGCGATGGCCAAAATGGCGTTCTTCATGTCGCCCTCATCCATGCCCTGACCAACTTGATTCAAGATACCGACGACAATGGGTTGAATTTTGGCAACCAGCGCTAAGTCTTCTGGGCGGTTGGATAAATAGGTATAGGTGTCTGGTAGGCGGTCGAGGTCTTGCCATTCGCCAACCTGAACCAACGCATCATAGACCGTCACCATTGACGCCATAAAGTGGCGATCGACTTTTAAGCCTTCTCGGTGTGCTTGGTCTTTATGGTGCTCTTTTTCCGGCTGGGCGCTTTGCTCACTAAGCGTAAACAGTGAGTGCTCAAATCCGGTCAGTACCTCATCGTCGTAGACGGTTTTCAAATATTGCTTAAACGTATCTTCGTTGCCGATGCCGGTATAACGGTCATAAAACTGATAGAGAAAATAACCCAAAGGAATGGCGTAGTTTGGATTGGCAAGCTGAGCCATCACTTTGGCTTTGGTTTTGGCGTCAAGTGGCAGAGTGAGCAGGTAGGCTTCGAGAGTTAATCCGCCCACAGTGAACAGAGTCATGTCTCGGGCAAAGCGCGTCGAATAAGAGAGTGAGTCAGCGATCTGGTTTTTCAGTACCTCGGACGAGTTAAACAACCCTCCGATTAGAGGGGTTTGACCCACTTCGGCATGACCTGTTGTCGGGAGAACCAGTGCTGCACAAACAGCGAGATTGAGCTTATTAGAGCGAAACCAACCCATTGAATTTAATCCTATTACACCGTGACCAATGTGCATTTTGGCAGCTTTGAGAGAGAGTGCAACATGAGGGGCGAATTTGGTGATATGCAGTGAAATGCCAATTAGCGGGAGTTGGTCGTTATTTTCAGTGAACGTTGTGAAAATTATTGTCAACGGACATCAAAGTTTAGATGTGCGCCGCAATTCATATCTGTTCTTGATGGGTTCTTGTTCCCCTTATCATGAAATTCGATATCGGTATTACTTCGACCTAGGTTGAGTTGCTATGTTTGCGACATATTCGCGCTTGTAATGTAACTGAATGATTATATTAAGCATTGGTTATATGTCTCTGCGCTATAAGAATTAGTTCACTCAACGGAGAAATGATATGAACACACAACGTACCGTATTAGCGATGGCTGTGGCAATCGGCTTAACTGCTTGTGGCGGCGGAGGTGGAAGCTCGGATCCGGACCCGACCGCACCGGCAACATCTTCTTTTACCGCAAGGGCGGCAGATGGTTATCTAGAGGGCGCGATAGCGTGTCTGGATCTGAATGCGAACAAGGCATGTGATGCGGATGAGCCATCAGCGGTGACCGATGAAAATGGCGAGTTCACTCTAACAAATCTGACCGCTCAGCAGCGCCAAAACGGCGTGGTTGTGATTGAAGTGGTGCCAGGTCAAACCATCGACCAAGACAACCCCGGCACGCCCCTCACTAAAGCCTATACACTTACCGCGCCTCCGGGCTCAGAATTCGTTAGCCCGTTGACGACACTGGTTCAAAATGAAGTGGAAAAGGGCAAGAGCTTAGAAGATGCAAAAGCGGTCGTGAAAGGGCAACTTGGTAGCTTAGGTGGCAAAGTCGATCTCGAACAAGACTATGTTGCGGCAAAGGCTTCGAGCACCATGACTCAAGAGGAACGCGAAGCGTATATGTCTCTTCACAAGGTTGCACAAGTTGCGGCATCGGTGATGGCCAACGCGACCGACTCTTTGGATGCTTCAAAAGCCGGCATTGAAGACGACGAACTTAAGGAGCTGATCATCGAGCAAGTGATGCAGGTGGTCGATGACGTGTTGTCTCATATCGGGAATGCAGAAGATGACATCGACATTGACGAGATTCTTAAGGAACTTCCGTTAGAACTGGCTCAAGAAAACTTGAAAGACAAACTTGATGAGCTTGATGCGGTTAAAAACAGTGAAGATGTGGACCTGCTTAAGGTTCTAAAATCGGACGGTTTAGTTTGGTTTGACAGCTACGCAGAGGACTACGCTCCACCTGAGTTGGAGTTTGGCGCCATCCGCGTGAACAAAGAGTCTGAAGTGGAAGAGCTTCAATTCTTCTACGACTACCAAACCGGTGACTTCGAGCAACATCACCAAGAGCCGGGCTCTGATGATGGTCAAATGCTCCTAAGCGCAGAAGGTTGGGTTGCAGCGGATGATACGGTTGTTGAAGTGGTGAGTCGTGAAGACGGCAGCGTACTTGTCAAAACAGCGCTGTCTGAACTGGATCAGGAAATCTCCGCGGATCGTGTCAATATCAGCAACTTGAATGTGCGTGAAATCCTAGAAGATGCGGATGACTCTGAATATTGGCTTGACCACATTGATAGCGATCTCGTTTTCCCAGTCAATAGTGTGGCCTATAAAGTTGAATCAAGCATGGTTGAAGAGGGGTACTACGGTTTCAACAAAGGAGATTGGTGTGAGAAGTCCGATCCGGATCGTTACCAAGCGCTAGGAAACATGTGTAACGGTATTAGTGCTGGCGGCGTATGGTTGAAGACCCTTGCATCAACGATTGCGGTGAATGACTCTGACCGCAGCGGAACACATGATACCGCCGACTTGATCCCATTGGCTGGAACGAGTCACGGTATTTTATACGCGCAGCTAACAACGGTGGGTGACGTTGTTTATTACGCCTATCAAGGTGAGGAAGCTTTGACCAAATTTGCGGTGCAAGGAAGTTGGCAAGATATCGAACATAAAGGCCAGACCTTGCGTGAAATCACGCTCCCTGAAGCATTTGAAGATGACCTAACTTGGAGCGATTTCAACAGAGAGGATAACAAGCTTTACCTCGCTGTTTATAACGATTTCGTACGCGTGACTTGGTATGTTGATGGTGATGAGGCAGAAGGGGATGAGTATCTATTTGGTTCAACCGCTGCTGAATTTATTGTCTCGAGTTACCAACCTTTCACTCTTCAAGCTTGTCTAGACTCATTGTCTGATGCCGACTATGAAAAACAAGTAGGCGATACTTGGGTTCAAAATGTAACGCGTAATATGTCTTGGGTGGGTCATACTCAGCATTGGACGTATCACTTAGAGCATATGGGAGATAACTTCTCTTGGCTTGCAGATTCCAATGTCACTGATTTACCTGCGCAGTATGCGTCTGGAGCGCTAACTCAAACACGAGTGAAAGGCTATGATGAAGCCAATAGCGTGGTGTTTGTGGAAGCGCAGTATGAAGACCAAGATCATTACTACGGTCAAATTGGTCGTGATGAAAGTGGCAACAGCTGGGGTAATGTCAAAGTGGTTCTACCAACCCCTGTCGCGAAGTCTGAACTGCTGTTGGGCAAAACGGTTGAGCATGAAGATGCAGCAGTCGCGAGCTTAACTCAAGTGACTGAGGCAGCGGAAGGTACCTTGGTTGAGCAGCTTCAATCGGAATACTTTACCTATACTCAGCAGTTCTTAGGCAAACGCTCGATTGAAGTGGCGGCGGGTGAGTTTGATGTTTGTCATATGGTCAGTTACACCCACTGGGGAGCTGGCGCTGCTAACCCTGTAACAGACAAGAACGTTGTTTGGCTAAACAATCGTGGTGTTGTGAAGCAAGAGCGTGATGACCCATCATGGGGTGCACAGTTAGACATTGAAGTGGCGAGTTTGCCAGAGATCGATGATTAACTTCTACTTTTATGGGTGAGAAAAGCGCAGCGGTATCGCTGCGCTTTTTGTTTCTATTTGAGCTAGTAGCCCATCAATTGAAGCAAGTTTTCAGCGGTTTTGATGGCTTCTTTGCGGTTGGCGATATTGAGTTTTTGGTACAAGTTACGAATGTGAGTTTTAATGGTTGTCCCTGCAACATCCAACTCTTGGGCGATTTGTTCATTGCTAAACCCTGAGTAAATCAGACCCAGCACTTGCCACTCTCGTTGTGTGAGTGGGCTAGTACGAACAAGTTCTGGGATGTTTGGGTGATTAACCAACTTCTCGACGAACTCTCCATCGAAATGTACCGAGCGGCTACGCTGAGTGGTGGAAATGTCCTTCAGCAGTTGCTGAGCTCTGTGACGTTCCAAATCCCCTAGTTCATTCTTGTTATTGAGTTTCTCCAGAATATGGCCAATCTTCGCGCCATCAACCAAGAAGTTGCCCAACATACCCGTCTGATTGGTCAGCGCCAACGCCTGCTTAAGTCTATCTCGGGCTTTCTCTTCGTCCTTGAGAGAAATAGCCAGAACCGCTTCCACAATCAAGTTGCGGTTGGTGTCGGTCAGCAATTCGTTATTGTTTGCTTGTTCCTGTAAGAACGCTAAGGTTTGCTCCGCTTGCTCGAACTCTTCCAGTGCAATCTGCGCGCGGGCAATGTTACGCCATTGCAGTTGAGTAAAGTGGTTACACGCTTGCTCTGGCTTGACGGTGGTGTCCAACCATTGACGAATGGCCTCCAGATCGCCGCGCGCTTGCCAGAATAAAATCAATGACAGTGAGGCGTTCGCTGTCCAATCGACGTGGTAGGTTGACTGTTTCTGCAGATGCACAATTTGGTCGATGAACTTACCCGCTTTGTCGAGTTCCCCTCGGCCAATGGCAATACGCGCCAACATTGAGTAGCTATGTAAGTGCTTACTTGGACTGTGATTCCCTAGGATATCAAGCCCTTTGTATGCGCACTCTTCTGCTTCATCTAATCGGTTCCAGCACCAGAGGATTTGCGCTCGAACACGAAGCAAAAACTCATGCAGGGGAACTTGTTGTAACTGCTGCTCTTCTATCAGTTTGAAGGCATTGTCTTGCACTTCGTACGCGGCTTGAACGTAACCTTGAGCGATCAAGATTTCGCTTTGTTGCAGCATGGCCCATAAGGCTTGGTGGTAGACTTGGTATTGTCTTGCCAGCTTTTCGGTTTGTTGCATCATTGGCAGTGCACGGCTTAAGTGGCCTAATACGTGGTTAACTTCGCCCACAACAGAGGTCGCAACGATACGACTACGATAGACGGTACTGTCGAGTTGGCTCAGTGACAATTCCGCTAGCTCAAGGGCTTTTTCAGGCTCATTCTGGTTAATTGCAACTTGGGCACGTAGTGCGTTGAACTCGCCTTGCTCTTTGGGGCTTAAAACCACGTTAAAGGCTTTCATTTGCGCATCGGCTTTAGAGAGCAAATCGCCAACATCATTGTATCTGTGCTGGCTTTGCGCTAGCCAAGCCTGAAGCATGCACAGTTTCGGTTCGCTGTAGAGTTGCTCAGGGCTGAGCGTCTCAATGGCCTTTTCGACACTTTGCAGCTCGCCGCCATTGAACATTTTCCACCCATATTGCAGCAAGATGTCGGCAATTAACTGGCTATTTTTTGCTTTTTGCGCATGGTAAAGCGCTTGATGAGGAGAAGAGAGCTTCAGCCACGCTTTCGCTGCGGTTTGGTGTAGCTCGGTTTCCTGCTGGGGAATACGCGCAGAGCGTTCGTGCGTTAAGAACTCCGCAAACAGATTGTGGAAGCGATACCAGTTTTGTTCGCCTTCCAGCGGGTGAATGAACAGACCAAAGCGGTTTAACGATTCAATCATGCTCAGCGCATCATCACGCTGGGTGAGGGCAGACACCAACTCATCATTGAAGTGATCAAGGATAGAACACTGGAGTAGGAATAAGCGAGTTTCTGCATCCAGTAAATCAAACACCTCTTCGACAAGGTAATCCCATAGATGAGCATGGTTAAATTCAGAAAATGACTCGGCGGACTGGGCTAAGGTTTTATGCTGATGCTGCGCTTGCAACGCGATAAGTTGCAATGCGGAAGGCCACCCCTCAACGTACGCTCGTAGGTTGTTTGCGGTAATGTCATCAATGCCATCAGCCACACGCTGATTAAAGAATCTTGTGGTCTCTTCGGTATCAAACGCCAACAGCTCGTTGCCAATTTCAATCATCAAGTCACGAACGCGTAAGTTTGCGGTGCCCAATGGAGGCGCGGCGCGACTCGTGACGACAAGCGTTAGGTTGTCTGGCATGTGCTTGAGGAAGAAACGCATGGCTTCGTGGATTTCTTCATCACTGATCAGGTGATAATCATCGAGCACGAGGTAGCACTCTTGATGGAACGCCGACATTTCAGAGAAGACTTCGCCAAACAGAGAATGAAGAGAGGAGAACTGGCGTTTCTCGGCGAGTTTTTGCGCGTTAGGGCAAGCGTTGTTGGTTGCTTTGTTCAATGCTTGTAATAGGTAGTTCATAAAACGGAAAGAGTCGTTGTCACTTTCGTCTATGCTGTACCAACCGACGTTAACTTTGTCCGATAGCCATTGAGCCGCCATCGTGGTTTTGCCATACCCCGCCGGAGAGCGGAAAAGGACCAGTTTGTAGCAAGGGGCTTGTTGCAACAAATCTAAAACTCGCGGACGAACGATAGCATTATGTAATCGACCCGGTCGGGTTAACTTAGAAGGAATCCACATCTTCTTTTCCCTGCTCAATACCCCTAATTGTTGTTATTCACTCTGCTAGGGGTGGTGAATAAATAGCCAATAGGCCTTGTTGACAGCGATGTTACTTGAGAACGAACCCCACAGTTATTGATCAACCACGAGATTTTTGTGTAATTCACACTTTGTTGTTATCTACGCCCCTAAATTGTGACTCTTGTCACCTTTATTGCGAGTTGTGAGTGCGACTTCTATCCTTTGTTGCACCGAAAATGATGAAAACTGAGTAACAGATGAAAACTTAATGTGATCAAGTATACATATCCATCAATTGGTTGTTTTTCTGAACCAACAAGTTTCATAAACAGGATGTAGGGTTAATTCGTTGATGGTGTGATCTCAATCACCAGGGTCTGCGCTCAGGAATAGTGAACTGAGAGTCAGATCACTCTGCTTTGAGGTGTCCTCCCTCTACGCCCTGAGCCCTCCTCCTAATAAGCCGTTTTGGAGGAGGATGTTTTGCTAGCCGTGCCCATGCACGATATGCCTCAGATGAATTAGAACCAATAAGTGAGATTTCTCTAATGAAACCTACGCAACAGACAAGCTTTGATAAAGCGACTTTCCAACATGACGTGAAAATGCACCTTTCAGCAACGTATGCAAAGACCGAAGAGACAGCAACGGCACGTGAATGGTACCTAGCAATGGGTAAGGCGTTAGCAGAGATAACGACACTCGATCTGCTAAAAACGGAACAAGATCCTAAAATCCAAAACGCAAAAAGCGTTAACTACCTATCACTTGAATTCCTCATTGGCCGCTTGACGGGTAACAACCTCATCAGCATGGGCCTTTACGAGCAAATCACTGAAGCGATGGCTGAGCTAGGCCAAAACCTGACGGACCTACTTGAAGAAGAGCGTGACCCTTCGCTAGGTAATGGTGGTTTAGGTCGTCTTGCGGCGTGTTTCATGGATTCATGTGCGGCTCAAGAATTCCCAACTGTGGGCTACGGTTTGCACTACGAGTACGGTTTGTTTAAGCAATCTTTCGAAGAAGGCCGTCAAAAAGAAGCGCCAGACGCATGGCGTGGTGTTGAAGGCTACCCTTGGGAAGTGGCTCGTCCAGAACTGGCACAAGAGATTGGCTTCTACGGTCACGTTGACGTTGAATATGTGAATGGCAAAGAAGTCCGTAAATGGGTACCAGGCATGACGGTAAAAGCGATGCCTTGGGACTTACCAATCGTGGGTTACGAATCAGACACGGTGTACCCACTGCGTCTTTGGGAATGTCAGGCGATTGCTCCATTCTCACTTGCGAGCTTTAACAACGGTGATTACTTTGAAGCGCAGCACTCACTTATCGATGCAGGCAACATCACCAAAGTTCTGTACCCGAACGACAACCACGAGAAAGGCAAAACTCTGCGTCTAATGCAGCAGTACTTCCACTCAGCAGCATCAGTACGCGACATTCTACGTCGTCATGAAGCGGCAGGTTTTGCACTCGCGGATCTTCCAAAGCAAGAAACGATTCAGCTAAACGATACGCACCCAACGATTGCGATTCCTGAATTGATGCGCATCCTTGTCGATGAGAAAGGTCTGTCTTGGGATAAAGCGTGGGAAATCAGCGCGAATACTTTTGCGTACACCAACCACACGCTACTACCAGAAGCATTAGAGACATGGCCAGAGTCGTTGATTCAACGTCTACTTCCACGTCATATGGAAATCATCTTTGAAATCAACCACCGCTTCCTACAAGAAGTTCGATCGATGTGGCCTGGTGATGGTGAGAAGCAAGCGAAGCTTTCTATCATCCAAGAAGGTTTCAACCGTATGGTTCGCATGGCAAACCTATGTGTGATTGGCTCGTACAAAGTGAATGGCGTTGCAGCGCTGCACTCACAACTGGTTAAAAAAGACCTGTTCCCTGAGTTCAATGAGATCTTCCCAGGTAAACTGACAAACGTAACCAATGGTATTACACCACGTCGTTGGTTGAAGTTCTGTAACCCAGGTTTGTCTAACCTCATCTCAGAGAAAATCGGCACAGAATGGCCTGCAAAACTAGAGCTACTTGAAGGCATTGCTCAATACGCGACGGATGCGAAATTCCAAAAAGCATTTATGGCCGTTAAGAAGCAAAACAAACAGCGTTTGGCGGATTGGGTTCAAGAAAACATGGGCATCGAGCTTGATACTAACGCGATCTTCGACGTTCAAATTAAACGTCTGCACGAGTACAAGCGTCAACACCTAGACTTGCTACACATCTTGTCGCTTTACCACCGCATCATTAATGATCCTAGCTTTGAATGTACGCCACGCGTGTGTTTCTTCGCTGCGAAAGCTGCCCCGGGTTACCACCTAGCGAAAGAGATCATTTTTGCGGTCAACAAGGTTGCTGAGAAGATCAACAACGACCCACGTATTGGCAACAAGCTAAAAGTGGTCTTCATTCCTGACTACCGCGTGAGCATGGCAGAGATCATCATCCCAGCGGCAGATGTTTCTCAACAAATCTCGCTAGCGGGTAAAGAAGCATCAGGTACCGGTAACATGAAGATGGCGCTAAACGGTGCGCTAACGATTGGTACGATGGATGGTGCAAACGTAGAGATTCGTGAAGAAGTTGGCGATGAAAACATCTACATCTTCGGTCTAGACGTTGAGGGTGTACAAGCGCTGAAAGCACAAGGTTACAACCCTTACGACTACTACCACGCGGATCCACTGCTGAAAGCGTCGCTTGATTTGCTAACGGGTGATGAGTTCACTCCAGGTCAACCTGGCTTGCTACGAGCAACATTCGATAGCCTGCTTGATGGTGGAGACCCATACCTATGTTTGGCTGACTTCGCATCGTACGTTCAAGCGCACGAAGAGATGGGCAAACAATACCAAGACCAAGCAGGTTGGGCGAAGAAAGCCATTCTCAACACCGCCTTGGTTGGCAAGTTCACATCAGACCGCTCAATTCGAGACTATGTGAACAACATTTGGAAATTAGAGTCAGTAAAACGCTAATTTACTCATAAAGCCAAGACCTTCGGGTCTTGGCTCACTCTTTTAATCTATTAAATACCCTACATTTTGAAGGTATACGCAGTCCTTCGGAGAGAGCGATGAAAGAACAAAACGCATTAAAACAAGTCGCTGAAATGGCAAGAATTGCCGACAGCTACGTAAGCGCGTGGGGAGATGAAGCAAAAGTTGAGGACGAAACGATCCGTCACTTACTTGCGTCTTTAGGCTACGACGTAACCAATGATGAAACTCTTCTACAATCGGCAGAGAAAAAGCATAAGAAAGATGTGCTTGAACCAGTATTAGTAATTCGTGATGGCGAGCCTGTAGAGGTGGCATTGAACTTGGGTGCAAGTGCCCGAGAAAGCGAGTTTAGCTGGCAGCTGGCGACTGAGCAAGGAGAGGTACTTGAAGGCTATCTTCAGTCTCAGATCGTGCGTGATGAGCGCAAAGAGGGTGGCCCTTTAGTGTTTGCACTACCAAGTGATTTGCCTTGGGGTTACCACAAATTGACCGTGACACGTAAGCGTCGCAAGTCGCCATATGAGATGACGCTGATCGTGACGCCAAAAGCGTGTTTCAAGCAAGCAGACATCGAAAACGGCAAAAAAATGTGGGGCCCAAGTGTCCAACTTTATACACTTCGCACTCAGCACAACTGGGGGATGGGGGACTTTGGCGACCTAAAACAGCTGGTTGCGGATATCGCCTCTCGCGGTGGTGATTTTGTTGGCTTAAACCCAATTCACTCACTCTTTCCTGCCAACCCAGAAGGGGCGAGCCCATATAGCCCGTCTTCTCGTCGTTGGTTAAACATCCTATACATCGACGTGAGCTCAGTGCCTGAGTTTTCATTGAGCATTGAAGCGCAGCAAATGGTGGGCAGTGCGGAGTTCCAGCAACGCCTACAAAAAGCGCGTGACTCTCACTGGGTCAACTACACCGAAGTGTCAGAACTGAAAATGAGTGTGCTGCCACTGCTGTTCAATGAGTTTAAGAAACGTCACCTCGACAAAAACAGCGAGCGCGCTCAAGCATTCTTGGCCTTTGTTGAACAAGGTGGCGACAGCCTAGTCCACCAAGCGGCATTTGATGCGCTGCACGCGACGTTGCATGCTGAAGATAACAACGTTTGGGGTTGGCCTGTATTCCCTGAAGAACTGCGTCAATTTGATAATGCCGCAGTGCAGAAGTTTATCACTCAGAACCAAGATAAAGTGCATCTTTACATGTACTTGCAGTGGGTTGCAGACTCTCAAATCAAAGAAGCGCAAGCACTGGCTGAAGAGAAAGGCATGTCTGTGGGGCTGTATCGTGACCTAGCGGTTGGCGTGGCGGACTCTGGCGCGGAAACGTGGGCGGATAATGGCAACTTGATCCTTGATGCCAGCATCGGCGCGCCACCAGATATCTTAGGTCCATTGGGTCAAAACTGGGGCTTACCACCACTTAATCCTCAAGTCTTGAAAGCGACAAGCTACGATGCGTACATCCAGCTTCTGCGTGCCAACATGAAACACTGTGGTGCACTTCGCATTGACCACGTACTTGGTTTGCTGCGTCTATGGTGGATTCCAAAAGGTGAAAACGCGACCAAAGGCGCGTACATCTACTACCCAGTTGAAGACATGCTGGCAATCTTGGCGCTTGAATCGCACCGTCACCAATGTAGTGTGATTGGTGAAGATTTAGGAACCGTGCCGGATGAAATCGTTGAAATTCTTCGTGATGCGGGTGTTCACTCCTACAAGGTGTTTTTCTTCGAAACGTCGGAAGATGACGGTGGTTTTATCTCTCCGGCGCATTACGCTGAGCAATCTATGTCTGCGCTATGTACTCACGATATGCCGACATTGAGAGGCTTCTGGCACTGCGATGACCTTAAAATGGGTCAAGAGCTTGGCTTGTATCCAGACGAAGAACAGCTCAAAGGCTTGTTTGAAGGCCGCTTAGAATGTAAGCAAGGCATTCTAGATTCTGTAGCATGGCACGGTTACCTACCAGAAGGCGTGGGCCGTGACGCTCAGTACGTTCCGATGGATTCATATTTAGCCGAAGCGTTGCAGCTGCATGTGGCTGCGGGCGCTTCAACCTTGCTGAGTGTTCAGTTAGAAGATTGGTTGGAAATGGATCAACCTGTTAACATTCCAGGTACGGTCGACGAGTATCCAAACTGGCGTCGTAAGTTGTCGATGAACCTAGATGAAGTGTTTGCGCAGGAAGGCGTGAACCGTATTGCTCACAAGCTGACAGAAGTTCGTGCTAAGGTAAGCAAATAGTCGCTGCTTTCACCTTTTACATAGAAAAATATCGACTTAGTCACTCTATGTAAAAGCGTAATTCAGTACACTTTCAGAACGCTATTTTAAGCCCGCAATCATATGGCGGGCTTTTTTATAAATTAGAACAATAATATCAACTTAGCCTATGTGATGGTTTCTTTTTGCTTGCTAATACCGTGCCCCAACGGTGAGGGATAGGGACAGAATTCACCCATTCACAGTGCCAAGTCGATACATGAAAGTTCGGTTAGGGAGAGATACATTTGAAAACGGCTATTCTGGACAAAAAAACGCAAGCGTATAACCAGCTTTCTCATGCAACGTTTGTTGACCCATTTTCATTCCTTGGTCCATACCTTGATGCTGACGACGGCGCTATCCGAGTATGGATGCCCGGCGCAGACTCGGTCTCGTTGTTGATTGATGGCGAAGACCCGATTGAATTGACGCGCGAAGATGCGTCAGGCTTTATTCTTGCGGACAAACGTGACTTACATTTCACCCACTACCAACTTGCAGTGCAGTGGGGAGAGACAGAGCAAATCGTCGACGACCCTTATCAGTATCACAATATTTATGCGGAATACGATGACCTGCATACGCCAAAAGAGATGTACAAGCACATGGGCGCGCAGTTCATTACCCTTGAACGTGACGGTAAACAGATCAGCGGTACGCGTTTCTTGGTTTATGCTCCTCATGCAAGCGCATGTAGCTTAGTTGGGGATTTCAACCAGTGGGATGGACGCCGCACACCAATGCAGCGTTTAGATTACGGTATTTGGGGTTTGTTTGTGCCTAACCTGCCGGAAGGGACCCAATACAAGTTTGAGTTGAAAGGACCTAATGGTGAGGGTCTACCGCACAAAGCCGATCCGTGGGGCGCACACTCTGAGCAATTCCCATCGTTTGCATCGTTAACCTATGACCACTCTCGTTACGCATGGCAAGACGAAAAGTGGCAAACCCGCCCTGTCACAGAGAAACGCAAAGAAGCCCTCTCGTTTTATGAATTGCATGTCGGTTCATGGAAAAGGGACGACAACGGCGATTTTCTCAATTATCGCGAGCTGGCCGATGAGTTGATTCCTTACTTGGTGGATATGGGCTACACCCATGTTGAGCTTATGCCAGTTTCCGAGCACCCGTTTTACGGCTCTTGGGGCTACCAACCTGTAGGCTTGTTCGCGCCGACCAGCCGTTATGGTTCACCAGATGATTTTAAGTACTTTGTCGACCAGTGCCACCAAGCGGGATTGGGTGTTGTACTTGACTGGGTGCCAGCACACTTCCCGTCCGATGACCACGGCTTAGCGAATTTTGACGGCACGCCGTTGTTCCATGATCCAGACCCACGACGTGGTTGGCATCAAGATTGGAACTCATACATTTACGATTTAGGTCGTGAGCATGTTCGTCGTTTCCTTGTCTCCAACGCGCTCTATTGGTTCGAACAGTTCCATATTGACGGTATTCGCGTGGATGCCGTGGCCTCTATGCTGTACTTGGATTACTCGCGCAGCCATGACCAATGGATTCCCAATGTCGACGGCGGCAACGAGAACTACGATGCCATTGCGACCTTGAAGTGGATGAACGAAGAAGTTTATAAGTATTTCCCAAATGCGATGACGATTGCAGAAGAATCGACCGCTTTCCCTGGCGTTTCTGCGCCAACCTTTATGGGCGGACTTGGTTTTGGGTTCAAGTGGAACATGGGTTGGATGCACGACTCGCTGTCATACATTCAAGAAGATCCAGTTCACCGCAAGTACCATCACAACACGATTACCTTCCCATTGGTTTACGCGCACAGCGAAAACTACGTGCTTTCGCTCTCCCATGATGAAGTGGTGTATGGCAAAGGTTCCATTCACAACAAGATGCCGGGTGATGAGTGGCAGCAAACAGCAAACTTACGTGCTTACTTAGGTTACATGTACGCGCAGCCGGGTAAGAAGCTGAACTTTATGGGCGCGGAGATTGGCCAAACGGCAGAATGGAATCATGATGATCAACTGCAATGGTTCTTGCTTGAGTTTGAACGCCATCAAGGTGTTCAAGCTCTGACTCGAGATCTCAATAAGCTCTATCGTGATGAGAAAGCGATGCATGAGCTTGATTGCGAGCCATCAGGCTTTGAATGGCGCCTGCAAGATGCCGCTGATGCATCGATTCTGGCCCATGAGCGAATCAGTGAGAGCGGCGAACGCATTCTCGTGATCACGAACTTTACCCCGGTACCACACGAATCATTCAGAGTTGGTGTACCAAATGCGGGGCGTTACGAGCTTCTGCTTAATACCGATTCTTCGGAGTATTGCGGAAGTGGTTTTGAGGTATTGGCAGCGGTCGAATCCGATGAAACTGAAAGTGAGGGCTTGGCTCAATCACTAACGCTTCGTCTACCACCGTTAGCGACTGTGTTTTACAAGTTAACTTAACCTTCTCTAGTAATGCACAATTGTTTAAAGGCCTGACAAAATGTCAGGCCTTTCTGTATAAAGCGGGCAATATTCCACTGGATTGATATCAATATCACCAACTAGCCTTTTATCGTCATAACAGTTCACAGTCTTTGTCGAATTATTCGTCTATATTCCTTTTTGAATCTGCGTCTTACTCTATTTTTGTCTTATATTTGAGAATGCTCTTCGCCCAGTTTGAGTTGGGTTGATATCACAGTTTTGAGCTTTAGAATGGCAAAAAAACAGCGTTCATTGGATCGCCTGTTTAGGGAGCTTTGTTATATCCGACATTTCGATCGGTAAGCGGACACGGATTGTTTTGTCTATTTAAGGTACAAACAATGAAAAAGCTATTATTGCTAGGGCTGTGTACGACACCGGTTCTGGCTTCGGAGTTACAGGTTTCCGTCGATCTTCTTGAAGGAACCTATGTTGGTGAATCTAAGTATTATTACGATACAGAGTACAGTGATTTACCGGGTTTCTATCATGAGCAGAACAGTGTTGAATGGGGAATTGGTTTAAAATACATTCACGATTTTGAAGATTGGGATGTGTTCGCTAAGTTCTCTATGGGCGATTCGGAACTGCGCCATTCACACACATGGGAAACGGGTGCACGTTACCGTCTAAATGAGAGTCATTGGTTTAGTGCTTATTGGAAAGGGACCTTTGCCAAAGAAGAGTACCAAATTGAGGATCGTGTGATTGACCCAGAGCACCAGAACTCTATCACTAATGGTGAATGGGCAATGTGGGCGATTGGACGTTATCAGTACAACCTACAATCACAGTTTGATTTACCTTTATACGTGGGTTTTGAGGCTGCAACGGACTTGAACGATCCAGCGCTGATGCAAGACACGTTAGCGGGTTTTGTCGGCGTTCGTTACGATCAATATTTTGCTGAAGTTAGAGCGGGTGAAGACTTGATCTTTGCGACGTTCGGCTTAAGTTTCGATATGTTTAAAGAGCAAGAATAGTCCGGTTTAGCGGTTCACTTTCGAAATGACAAAAAGCTTCCAAGATGGAAGCTTTTTTTGTCTCTTTGCTGCTGGTTAACAGACACCTATGTTTCTCACCGCTATGATAACCAGACTTAGACAAGGAGAATCAGATGGAACCGAGAATCAGCATCATCACATTGGGCGTGGAAGATTTAGAGCGTTCGTATCAGTTTTACCGCCAACTTGGCTTCCCTTCCTCGAGAACGCCAGAAGATGGCATCATTTTTTTCAAAACTGGTGGGGTCTGCCTTGCCTTATACCCGCTCGCGGCACTCGCAGAAGATGTGTCTGCTGATAAGGCGGTTACGCGAAAAGGTTTCAGTGGCGTGACTCTTGCGCATAACACGCGTTCGAGGGAGGAAGTCGATCAAGTCCTCGCGCTTGCTGTTCAAGCGGGCGCAACCTTGGAAAAAGAGGCGCAAGATGTGTTTTGGGGTGGGTACAGTGGTTATTTCTCTGATCCAGATGGTTATCTGTGGGAGGTCGCGTACGGTGATTGCTGGGAGTTCAATGCCGATGGGTCATTAGTGATTGAGTAGGAGCGATACATGACATTACTCGCGATCCACCACGCGGCAATAATTTGCTCTGACTATCCGCTATCCAAGCAGTTTTACACACAAACTCTGAAACTGAGAGTGGTGGCAGAAAATTATCGAGCTGAGCGAGACTCCTACAAGCTGGATCTCGCGCTTCCAGATGGCAGCCAAATTGAGTTGTTTTCTTTTCCCAACCCACCAGTTCGCCCTTCACGACCCGAAGCGCAAGGGCTTAGGCACTTAGCCTTTACTGTAGAATCGGTGCAAGAGTACGCCGAGTACTTGCGTGAGGCTGGTGTGGAGGTAGAACCCATCAGAATCGATGAGTTTACGGGTAAGCCGTTTACCTTTTTTAAAGACCCAGACGGCTTACCCTTGGAACTCTACCAAGCCTAGTCGAGCAGTTGTTCCTTGATGATCGTGAATACGCCTGCCTCTGCATTGCTCGGTGCAGAAAAGCGAGCCGTTTCTTTCACCACGGGGTGGGCGTTTTCCATGGCGTAGGAGTGATAACTGACTTTTAGCATCTCTAGATCGTTGAGGTAATCACCAAAACTCATGGTTTGCTCGTAAGTAAACCCAAGTGATTGCTGTAAATGCTCAATGGCAGCCCCTTTGGACGCCTTGGCATTCATCACATCAAGCCAAATCTTGGCGCTGACCACCACTTGGTGCGTCTTACCAAAGGCTTGATGAAACGCTGGGTAAACCAGCTCTTCTGAGCCGCCAAAATGACAGATGGCCACCTTGATGAAGTCGTCTTCGACGCTAAGCAGATCGGTAACATACTTACAGCGATGGTAGTATTTGGCGAACTCTTCGATTGCTGCTGAGTCCTTTGTTTCGATATACGCAGACTTTTTGCCGCACAACACGATATGAGCGCCTTCAATGCTACGAGCTAACTGGATGATGCTTTTTATCGAAGGTTTGTCGATTTCGCAGCTGTAGAGCTCTTGCCCTTGGTGCATGACTAAGGTGCCATTTTCGGCGACAAACAGCATGTTATCTTTTACTGGCGCAAAGGTGTCGATCAGGCTGTAGTATTGGCGACCCGAAGCGGCTGCGAATAGGATCCCTTTGTTCTCAAGTTGTTGGTAAATATCGAAGAAATCAGGATTGAGTTGGCTGTTTTCATCGAGCAGGGTGCCATCCATATCGGCGGCGACAAATTTAATATCGAGTTGTGACATAGTATAGAGAGTCAGAGGACACTGTTGATTGGACTTCAGACAGTAAGTTACCTGACTTTATGGAATGCTCAAATGATTTAGTTCAATCAAAGTAAAAATGCCTTATCGAAAGTGACAAGGCATGGAAAGGGGTTTTAAATCAGTTAGCACTATTTTCGTGTCATATCGATCTGTGAGTAATCCACCTGGTAACCAATATCGTCCAACACCGCTAGGGTGATTGGTCGTATATCATTACCGTTTGCCATCACTTCCTGAGTCATAGGTGGAACATGGTTCCCTCTAGGTTCATCCTCAGATTGAATGTCATCGTATAAGTGCCCATTGGTCGAGAAGGGTAAACACGTAAACTGGGTGTTGTAGAGTCGGTTGTAGGTGGCCAGTGCTACGCTGTTGTCTTTACAAAAGCCAGAGCCATTGATCTCATCGATGTGATCCACGATAAATGGGTCTGTGGTGGAGCCAATCCCCAAAATGTGGCCAATCTCATGCAAGATGGTGCCTTTGTAACTCGCGACCTCAAAACTGGGCTGATGGGTATTGATGTGCATCCAAATAACGCCGTATGTTGGAATTTCTAGACCGCTGATCGGCACTGACTCTTCTACTAGGGCTAGGCCATCGGATTCGATCGTATCTGTCACCACAACATCAATGTCTAATGTGTGATGCTCTCTTCCCTCAACGGACTTAACGACCTCAAGCCACTCTTTGGCCGCATCAACATATCGTTGTTTATCTAAACCTTGAAACTCATTGAAGCGAAGGTTAATCGTGATCGATTCATTTTGAACCGAGATGGTGTCCGCGATAGCAGAAAATGAAATAAGACTGGCAAAGAAAATTGTTTTCATCATTAGTAACGAAGTGCTCCGCCTACATAGTAGTTAACGTTGTCATCGATTCCAGAATCATTCTTTTTAACCCCCGTACGAATTTCGAAAAAATTAAATTGATGAGACAGCTCTATGCCATAGACAGGGCTGTATCTATCGTTGCTAAATTTATGATAACCCGCTATCGGAGTGACAAAGAAGTTGTTTACCAGTGGGAAGGACGGTTTCACGTTCAATCCGTAAGAATATTCTGACTCATACTTGGTATACACCAACTCATAACCGAAGCGATCACCGTTAGAGTTTGCAAACTGAAATCCATATTGAACAGAGCCCTTTGAGCCGCTTAACAGGCTATCAACGCCTAAGTAAAGGTTAGTTTGTGCTGCGGCGGGCATTGACAGAAATAGGAGTAAAGCGAGTTTTTTCATTGTTACATCAACGGTTTCTAAAATTTCATCAATAATAAGAGCCGATTTCTCTAACCGCTTCTTTTACTTACAAATCTTACCTCTAGCTTGCAAATCTTACGTATTATTCGACGTTGGTGAGGAAGCAAAAAAGCCCTCTTTGGGGCTTTCTTGCTTAGTGACAGAAGTGGGGTGATTAAAGACAGGCGCGGGTTATGGTTTGTACCATCCGTCTAAGCCCGTTTGCAATCGACTGGTCGCATCTTGAGGAGACAAGGTGCCGTTAATTACGCCGACACTGGTTTCCCAAATTTCCAGCTCTAAACTAGGCGTTCCTCGATTAAGGATTTGATAAGAGTTACGAATTGTCGAGTCACAAGTATCACGCCATGCAAGCATTTCTTTTGCTGTTGGATCTTCCACTTCAATGAAGTGGTTTGATAGCGAGAAGAAGCCTGGCAGCGCGTTTGTAAATAGCTCCGCAAACTCTTCACTGGCCATCCACTGAATCAAGGTTTTCGCATCTTCTGGGTTTGAACTCTTGGCATTGATGCCAATACCAATATCGGTATGGTCACTGATGAAACAATCATCGCCTTTATTGGCAACGGTGGGGCGGAAGACACCTAAATCAATCTTGTCTTTGAAGGCTAAAATATCCCAAGACCCAGCAGGATAAACTGCCGCGTTACCACCACCAAACATAGCGATTGCATCGTTATAGGTTCGGGTCTGATAACCGTCACCCATGTATTGTCCCCACATGGCGAGTTGGTTGAAAACATCAACATATTCAGAGTTGGTCAGTTTGCCATCCCCTGACAGCAGCGCGAAACGCCCATCTTCCCCTTGCCAGTAGTTTGGACCAATGTTTTGAAAGCCCATGGTTGCAGCTTCCCACTTATCGTTGGTTCCCATTGCGAGCGGGGTATATTTGCCACTTGCTTTCACTTTGCCCAGAGCGGCATAAAATTCCTCATTGGTGGTCGGCGGTGTGATTCCTAACTCTTTAAAAATCGATTTGTTGTAGAAGAAGCCGTGGATAACGGAGGCCAGTGGCAGACAGAAGGTGACAGAGCCGTCGTCGGTTTGCCAAGCTGACTGAGCGAATGATGGAAAGTTTTCCATGCCATCAATATCGGTGAGGTCGACAAGGTTGTTCTCTTGATAGAGCTTTAAAGAATCATCGAAGGGGCGACAAGTGATAATATCGCCAGCATTGCCCGCTGCAAGTCTTTCATTTAGCGCGGTATTGTAGTCGGTGGCGGGCGTGTGTTTGTAGGTCACGGTAATGCCGGGATGTTTGGCGTTGAACGCTGGGATAATGGTTTCATTCCAGATTTTTCCGTCTTCTCGCCAGCTCTCGATCACGAGATTTCCAGCGCTGACTAAGCTAGGGAAGCAGCACGTAGCTACCAGTAAGGCTATCGGTTTTGCTCTCATATGAAGTTCCTTTATTTTACCGCGAGTTAGACTTTGAATCGCTTCACTAGGGTTCGTTGGTTCTGCGCTAATTGCGCCAGAGCGTCACTGACCGATGCAGCACCCTGTGCTTCGACCTCAGTTTTCGACGCAATCTCTGAAATTTCGTTGATACTTTGAGCAATTTCTTGGCTCACTTTTATTTGTTCTTCAGACGCGTGAGCGACTTGAATGCTCATCTCTTTGATGGTTCCCATTCGTTCGACAACGGTTTGGAGCGTTTTGTCTGTCACTCTATTTTGCTCAACACACTGCTCGGTTTTTTCTTGGCTGGTGTTCATGACGCTAACCACTTCGTCTGAACTTGATTGCAGCCGCTCTATCATGGCTTGAATCTCAACGGTCGATTGTTGGGTGCGATTGGCCAGCGTTCTGACTTCATCAGCGACAACCGCAAATCCTCTGCCGTGTTCGCCCGCTCGAGCCGCTTCTATGGCGGCATTGAGCGCGAGTAAGTTGGTTTGGTCAGCGATGTCACGAATCACATCCAGTATGCTGCCAATGTTGCCGGAGTATTGATCCAACTTCTTGGTAATGTCGGTTGCGGTGTTGATGGAATCTAACAGCTCCTCGACCAGCGTTAGTCCACTTGCCACTTGCTGGCGACTCATCAGGGTACTCTCGTTTGCCTGTTCGACTTCGTTTTGTGATTGCTCCGTTGACCGATGCACTTCAGTCACACTGGTTTCCATTTGTGAAATTGCTGCGGCGACCATGTCGATTTGTTGAACTTGGGACGAAACTCGGCTCATGGTGGAATCACTGATTTGCGAGGCTTTGGTTGCTTGCGTTGCCAAGTCTTTTGAACCTGTGTTGATTTGGCTAAGTAAGTGCTTCATTTCGCCGACCAGTTTGTCGATAGAGTGGGAGAGTTCGCCGAACTCACAGTTAGACTCATAACGGACTTTGTGGGTCATGTCCCCTTCGCGCATCAAACGCAACACGCGGTTGATAAGAGTGAGTGGTGTGTGAATGGCTTTGGCGGTGAGATAGCCAATAAGCATAGCTACAAGCGCAGAGATTACAGTGAGGATCACAATTAAACGCTCAGCAGAATAGACTGACTGCTCAGTGGCGGTTTTGGCGTTGTCAACCGCGGTCAAAGCATTGTCAGCGAGGCGATCGAACGCTTTCTCTAAGGTGCGTGACTTTTGTTGAACTTGTCGAATAAGCGCTCGAATCTCTTCTTGTTGATTTTTTACCGTGAGCATTAAGGGCAGCATGCCTTTTTCTGACACGCCGGCGATTTTTAGTTTTTCAACCACAGTGTCGAACCGTTTGATTAGTCCTGCGCTGAGTTTGACGTTTTGTATCCCTTCCTTCGCTAGGGTGGTGTTGCGATTGAAGTTATCGATCAGCTTGACCAGATCCATATCGGGGTTGGCGGCTCGCAGTGTTCTAAGGTCTCGCTTTATGCCGCTGGTCAGGCGGTCGACTTTGTTGCTCTGCGAGCGGCTTTTACTGAGCTTTGTGAGCAGCTGTTGGGTGACTCTTTGAAAAGCATCTTCAAATTTCACAAACTCTGCCTGAGCGAGATAGAGATTCTGCTGAGCATAAAGTGATTCATTATGCAGGTTCATGATGCGTTGGGCATCTTTATAAAAGGAGGAGGTGAGTGAGGCAATGTTGCCACTGGATGTCGACTGCTCATCGTTGAGTTGTTTGAAAATCGACTCAAACTCCTTTCGCTCGTTGTCAAACGACGCTTTGATGGCTGGGAGCGCGTCAATATCTTCAAAAGTGAGGTACTCGAGTAGCAATCGTTGACTGTTCAAAATAGAGGTACGAAGCTGTGAACTTTTCACCAACTGGGGGGTTGCGATTTGCGTAATCGAGCCGATATTGGCATCGACTTTGGTGAGGTTAACGTAACTGAAAACGCCTAGCGCGGCTAAGAGGATAAACATACCCAAATAACCAAGAATCGTTCTTTGAACAATGTTGAGCGGTATTTTCATCGGTTCATTTACGCCTAGTAAGGAAACTAATAATAAACCTAGACCAAAAGCAGTAAATCTGCTGTTGGTTATCGTCTTTTCGTTTAATTGATAGAGAGGCTAAAGGGTAGCTTTGAGGGTAATTGCTTGTTTTATATTGGGTTTAAAATATTAGCTTTCACTAAAGTTTGCGTTGATAAAAAAGCGAGCCACCCAGTTCTCCCCCGAATAACTGGATGGCTCGCGAAGCTAACTCGTGACGATTATTGAGTTAGAAGTTGGTGTTTTGGAATACACACCTTTATTTTTTTAATCTGATTATCACGCTCAAACAGATGCTGGCTTATCGATTCGCTCAGCAGTAAGCCCTCGATGTTTTCAACCTTCCCATCTGTGAAGAAGCAGGTGATGGTTGCACGGTCTGATAACTCATAAACAAAAGGCACTTGGCAGTAGGTAAATGCCAACTGATTCTCATCAACTTTGTAGCTGCATCGCTCACCCAACACGTTCAAACAATCAAACTGAGTCGCTTGAGAGAGAAACTCTTGTGGAGATAGCAGTGTTGGGTTGATGCCAATTGCCCCATTTTCCACTTCAATCCCCAGTTCTGTGAATCGAGTGATGACCTCTTCTTTTACCTGACCAGTCATCCCCGGCTGCTGAGCGCCCGCTTGTTTTGGCGTATGGGAGTACGGATCGGTTGGGAAGGCGCCGTAGTTATCTGGCGTTTTATTGAACCCAATACCGGCACGAACTTGATAATAGTAGTGCGCTAATTGAGCGGTTTCTTTACTGCTCGGATCGAGATCGCGCGCGGCGAGATAGTTTTCCTGCACCGCCAGAAGCAGTTTTGACACCATATGCCAGTAGATACAGCCCAGACCTTCATAGCCAAACATGGTGCCAGAGCGCCCAGTAAAGGCTTTATGATTGAAGACTTGTTCATAGAGGTTATGAACCGCCTCTTTCGCTTCTTCCGTCAGTGCTTTGTACTGATTGCTATCGATGCTGTTGAGCGCCGCAGCAAGGAACTCGGCATTTTCAAAAGCGGGGTTGAAGTGGACCGCGCCTGTTGCATCTTGATTCACAATGCGTTGGTCTCCCGCTTTGAGCATGGCAGACAACAGTGGTGATTGGGCAATCTGGTCCGCAGTGATTTGGTTTTTCTCCATGAAGCTTGGCAGATCGCGATCTGGGTAGAGCATAAAGCTGCGTTGATCGTCGCGATACATTTCGCTGGCAAAGAGGTTATCCAGCAAATTGACCGCCTCCTTCGGTGAAAGTACGCCTGAGCTGAGCACCGCGACTTGACCTTCAAGCATCGGGTACAGCTCTTCAATATTAAGAGTTTCGCCGCTGTAGGTGACAATGTTGTAGGCGTTGTACAAACCGTCTTGGCGTAAGTTGCTTTGAATGCTGGAGTCGAGCACATCTAGGCTGGTGGCCAGCATGTCGGAAATTGCGCTCACCTCGACTTGAGTCTTACCCGAGAAACCTTTCATGCGGTAGACGCGGCTGCGGTAGAGCTCAAACGCTTTCTCTAGCTGGGTCAGAATGGCTTTGCGCGTTTGGCGAGTTACGGTTTCTTGGCGAATCTCTTTGCTCGCGTCTTGCAGCACTTTATGAATCGAAAGCATCCAGTCGAACACTTCTTTCGACATGGAGATCGAATTCGGTGCCGATTCCAGCAGCGCTTGGGTAAAGGCGACGTAGCGACGCATGTAGTAGAGCGTGACCATGGATAAGCCGTTACCCACGATGGCATTGTTGGCATCGTTCCATTCCGGACGTTGAGTGTTCAGCCAAATACCGCCATCGAGCACGAGGTTGCTGAGTTTTGACAGCAGCGGAACCAAAATCTTTTCCGTCAAGTTGACCATGTAAACCTCATCGCCACCTTCCACGAGCAAGCGACCATCGCTGCCGAGCGCTTCGACACGTTGTTCAATCTCGTGTTGCAGCTCTTGGTCAAATGAGACCGTATCCTTCGGGTTCGCGAAGAGCTGCTCAACAGAACAGAGCTTGTAAGGGACGTTCGCGTAGCTGTAGATGTCGCTCGACAGTTGTTCAGTCAGCTGCGCACCCTGATACTTTTTCGCCAGCTCAAGGAACTTGAGTAGGTAGATGATCTGGTGATCACCCCAGTAGCCGATGTTGCTCCAAGGATCGTCAGGCTCAAGCAGTTCCCAGTCGATGCCATCTTTCGTAATGCGGTAAGGGTTGTAGCCATCAATGGTTGAGGCATTCACAAATTTAGCGATAAAGGATTGAATGAAACCAGGGTAGCTCAAAGCGATGGCTTCCCAGTTCTGGAAAATATCACGCCAGTTACCTTGATATGAAAGTAAGCGCTCACCATTTTCATCTTTGAGTTTGATTTCGTAGTGGTTCCAAGGACGACTCGGGTCACCGTGGCGACGACCAAACGTCAGCGGCAAGTACTCGTAACTGAGGCGGATAAGCTGTGGGTCTTGGCTGTTTTTCGCAGCAGAGATGAGCTCGGCGTGAGTAAAAGAGTCGGGCAGGTCGGCGAAAAAAGCGCTGTGTTTTGCGACTACTTTTCGATTGGCGTTGCGCAGCGTCTTGAGTACATCTTGCTTATCTAAGTCGTAGTTGTTTTCAATCACACCGCCGCGCATGTTGTTAAACAATACGTTCGCATAGTGGTGAACGCTGGTGTTCTCTTCGTTGGTCAATTGCCAAGCGTCCGCGCCCGACATCAACTTAACTAAGTCATTTTGGTTGTCGGCGATGCTTTGCTCAACGTTTAATCGCAGATCCGCAGGTTTGTCTAACAGGCTAATAAGTTCGCTGACCGCTTGATGATTCTTGTCGATGTCAGCAACGATCAACCAGCCTTGTTTTTCACTTGGAGCAAGAGAAAGTGTTTTGTGGATCAGATAGCTGCCGCGTACGCCTTTTGTTAGTGGCTCACTGTTGATTGATTGGCCTTGGCGAAACGCGTTCACTTGTTCGCTGCTCAGTAACAGCTGGTGGTCTCCCTGATCAAGCGCAAAGACGGTGGTCGCAAGGAGAGATTCGGCAGGCTCTGCGCGATCACTCAGTTTGGCGTACATGGTGTAAAGCGCAAGCGAGGACGCTTCAACTTGTTCGTTCCATTTGTAGGCATCGACCAAAGCGCTACGAGTTTGCAATGCCTGCAAAGGCGCCCCAGACGGCAGCAGGTTTTGTACTCCGTCGAGCACATCCATGTCACAAGTTTGGTCACTCAGGTTGGTGAACTCACACTGACGCACAAACCCGAAACGCTCACTCGAACTCCAGCGGTAGCTGAATTTCAGTTGCAGAGAGTGGTTTATCTCTTCAAATACGATCTTGTCCCCGATGGTATTTTTGTAGAGATTACGCTCCGTTTGGTACAGACCATTGTGGTGTGGGTTAAACGGTTCCCAGAGCATAACGCCGTTGTCTTGTTTGACTCGAACGATGGTTTTTGAGCCAGTGTTATCGGCACTCTCATGAATGTGATCGACCGAGCGGTAAGGGAACAACGCATTTTCCGGGCGAATGCGACCTGCCGAAAGCGCCCCCGTTGATGAGATAAACAGCCAGTGATCGCTGGCAGAAACCACACTGATAAAGAAGGGTTTCATCTGGTCAACGTTGCTGATTTTGTAAAATCGCTCACCGTCTAAGTTAACGAATTGACCGCCAACGGCTAAGTGAGATGGAGTAGCAAAAGTCATAATTTTTTCCTTGATACCTACATTTCGCTGATTTTGAGCAATAAGAACCGTAGCCAAGCTGTGAACCCGGTTCTTTAAGCTTAGAGCGAAATGTCTGTTTAAATCTGTTTATCGTTATAGGTGATGGCAGCGCGCGTAATGGTCAGGCCCGACTTGGGTTGGCTCGGGCACGGACTGGGTACATTGCTCGGTCGCTTTTAGGCAGCGACTGGCAAACGGACAGCCGACACTGCTGGGTTTCCACAGTGGGATGCCACCTTTTTTCGCCATCAACTCGCGTTTTCCTGAGTTGCCCACTTCCGGTACAGCAGAAAGAAGTAACTGCGAGTATGGATGCTGTGGATTTTGCGTCACGCTGTCGCTGTTTCCCCATTCCACCATGTGCCCGACGTACATCACGGCGGTCTTTTCCGCGAAGTAACGCGCGGTAGCGATATCGTGGGTGATGTACATAAATGAAATGCCGTGTTTGTCTTTAAGATCTGACATCAAGTTCAAGATGCCGAGTCGAACCGACACATCGAGCATTGAGATTGGTTCATCGGCAAGGATGACCTCAGGGTCGACCGCAATCGCGCGGGCAATCGCGACACGTTGGCGTTGACCGCCACTTAGCTCATGTGGGTACTTTTCTGCCGTCTCTTTTACTGGTGACAGACCAACCAAGTCGAGTAACTCATACACCAGTTGTGGGATCGCTTCTTTGCTCGCACGATTGTGAATCATCAAAGGGCGAGCGATGTGATGATAGATGGTATGAACAGGGTTTAATGAGCCAAATGGGTCTTGGAAGATCATCTGCACTTGGCGTGCGTATTCAAGCTCACCATGCTCTTTGATGTACTCGCTGAGCTCTTGGCCTTTAAACTCAACATTACCTCCAGTTTTATCATAGATACGAGTTAAGACCCGTGCGCCAGTACTTTTTCCTGAGCCAGATTCACCAACAATGGCCAGTGCTTCGCCTTTACGCAGCTCAAACGATACGTCGTTTACGGCGCGCATTAGATTGCTTTTCACTGACTGACCGAGTGGAAAGTCTTTGACCAAGTTTTTCACCGAGAGAATGATCTCAGGATTGGTTGCGTTTTCCATGTTTTCTCTCCTGTTAAACAAGGTGGCAAGAGACTAAGTTGCCGTTGTTGACACGCGCCAATACAGGTTCTGCCTGTTTGCACTGGGCAAAGCAGTCGTTGCATCGTTCTTGGAAGTTACAGCCTTGCGGAATTTGCAGTAAGTTCACTGGGTTACCCGGGATGCCGTACAAGCGCTCTTTTGGTCCGTGAATGGTTGGGAAGGACGAAATCAGCCCTTTGGTATAAGGATGCTGAGGGTCACCAAAGACGTTCTGGGCATCGCCAAGTTCAATCAGGTTGCCTGCGTACATCACGCCAATTCGGTCTGCAATTTCACCCATCAAGCTCAAGTCATGGCTGATGAACAGAATCGAGAAACCAAATTTGCTCTTAAGCTCATACAGCTCGTTAAGGATTTCGCGCTCGACCACCACATCAAGCGCGGTGGTTGGCTCGTCCATAATGATCAGTTTTGGCTCAAGGGCTAACGCGACGGCGATCACCACGCGTTGACGCATCCCGCCACTTAATTGGTGTGGGAAGCTCGCCATACGGTCACCATGAATACCCACCACGTTCAGTAGCTCTACGGCACGGTCATACGCTTGTTTGTATGGAATCTTACGGTGAGCAAGAATGACGTCGGTTAACTGCTCGCCAATGGTAATCACAGGGTTGAGCGAGTTCATCGCACTTTGAAACACCACCGAGACGTCGTTCCAACGGAATTTACGTAGTTGGCGATCATTCATCTTCAACACATCTTGGCCGTTGTAGATGATCTCACCCTCGGAAATTAGCGCGGGCGCTTTGTGCAAACGAGAGATCGCAAACGCGAGGGTGCTCTTGCCGCAGCCAGATTCGCCTGCAATACCTAAGGTTTCACCTGGTGCAATCGACAGGCTGACGTTGTTTACCGCGCGAGCTACGCCATTTGGAGAGACATAGTCAACGCATAGATTATTGATTTCTAGTAACTTGCTCATCTTAGACCTCGGCGTTTATCGGCTTCTTTTTTCAGTTTGTGCCACAGCTTGATGTGCGGGCCGGTACGAAGTTTCGGGTTGCTCACTTGGTCAATCGACATATTGACGAGCGCAAGCGCACCGCCGGTAATTGCCAATGCCATCGCTGGTACCAGCATTTCCCACCACGCTCCGGTGTACAGCGCTGACGAGGTTTGTGCCCAGTAGAGCATGGATCCCCAGCTCACTTCGGTTGCATCACCCAAACCGAGAATGCCTAGCCCCGCTTCTGAGCCCATTGCGTAGATCACCGTACCTAGGAAACCGCCAAACACAATCGAGACAAGGTTCGGTAGGATCTCAACGAGGATGATGCGGATTTTGGATTCGCCCATCACTTCGGCAGAGATGATGAACTCCTTATTACGAATCGCCATGGTTTGCGAGCGTATGACCCGCGCGCCCCACGGCCAGGAGGTGATCCCGAGGAGGATGGTTATCACCAGAGACCCGACTTGACCTAAGAAAGCGGCCAGAACAATCAACAATGGCAATTGAGGGAAGACCAAAAAAACATTGGTTAGAAAGTTCAAACGGTCATCAATTTTTCCACCAAAGTAGCCTGATGACACGCCAATGATCACCGCAAGGCTCATGGCAATGATGCCCGCAGAGATTGCCACGGTTAACGATTTACGTGCGCCATAGAGCACTTGGCTGTAAACGTCGCGTCCGCTACGAGTGGTGCCAAGCACATGCTCTGCGTTGGGGGCGACATGTGGTCTTGCGACCCGTTTTTCTGGGTTATGCGTGGCCAATACTGGAGCAAAAATAGCGCCAGCCAACACAATAGAGAGTAACAGGCCGCCAATGATGGCTGGTGGGTTGCCATAAAAGAAAGCGTACACTTTGCCGAGCGATTTCTTGATTCGTCGCCACGAAAACTTTGATTCACGTTTTGTCAAAGCGTGGGCGGACGATGAAGTCGTGTTAATGAGTTTGTCCATGATGCACCTTAATTCGAAATACGTGGATCGAGCCAAACGTAGAGTAAATCAGCGATGAAATTCGCAGTCAGAACCGCTGACACCAGAATGAGTAGAATGGCTTGAATAAGTGGGTAATCGCGCGCCACAATGCCTTTTAGCAAGATGTTGCCAAGCCCTTGGTAGTTAAATACCACTTCGGTCATGATCGAGCCTGCAAACGAGAAACCAATCGCCATCGCAATGGCTGTTGCGACAGGAAGGATGGCATTGCGTCCAGCATAGCGAGACATGACGCGGTAGCTGCTTAACCCTTTCGCTTCCGCCATGGTGACGTAATCTTCGCCCAAGACGTTGATCATCGCGTTACGCATGTTAAACACCCATGTTGAGATTCCGACGATCACCATCGAACCAACGGGTAATACGGCGTGTTTCGCGACACTGGAGATAAACTCCCACGTAAAGCCGGGGTCGAGTGCTGGGTCATAGGTGTAGGCGAGGGGAAGCATCTCGAGTTTTAAGCCAAAGAAGTAAAACAGCAGCAGCGCAGTAACGATGTAAGGGAAGTTACTGATGAACGCGAGAACCGGTGGTACTACCTGACCAAAAAAGCCTTCGCGTCGGTAAGAGGCATAAGTACCAATACTGACACCGATGATAAGCGCGACAATCAAAGAGCCCAAGGCTAAGAACATGGTCCAAGGTAGGGCATTGGCGATCACTTCAGAGACACTCACAGGGAACATCAGAACGGAAGGGCCAAGATCGAGGGTAAAAACACTTTTTATGTAAGCGATGTATTGCTCGAAGATGTTGCCATCCACAAAGCCATACATTTCGCGCACCGCGTCCATTTGCGCAGGATCCATTCGACCTTGAGCTGCAGCAAACAAGGCATCCACGGGATCTCCGGGCATTAACCTTGGCAACATAAAGTTGAAGGATATGGCGATAAGAAAAGCGGTGAAATAAAAGCCAAATCGGCGAACTAAAAACGACATAACGAACCTTTTAACCTAGGAGCCTAACAACTTAGGCTCCTTATAATTGCTAGTGAGAGAGATTATTTAAGGTGTAAGTTGTTCAAAATAATCACGCGCTTACCGCCGTCGTACCAAACTGGTTGAACGTATGGGTCTTTTTCGTTCGGCCAACCCACCACTTTCTTGGTGCTGTATTGGAACCATGTCGGGTTTGAGAACAGTGGGATAAATGGCATGTTTTGAGCTGTGTATTCTTGCAACTCAGAGATCACCGCTTCTTGTTCTTGGGCATCACCAATCTTGCCGAAACTGTCGATCAGCTTGTCGATCTCTGGTGAGTTAATGCCGTGACCCGCGTGCCATGTTTTACCAATGCGCGACGTTGAGAAGTACTCTTGGTAAGCTAAGATTGGGTTGGTTGCCACCATCGACCAGTTAATCGACATGGTGTAGTTGCTCTCTTTAAGATTCTTGTCATACACTGCCCAGTCGACCGTCTTCACATTGGCTTTAATGCCCACCTCGTCGAAGTATTCGGTGACCATTTGCACAACTTGAATCCAGTCGGTCCAGCCGTTCACCACTTCAATATCAAAAGAAATATCTGAGCCGTCGGCATTGTCGCGGTAGCCATCGCCGTTTTTATCGACCAGTCCTGCTTCATCAAGCAGTGCTTTTGCTTTGTCTGCGTCGTAGCGCGTAAGGTAGCCGTACTTGTCGTTCACGTTTTTATCAATGTGCGTTTTGTACAGCTCTGCGATGCCACCTGGGTTGTAGTTGGCGGTTGGGTAACCGTACGCGGCGATATCAACAATTGCTTCACGGTCTAGCGCCATTGAAAGCGCCTGACGAACACGAAGATCATCAAATGGCTTTTGCTTGGTGTTTACGTAAAGGTGGATCGCGTCGTTTGCTGGGTACCAGAAGTGGTTGTTCGCTTTATCTTGAGCCACGAAGGTCGACTCAACGTCGGCAATAAAGTTGGAGCCCCAGTCAATTTCGCCTTTGATCAAAGCAGGTTGAATTTGTGAGTTGTCGTTGTATGAGCGGAAGTTGACACAATCTAAGTAAGGACGACCTTCAAGGTAGTAATTTGGATTGCGACACAGTTCCATTTGCTGAGGTTTGAGGTATTTCACCACCGTCATTGGACCGCTACCAACAGGGTTAGGGTTGGTAAACGTGGTGAGGTCATCAACTTTTGACCAGATGTGCTTTGGAACAATGTGGTAACGCTCTAGATTCCAAGCGAATGTTGAATCGGCTTTCGCTAGCTCGAAAACCACCGTGGTTGCATCTGTCGCTGTGATGGTTTGCAAGTTCTTACCCGACCAAATCCCCTTTTGGTCAAAGGCAGGCGCCTCTTTCGTAAGCATGAAGCTGTAGACCACGTCTTGCGCAGTTAACGGCGTACCATCAGACCATTTCAAGCCCTTTTTAAGTTTTAGGGTGATCGTTTTTAGATCATCAGAGTAGGCAAAAGACTCGGCTAGGCGGAAGTCTGTTTCGCCTGTCATATTGTTGAAGACCATAAGTGGCTCAAACATGATGCCGTGGTACAGGTCTTTGGTAGTGTATGGGTTGAAGTTTTCCACAAAGCCTGTGTTGATGATTGGAACCGTCAGTGTTCCACCTTGCTTGATGTCTTCCGCTTGAGCCGCCGTTGAAAGCAGCATGCTGGCAGCAATGGTCGCGAGCAGAGTTTTCTTATGCATCACATTGTCCTTATTTCATTATTGGTTTGATTCATCCCCCGGAAGCGTTTTTTCTTAAAAGAAAGCGCTTTCTTTGGGTTGTTTTAGCTTCATGAAGTCATGAATACAAACTTTTGTGTTCAAAATAGACCTTGGATCACAGATCATTGCTTTGTGCCAAGATAATGAAATTAGAATGAGATTTGATTTATTATTCAATACAATCAGTAATTTAAAATGATACTCTGCGTTTTTACTGTTAGTGTCCTTGAGCGTTTTTATGCTAGCTTGTTACAACAGGCAGGGTGAAATAAACGATATTTTTAGATGTCGATCACTCTTTTCTATGTGTTAAATTTGCGGATCTTCACAAATCTCACCAAAATCAAAGAAACCGCTTTCTTTGTCGAGGCAAAAAGGAAATTCTTAGCACTTCTGTTGTGCACTTAGGGGAATCTCGTGATCACTTTTTGGAACGGAAATAAGTCTGCTGCTAGGCAAGAATATGAGTATCAATTATTCGAGCTGTTGGCCGCAGATAGCAAGGAATTAGAGCCAATACATAACGACCTTACCGACTTTCCCGCTGCGGAAGATGAAGGCGCTGTGTTTGACAATGGCGCGGATGCGCTGGTGACGATTGCCGGAAACAAGAAGTTTGCTGGAAAACCCTTGATTGAAGTGAAGATTCCACTTTGTCGAGGGCTGCTTGGTTGGCGTTTAATGGTGGTTGCTCGTGAGCGTATCGACGAGTTTCGAGAGTTAACATTAGCGCAATTGAAATCTAAACGAGTGGGTGTGCCTGCCACTTGGGTCGATGCTGAGCTTTTTCGTGCCAACGGGTTTGATGTTGTTGAGCGCGGCTCGTTGGACGATATGCTGGGTTGGATCGAGCAGGGTGAGGTCGACTTTATGACGCTCGGAGTCAATGAAATTCATGACATTTTGGCTGACCGTAACCAGCAAACGCGTAATTTAGCCATCGAGCCGACACTGGCACTCTATTATCCATTTCCAGTTGTGTTTTATGTGAACAAAAACGGGGCACAGTTAGCTGAGCGCTTAGGGCAACAGTGGCAGGAAAAACAGCAAATGGTGGCGGAGCATTTCTTCGCTCACTATGGGGAAGCAATCGCAAAAGCAGACTTGGCTCATCGTCAGGTGATGACGTTAACCAATCCTATGCTGCCAGAAGGCTATGAGGCGCTTATTGAAGCGGACCTGTATCGGTTGACTGAGCCTCTGTGAGCCAATATGGGCATGTGAGAAAGCGGAGTGTATCCGCTTTTTCTCGACGATAGTTCTAAGTGGACGACGGCTCTGATTGAATCGGTTATCTACCGCTATGACGACCCGATCATTTCCGGGGGTTATAGCGTGCCGACAGAGTCTCGAACAATGAGCTCTGGTTGAAGCTGCTTTTTCATATTCGCTGGGTTGTCTTGCACAATCGCCAGCACACCTCTGGCCGCTTCCCTGCCCATCTCTTCGACTGGGAAGTTAACGGTTGTCAATCTAGGGCGAATGTGGGCGCTGTGGTAATCATTGTCAAAGCCTACCACCGATAAGTCTTTGCCAATGGTGATGTTGCGTTCAGCGGCAACGTCATACACCGCAAGGGCAATATTATCGTTTTGGCAAAAGACCGCGGTGATGTCTGGGGCGCGATCCAAAAGGCGTCGAGTGCGCTCATGGTTGCCATCATGGTCAAATCGCCCTTCAATCACATAGGACGGATTATAGGTGATCCCCGCTTCTGCAAGGGCTAGACGATAGCCTTGCAGTCGGTCTCGGCTATCCCCTTTACTGAGTTGACCCGTAATACAAGCGATTTTCTGATGGCCTTTGTCGAGTAAATGCTTGGTTGCAAGATAGCCGCCCAACTCGTTGTCGATAAAAATGCAGTTATCAGCAATATCTGGGATAAAGCGATTCAAAATGATGGTCGCAGGGGTCTCTTTGACCACCTCTATGAGTTCGTCGTCAGACAGTTTGTCTGAGTGCAAAATGAAGCCATCTACGCGTTTAGAGCGCAAAAATTCAATCGACTCGCGCTCTTTGGTGTGAGACTCCTGACCGCTAGTCACAATCAAGTGATTGTTGTTACGGCGAATGGTGTCTTCCGTGTGGTGCATTAACGGACCATAAAAGGGACCATCTAACGAGCCCACAAGCATGCCGATGCTGTTAGAACGACTGGATGCTAATGCCTGAGCAAATGCATTGGGCTTGTATCCGAGTTGCTCAATCGCAGCAAACACTTTCTTACGGTTCGCTTCTTTCACAGTCGGGTGATTGTTAATTGCACGAGAGACAGTTGCTTGGGAAACTTTGGCCAACTCTGCGACTTCTTTTATTGTAATCAAGGCATTAACTCTTTTAAAAAGGGTGTCGTTATTCGTTTACGAGTGCATGGTGTTTTACTATTTACTCGCTTTTCTTGGAGGACTCTACATTTATCTCCATTTTACCCCATAAATGTGAGCACAAACCAAAGAAAGCGCTTTCAATATGATTTGGATCTCGTAATGTAGGGGTGTTCTGTTGGCAAAATCGCCATATTCCAATGTTATTTCTAAGTCATTGATCAAATTAAGCGCAGTAGTATTGAGCAAAGACAGTCGAATGACAACGGGATATCATCAGGTGAGTGTTTAACAAAATTTACAAGAAAGCGCTTTCCTGTATCAGATGATGAAATAGTGGAACGATATGGAAATGCACCCTATGCAAAAATTCAAACTTAAAAATAGTGCTCTACTGGTCTGTTTGCCTTTATTACTTGCTGGCTGTAACTCAGAACTGTTGGAGGAATCGAGCTCGACACCTGATAACACTGAGCGAGTGACGCTTGCTGCTCAACCTGCCCCTGTTGCCCCTTATCCTAATATCTATGGTTATGACGCTGCCGCGAGTCGTGCTGCGGGCTCTGATTTTCTGCTAGGCAATCCGGATTTTCAGGCTATCTCTTACGGATCATTTCGCAAAGCTGTCCGTGACAGTGGCGACAATGCGCCGTCTGTTGAGGAGATAAAAGAAGATCTGCTGTTAATGGAAGCGATGGGAATCAAGATGATTCGTACCTATCACACGCAAGATTTCATTGATACCGAGCGAGTCCTTGCTGCGATTGATGCTTTCATGAATCCCGCGTCTCCGGACTATCGTGAAGGGTTCAAAATGTTTGTCATGTTGGGGATCTGGGTCGATGCAGTCAATGCTTGGGGGGGTGGTGACATCGATAGAACCCAAGGCAGTGCAACCAGCGAAGCGGAAATGGACAAGGCGATTGAACTGGTCAACCTCTACCCCGAAATCATCAAAGTGCTCGCTGTAGGGAATGAATCTATGGTCCATTGGGCAAACTATCATGTTTCCCCAACTGTGGTAACAGGCTATGTGAATCAACTTCAGGCTCTCAAAACGGCTGACTTTACTAAGGGCTATGACGACTTGGTTGATGAACTTCCTGCGGACGTTTGGATTACCAGTTCGGACAACTTTGCCGTTTGGGCGGGCCAAGGCGATTATGCTGGCGATGACTATAAAGCACTTATTGAAGCGGTCGATTATGTTTCGGTCCATTCGTACCCATTTCATGATACCCACTGGAATGGCGACTTTTGGGCGGTACCGTTGGATGAACAAGACTTGCCAAAGCAACAGCAGCTTGAGGCCGCCATGGAAAGAGCGCAAGCGCATTTCTTAAGTCAGGTCAAAATGGTTCAAGACAATGTGAATGCCATTGATGCAACGAAACAGATTCATATCGGTGAAACCGGTTGGTCAACCGTGTCGAGTGACGGGTTTGGGGCGACAGGAACTAAGGCATCGGACGAATACAAACAGAAACTGTATTACAACGGGTTGAGAGAGTGGTCAAATGAGTTTGGTGCCTCACTGTTTTTCTTTGAAGCTTTTGATGAGCAGTGGAAAGCGGGTTGGGAACACGCCGATGCCAACCATTCTGAAAAGCACTTTGGCATGATCGATATGAATGGCCAAGCGAAGTACCTGCTTTGGGATTTGGTTGATCAGGGAGCCTTTGATGGCTTGACTCGCGGTCAAGATGGTGATGGAAACCCGATTGCGATCAGCAAAACTTACGCAGGCAACCTTGATGCTCTTATGCTCGATGCTCAGCTACCACCTTACGAAGAAGCGCCAGTGAATAGCGACAGTTATTCAGTGATTGATAGCGCATTAGCTGACGGAATCAATCTCTATTGGTGGGGCGGGAATTCGGGAATCTATCTCAGCGAATCAGGCTCATCAATTATGGTGACAGGGGGCGCAGATAACTTCCCTGGCTGGTGGGGGGCGGGAGTTCAGCCTAGCGTTGAAGCCAACCTGACGGGCTTTGAACAAGGCAGCTTACATTTTGATATCAAAGCGACGCAATCTCTAACGGATGTGACGTTCAAGCTGGGTATGCAAACAGCAGGATCTGGCACCGTTAACCACTTCGTTCAAGTGGGCGGGAATACGGCGTACCCAATCTCTACCGAGACACAAAGCTATTCCATTCCTCTGTCACAACTTGCCAATTATGAGCAAATGGACCTTAGCGCCGTAGTGGCATTGATGTTCTTCCTTGGCGAAGTGGACGGAGCGGGAGAAAACTACATTCCAGATGGCGTAACGGTCGAAGTCAGCAACGTCTACTACTCGAAATAACACCCCATGATGTTTTAGGCGATAGGGCTTGGGTCCTATCGCACGTTAGAAAGGATAATTATGTTGGATAAAACACCGATTACTCAGCTTATGCTGACTGCGATTGCGGGCTCGCTCATTGCGGGATGCGCCAGTACGACAGACACCCCAGATGCGTCATTTATCACGGGTAAAAAGCCAGTGGCGTTGAAGCAAGAGACGATAACGCCGAGCGAAAAATGGCAGCTTGCGTGGCAAGATAACTTTGATGGCGAGCGTATTAACCCTCGCTACTGGTCGTTTGAGCAAAATTGCTGGGGCGGCGGTAACAATGAACAACAGTGCTACACAGACCGAGAGCAAAACGCCTTTGTTAAAGACGGTTTTCTTCATATTGTGGCGCGCAAAGAGTCATTTACCGGACCTGATAACCCTGACGGAGTAAAGGGAGGCGCGACGAAAACCTTGCCCTACACATCGGCAAGGCTGAGAACCAAAGGCAAGCGTGACCAAAAATATGGTCGTTTCGAGATTCGCGCCAAACTGCCATCTGGGCAAGGTACGTGGCCTGCGATTTGGATGCTGCCGACACAAAGCAAATATGGCACTTGGGCCGCCTCGGGAGAGATCGACATTCTTGAAGCGGTCAACCTGAACACTCAATCCGATGCGCCAGGCGCGAAACCGGGTGACGGAGAAAACCGAATTCATGCGACACTGCATTACGGTAAAGCGTGGCCAGATAACGTGCACAGTGGGTTGGGCGTTACCTTACCGAATGGGATTAACCCTGCCGACGATTTCCATACTTACGCTATTGAATGGGAAGAGGGCGAAATTCGTTGGTATGTAGACAACATTCACTATGCAACGCAAACTCATGAAGGTTGGTACGCTCAGTATGAACAAGACGGGCAGTTGGTGAATGCCGACACGCTTGCGCCATTCAATGAGAAGTTTCACTTATTGCTCAATGTCGCTGTTGGTGGTTCTTGGGCGGCCAATGCGAATGAAAAAGGCGTTAATAGTGACATTTTCCCGCAAACCATGTTGGTTGATTATGTCAAAGTGTACCGCTGCTCAGTTGACCGCTGGAAAGGGAAGGGCTGCGCGGCCACTTCAGAAAACGCCACCTTGGTAAAAGGAAATCAGCCACCTGCTATTTTGGTTCAAGATGACAGCTATGCGAATGGACCCGAGTTGATAATATTTGAAGACTCACTCAACACCAGCTTAGCTTATGGCAGTTATGACCCGACCGATATTGTGGAACACGCGGAGGTTGATGAGCCGAGTCGAGGCAAGGTGCTGTCTATCTCGAAACTCAATGGTGGAGGCAACCTCTACTTCCGCTCACCAAAGACCGATTTGTCGTCTTGGTTAGAATCTGGGGTACTGAGCTTTGACGTTAAAGTGGAGAGCATCGGTGTTGGTGTGGAGTTGGTCGTGAAGATGGACAGTGGTTGGCCTGCGACCAGTGATATCACGGTTCCTCTCGATGGGACGAGCGATTGGCAAACCATCTCAATCCCTGTTGCCGATATCATTGCAGGGGGCAACCGCTATGTTTCCGGTAGCGCCGATCCCGCCAACATCAATAACTTGCTGGTATTTGAGCCGACCGGAGAAATGAGCATATTGCTGGATAACATCCGAATGACCAAGTAATCGCTGCTTGGCTCTTCAACCAACCCGTAAAATACCGCGCCTGATGCGCGGTATTTTTGTTCCTGAGCTTCTTATCATCAGATTGGAATTTGTGATCGATCTTAAAAGAAAGCGTTTTCTTTGTGATATGAATAACTTTTTGTAGGGGGTGTGGGTGGGTATTCTGTCCTCAATCCAAACATGAATAGCAACTCTGTCTTCATTTGAGTCTATATCGCTCTATTGAATGCCCTACGCTTTTGAATGCTGCTTATTTTTGGATTTTTATATCAAAACAAAAGAAAGCGCTTTCTTTGGCGCGGAATAACATGGAGTTACTATGAAACTGTCTAAGATTACTCTTGCTTGCCTTATCGCGACGACTGGAGTCACCTCACTACCTGCGTTAGCAGAAAAATCCGAAGGATTCGAATTTCACGGTTATTTCCGTGCGGGTGTCCTTTACAGCAAAAATGATGACTTCAAGCGTGCTAAGTTCCCTGCATCGAAAGAGCGTTTAGGTCGATTAGGCGTAGAATCTGATAGCCACTTTGAATTGGCACTGCAAAAGAACTTTGTCAACGATGCGGGCCAGCAGATCCGAATCAAAACCCGCGCTGCTGCGGATAACGCGCAATACGCGACTAACCAGTTAGGCGCAAACGCCGATGCCACCAACAGCGAAATTGGTATGGCGGAAACTTTTGTTGAGTTTGAAGGTGTCTTCGATACCGGCGTTGTATGGGGCGGTAAACGATTCTACGGCAAAGATAACTACATCTTTATGACCGACTTTTTCTACACCGATATGTCGGGTACGGGTGTGGGCATCGAAGGTGTGGAGCTAGGTGGCAACAAATGGGATTTCGCTTACATCGCGAGTGATGACTCTGGCGATACCGGCTTTTGGGGTGATGGCAACAACATCATGCACGCGTTCCACGCTGGCGTGAACTTGGGTAGCGTCGAGCTGCATGCCATGGCGAAGTTTATGCCAGACAACATGATTGATTTAGGTTTTGGCGCGGGTGAAGAGGCCTTTGCGGAAAAAGGTTACGAGATGACAGCCATCGTTCATACCGACTCGGTATTTGGGTTGTCTGATAAAGGCTTTACCAAGTACATCGCACAAGCGGGTAAAGGGTTGGGCTCGGGTAACCTGCTAGGTGGCACGATTACGACATACAATACTTACAAGCCAGGCAGTGATTATCAAAGCTGGCTAACCACAGGATCGGGCTGTGGCACTTCATGTGTTAAAGCGGTTGATGACAACGATACTTCTTTCCGCGCGCTTGCTTGGGGTGGCTATTTCTTCGATAACGGTGTGAACATCTTCCACTCGCTACAAACTCAATACAATGACTTTGATAATGGCGCGAGTGATGGTTGGGTGTCAGCGATGGTACGTCCTACCTTCCCTGTGTCTGACAACTTCTTTATCGCAACAGAAGCAGGCTACATGTTCAACTACGAAGATCGTAATGGCGAAAAAGCCGATTCTTACGATTACAAGTTAACTATCGCACCAACCATGGTCGTCAGCTCAGGCTTTGGTCCTAATCCAGAAATCCGCTTCCTAGCGTCATACCTTGACGGACAAGACCGTGACGGCAATGGCAAAGATGGCGACTTTATTGTGGGTATCCAAGCGGATATGTGGTGGTAACACACTGACGAGCGCAAATGTTGAAGGCGTCTTGTGGCCAAGAACAGGATGCCTTCCTTTTTCATACTATCCTTTTTCGTGTTGCAACTGTTCAGGCAAACACGTTCTGAAGACTTAGGGACTGCTCCTAACGCTCACTTAGCCGCTCATGGTAGCGGCTTTTTTTATTTCTTCACGCGGGGTGAGATGAAAGCGCTGCTTGTAGCATTTTGAGAAGTAGTTGCTGTCATGAAACCCAGATTGTTCGGCAATCTGTTGCACCGAGGTGAGTTTCTCTTCCGTAATCAGCTTATGGGCGTAGGACATTTGCAGTTGGCGGACGTACTGGTTGGGGGAGCTGTTTAAATACTGTTTGAAAAGCCTCTCCAACTGACGCTGGCTGATGAATGCGGCATGAGCAATATGCTCAGGAGAGACCTCCCCAGACGTATAGTGCTGCTCAATATAAACCATTGCGCGGCTCAACGCGTGTGTCGGTTTCGGCGCTGCCTCTTGCTGATCGGCGTAGATCCTTGCCAAGGTGATAATCAATTGCTGCATTAAGCTGTTGATCATCACTTCAAAGCCAGCTTGCCCTGTTTCGTACTCGACTCGGATCGATTCAAGAAGGTGTTTGATATCCGTCAGCTGAGCTTGGGAGAGGGTCAACTTGGCTTGATAGTCAGTTGTTTGCCGCGCCAAAGGCTCAATGTTGAACAGCGCCTGGTATCCCGAAAGAGCACGCATGGAAGGAAGCTCGAAGAAAGGGGCGTTGGCATCAAACATCAAGTTAATCAGCTTGAGATCCTTGACGTCTTTAAAACCGTGTTCTGTTTCGCCCTTTATAACAAATACATCCCCCGCAGTGAGCGGATATTGGTAGTTTGCCACCAAGTGTTTGCCACTTCCCTCAACCACAAGAAAAAGTTCAGAAAAGTCATGTTGATGCAGGGCGAAATCGGACTGATGGTCGCCATCGACAAAGGCAAAACTTAGGTGTTGGTGCCGTTGGTGTGAGCTAAGTCTATATCGGATTGCCATGTCGTTAATTTCCTTATTTGTGTCGCTTTGTTAGGAGATAAGCGAACGCGGTCAGCATACTATGCTTTGTATAAGAAGCACAGTGAGTCACTCACATTGGGTGACTCACAAGGTATTCATCATTCAATCATGTGGTCCATTATGCGAAACAAACAGATTCAATCCGCGCAACAGAACTTAGTTCCTGTCAGTCGTCAGGCGGCGACAGAGGGAATTGTCTTGCTTAAAAATGAACAGCATGCGTTACCGCTTTCTGACAATGATGTGGTGTCGTTGTTTGGTCGCTGCCAAATCGACACCTATCGAAGCGGCACTGGCTCTGGCGGTGCGGTGAATGTGCCGTACGCAATCAGTGCGCTCGACGGGTTAGAGGCACACCCTGCCATCACCCTTAATGCAGAGTTAGCGGCAACGTATCGACGTTGGGTTGACGCGCATCCTTTTGACGACGGCGGTGGCGGTTGGGCGGCAGAGCCTTGGTTTCAAGAAGAGATGCCCGTCACTTCAACTTTAGTGAGCGAGGCGGCACAAAACTCGACTAAGGCGATTGTGTTTATTGGTCGAACGGCGGGCGAAGATCAAGATAATGACGACCAGCCGGGCAGCTATCGATTGACCTCCCAAGAAACTCAGATGCTCGTCGAAGTGTGTCGACATTTTGATTGCGTGATTGTCGTGATGAACGTGACCAACATTATGGATATGTCTTGGCTGGAGACGCTAGAGGGGTATGAGTCTATCAAAGCGGTGATGTTCAGTTGGGCTGCGGGTATGGAAGCTGGAGATGCGCTGGCTGATGTTTTATCCGGTACCGAATCACCCAGTGGTCGATTGACAGATACCATTGCCTACCAGCTTGAGCACTATCCATCTTCCGCTAATTTTGGCGACAAGCGGCGTAATGTCTATCAAGAAGATATCTATGTTGGGTATCGCTACTTTGAAACTTTTGCGCCGCAACACGTCCAATTCGAATTTGGCTTTGGTCTGTCATACAGCGAATTTGCTAAGCGGGTGCTTGATTTCCGTGTTGAGGGGGAGGGGGCAAAAGCAGCGTTACATGTCGATATTGAAGTCACCAATACAGGTGATCGTTTCTCGGCGAAAGAGGTTGTTCAGCTCTATGTAGAGGCGCCTCAAGGCAAGTTGGGTAAACCTGCGCGCGCTTTGATCGCCTTTGATAAAACACTCAAGCTGGCTCCTCACACGTCGCAAGTGCTCCACCTGGTGGTTCCCATTGATCGACTCGCATCGTATGACGATAGTGGGGTAACGGGTCACAAGAGTTGTTATTTGCTCGAAGAAGGCGAGTATCGTTTCTATCTTGGTGGCAGCGTACGCCAAGCGCAGCCCATTGATGAGACTTGGCGTTTGACCACTTTATTGGTGATTGAGCAATTACAGGAAGTCTGTGCGCCTATAGAGCCTATTGAGCGATTAAAACCGGGTCAAATGAATGAGCACGCGGTCTATGAGACTCGCTATGAAGTGGCGCCAAAGCGAACTGTTTGTATGCGAGAGCGCATAGAAGCCAATCAGCCGCGTGAGATCGCGCAAACGGGAGACGTGGGCTTAAAACTGGGTGACGTTAAATCAGGTAAGGCATCGTTAGAGGCGTTTGTTGGTCAATTATCGGCGGAACAAATGGCAATTCTGGTGCGTGGCGAAGGTATGTGCAGTCCTAAGGTGACCCCAGGCACGGCGGCCGCATTTGGTGGCGTGTGTGACAGTCTGTTCGAATTTGGTATTCCTATTGCCGCGGCTGCCGATGGGCCTTCCGGTATCCGCATGGACAGTGGACACAAAGCAACGCAAGTTCCAATCGGGACATTGCTAGGCTGTACATGGAACCGAGAGCTTAACCAACAACTGTTCAATCTCATTGGTCAAGAGTTGCGTGCCAATCAGATTGATACCTTGCTTGGCCCTGGGATCAATATTCATCGCCACCCATTAAATGGTCGCAACTTTGAGTATTTCTCTGAGGATCCATTTTTGACGGGCATGATGGCATCGGCTCAAACGCTAGGTTTACACCAAGCGGGCGTGTCAGGAACGATTAAGCACTATGCGGCGAACGATCAAGAAACGGCTAGGGTAGACGTGGACAGCGTGATGTCTGAGCGAGCCTTGCGTGAAGTTCACGTCAAACCGTTTGAGATGGCGGTGAAACTGGGTAAAGCGTCGACAATCATGACCTCCTATAACCCAGTCAACGGCCATTGGGCTGCCTCAAACTACGACCTTAATACCACCTTGCTACGCGAAGAGTGGGGATTTAGCGGCATTGTGATGACCGACTGGTGGGCGAAGATGAACAATCCAATCTCGGCGGGAGAGGAGTCAAAAACCTACACTTCCTACATGCTGCGTGCGCAAAACGATCTCTATATGGTGGTTGAGAATGATGGGGCGCAGCGCAATGCCATGGAAGATGACACCCTTGCAGCACTGGAGTCGGGAGCCTTAACCCTTGCAGAGTTGCAACGCAGTGCGATGAACATTTGTCGCTTTATCCTGAACGCGCCGGTGATGGAAAGGCCGCTTACCGCTTATGAGCCCATCAAACGCTTTAAAGCCAAAACACAGACGGAGATAACGACCGCGCATCCAGTCGATGTACCGATGGAGCTCGGCGCCTCACAGAATATCGAGTTGGATATTGTGGTCGAACAGGCGGGTATTTACCAATGCCAAGCGGTGATGAAGTACTCGCGAGATGCGTTGGCTCAGTCCTCATGCAGCCTTTACATTGATGATGAGTTCAGTATGAGTTTGGCAATTAATGGCACAGGTGGGGAGTCAGTGTGTGTTGATGGCCTTCAGATTCAACTGGAAAAAGGCCAGTACCATCTGTCGATAGATTTCGTCAAACCGGGGGCAGAAATTGAAACTCTAACTTTCAAACTGTCTTAGCACTGCTTTTGGATCTGGGTGAAGCCTCTACAAGTCTGTGGGGGCTTTTTGAGCCAACTGTTATTAACTCAATGAGCATCTGAGTGTTTACTCAAACTATGCGTGATTCACTATTTGTACCATCAATCAAAAGGCTCGTTGTTGTTAGGGAGTGGTATGAATAGTAAAAACAAAGCGATTGTTGCGGCGGCTGTGTTTGGGTTCGCGCTGTTGATGATGCAGTTAGAGGTGGGCGGTGTCGTGATGTTCATTATTGCAGTGATGGCATTTTTCACCTGTGCGCTGCAGTCAATCATGCATCTGACGGGGTATAAAAATGGTGATGCGTTTGAGGTTTATCAGGACTCGGAAAACATAGAAGCAAGAGCGCTGGCTAACTTAACCAAAGATAAAAAAGAGTGTCAAAAACCGCGAGACTAACAATAAAAAGGCCTGCAATCGCAGGCCTTGTTGATTCTACTACGCGTAGCTTAATTTGTGATGCTGCATTTCAGTTCGCATCCCCATCACTAAGCTGACACACATGACCAATAAGATCACGGTGAACGGTAAGCCCGTCGAGATAGTACCAGCTTGAAGTGCTTGAATCGCTTCGGTACCGCCAACCCACAGTAGTACTGCGGCAATAGCACCTTCGATGGAAGCCCAGAAGATACGCTGTGGTACAGGGGCATCAACTTTACCACCAGAGGTGATGCTATCAACAACCAGTGATGCAGAGTCTGAAGAAGTGATAAAGAACACCATGATCAACACAATCGAAATCACCGATAAGATCTCACTCATTGGCATCGCTTCATACGCGTAGAAGAGTGAAAGGGTGATGTCACTGAGCCCGTTTTCACCGAGTTCGCCCACTTTGCTGATCACCTGTTCAATGGCAATACCGCCAAACGCCGACATCCAAATTAGCGTAATGCTGGTTGGGATTAAGATTACCGCCGTAATGAACTCACGTACGGTACGACCTTTTGACACGCGAGCGATGAACATACCGACACATGGTGACCAAGAGATCCACCAAGCCCAGTAAAATACGGTCCAACCATGCATCCAAGCTTCGTCTTCACGGCCATGAGGGGTACTCAGGGCAATGACATTCTCCGCATAGCCAATCAAGGTATCTGGAATTGAGCCCAGTGCAGCGGCTAAACCTGCCAAAATTACAAACATCAGTAGGGCAAAAGCGACAATCAAGTTGGTGTTGCTGAGGACTTTTACTCCGCCATCGATACCGCGGACCACAGAGACAACCGCCAGTGACGTGACAAACGCAATTACACCTAATTGCAGGCCAAGGCCAGTTTCAAAGCCAAATACATGACCAATACCGCTCGCTGCTTGTTGAGCGCCAAGACCTAGAGAGGTCGCAAGACCAAATAGAGTCGCGAGTACGGCTAGAATATCGATGATATGGCCAAACCAACCCCAAGTACGGTCACCCAGTAGTGGGTAAAACACCGAGCGGATGGAGAGTGGTAAGCCCTTGTTGAAGGCAAAGAATGCCATGGCTAAGGCAACCACTGCGTAGATTGCCCAAGGGTGTAAGCCCCAGTGGAACATGGTCGCGCCCAATGCCACACGTACTGCTTCTTCAGAATATGGCTCGACATTTAACGGCGTTTCATACCAACCAGTAAAGTACGCAACGGGCTCTGC